>JBJHBD010000013.1:0-35583 GCA_050485305.1 Gemmatimonadota bacterium
CGGCGAACAGGGCCTCATCTTCCTGGCCCGGGCGCGGGAGGCCACCGGTCTCGCCGTGGTCACCGAGGCCATCGACCCTGAAGGGGTGGATCTGGTCGCCGAGTATGCGGACATCATCCAGATCGGCGCCCGCAACATGCAGAACTACCCCCTTCTCCGGCGGGCGGGGAGGGTCGGGAAGCCGGTCCTCCTCAAGCGGGGGATGTCCGCCACCATCAAGGAGTTGCTCCTGGCGGCGGAGTACCTGCTGGCGGAGGGGAATGGCGAGGTGATCCTCTGCGAACGGGGGGTGCGCTCCTTCGACGACCATACCCGAAACCTCCTCGACCTCACCGCCATTCCGGTGGTGAAGGCCCTCTCCCACCTCCCCATCGTGGCCGATCCCAGCCATGGGACGGGGATCCGCTCGAAGGTCACCCCCATGGCGCGCGCCGCGGTGGCCGCCGGGGCCGACGGCCTCATCGTGGAGGTGCACCCCAACCCCGATCTGGCTCTCTCCGACGGAGCCCAGACCCTCTTCCCGGAGCAGTTCGTCGAACTCATGGAACAGATCCGGATGGTGGGACGTGCCCTCAACCGGGAGGTGCACCCCGCGGTGGCCGGCGCGGCGACGCCGGGGTAGTGTGGTGGAGGGGAGGACCGCCCGAGGACGAAGGGGAGAAGGGGTGGCCGCCCGTTACCTCGAGGGCGCCGGTTGGGAGGTGCTGACCCGGAACTACCGGGACGGACCCCGCGAGGTGGATCTGATCATCCGGAAGGGGGACACCGTCGCCTTCGTGGAAGTGAAGACCCGGTCTCCGTCCGATCACGGGCACCCCTTCGAGGCCATCTCCCGCCGGAAGCAGGAGGAGGTGGCGCGAGCGGCTCGCCGGTGGCTCAGGGAGTGCCCGGGACCCATCCCCCGAAACCTGCGTTTTGACGCGGTGGCCGTCTTCCTGCAACGAGGAGAGGAACCGGTCGTGGAACACCTTGCCGATGCCTGGCGCCCGGGGTTGTCCGGTTGACCCTGCTCGGCCCCCCCTCTAAGTTCAGGGGTGCCCCAGGTTCGTAGAGTGAAAGCCCACGGAATCCGTCAGGACCTTGCCGGTAGCAGCGGTACGTGTGGCGATCGCCGCTACGGTCAACCTGGGGCACTCTTGTTTCCCCCCGCCTGAGGGGCGCGCTCCGGCTCCCCCGGCAGGCCGGGGTTTCACATCGCTTGGGGGATGGGTTCCGGCCCCATCCACCCCCGGGATCCGACTTCATCCGGTCGCACCTTGTCCCACACCGCTCTCGCACGGAAGTATCGCCCCCGGAGCTTCTCCGAGGTGGCCACACAGGAGCACGTCTCCGAGACGCTGCGGCGAGCCGTTTCCGGAGGTCGGGTCGGGCATGCCTACCTCTTCTCCGGTCCTCGCGGTGTGGGGAAGACCACCCTGGCGCGGGTCCTGGCCATGGCCCTCAACTGCCCCGATCGGGATGCGGGGGGGGAGCCGTGCGGGGTCTGCGAGAGCTGCACGCGGATCTGGAGCGGGACCACCGCTCTCGACGTGGTGGAGATCGACGCCGCCTCCAACCGGGGGGTGGACGACGCCCGGGACCTCCGGGAACGGGCCATGTACGCCCCCTCCGAGGAGGGGCGGTACAAGGTCTACATCGTGGACGAGGCCCACATGCTCACCCGGGAGGCGTGGAACGCGCTCCTCAAGATCCTGGAGGAGCCGCCCCCCCGTGTGATCTTCATCTTCGCCACCACCGAACCCCAGAAGATCGAGCAGACCGCCGCACCCATCCTTTCCCGGTGCCAGCGCTTCGATTTCCACCGCCTCGGGGTCAACGAGATCGTGCAGCGCCTGAACGAGGTGCTGGAGCGAGAGGGGACGGCGGCAAATCCGGAAGCGCTCCGCCTCCTGGCCCGAAAGGCGGAGGGGGGGATGCGGGACGCGCTCTCCCTCACCGATCAGGTCCTCGCCCTCTCGGACGGGGCCCTGGAGGTGGATGCGGTTCGACGGATCCTGGGTGTGGTGGACGAAGAGCGATTCCTCGAACTCTTCGACCTCCTGGCCCACCGGGACCGGTCCGGGATCTTCGAGCTCGTCCAGACGCTCCTGGACGAGGGGTACGATCTGGTGGAGTTCTATCACGGGGTGGTGGAGGCCCTTCGAACCCTCCTCCGGGTTCGACTCGGCTCCCCTCCCGAAGAGATCGGAGGAGATCGGCTGGAGGAGTGGCACCGCCGAGCCGGCTCCTTCCAACCGGCGGACCTCATCCGCATGCTGGCGCTGGCCGCCGAACTGGAATCCACCGGGAGCCTCCGGCGGAGTTCCCAGCCGCGGGTTCTCATCGAGCTCCTCCTCCTCCGCCTCTCCTGGCTGGACCGGACGGTGGAGCTGGAGGCGCTTCTGGGGGCCCTCGGAGGGGAGGGGGCGCCTTCAGATCCTCCCCCCTCGCGGGAGTCCCGACCCTCCGCACCCCCGCCGGCGACGCCCGACCCTCTCCCCGAACCCCCTTCCGGGACCGAAAACGCCGCTCCGGAGTCCGGACCGCACACGCGCCACACCGACATTCTTGCCGGATGGAAACAGCTGCTGGCCACCGGTGAGGGGGTCCCCCCCGGGCTCTCCCCCTTCCTCCAGGGAGCCCGAGTTGAGCCGATAGAAGAGGAGGAAGAAGAAGGCCTCCGGATCCATCTACAGCCGGGACCGGCGCTGGAACGCCTCTCCTCCTCCCGGGAGCGGGAGCGGTTGGAGGAGGGATTGGCCATGCACCTGGTGGGAAAGGCCTTCATCGAGGTGAAAGAAGTCGGAGCTTCGGAAGGGGCTCCCGAAGGGGATGGGAGAATCACGGCGAATGATGCGCGCGAGGGGCGCCTCAGCGACCTCCTCCACAAGGAACCGGGGCTGGAAGAAGCGGTACAAGAACTCGATCTTGAACTGATGGACTGATTCGTCGTGGGAGCCCCGAATGGGGTTCCGCGGCGGGACTGACATATGACGGGACATGTTTTGATGAACGTTCAACAGATCCTCCAGATGGGCCAGCAGATGCAGGCCCGGATGTCCGAACTCCAGGATTCCCTCGAGAAGCGGGAACTCTCCGCTTCCGCGGGAGGGGGAATGGTCACCGTCACCGTGGACGGGAAGGGTGAGGTCCGCCGGATCTCCATCGACCCCGCCGTAGTGGACCCCTCCGATGTGGAGATGCTGGAGGATCTGGTTCTCGCCGCCCTCGCCGAGGCGCAGAAGAAGGCGTCCGACGCGTACCAGGACGAGATGAAGAAGGCGGCCGGGGGGCTCCCCTTCCCCATGAAGCTCCCCGGGTTCCCTTGAGCCTCGGCGCCGGAGCTTGACCTCCCTCATCGACGAGGTGACCCGGGAGGTTGCCCGACTCCCCGGGATCGGTCCCAAGACCGCTACCCGTCTGGTGTACCACCTCCTCCGGGTCCCCGCCGCCGAGGCGCACCGGTTGGCCCGCGCCATCGAAGAGCTGGTCGATCGGGTGCGCCCCTGTTCGGTGTGCGGAAACCTCTCGGAAGGGGATCTCTGCCCCATCTGTAGCGATCCGGGGCGGGACAGCTCCCTCCTCTGCGTGGTGGAAAGCGCGTTCGACGTGCGCTCCATCGAGGGAACCGGAGAGTACCGGGGGGCATTCCATGTCCTGGGAGGCCGACTTTCTCCCCTGGATGGCGTGGGGCCTGATGAACTTCGCATCGCCTCCCTCCTGAACCGGGTTCAGGGGGGGGAGGGGGAGGTCCGTGAGGTCATTCTCGCTACAAACCCCTCCGTTGAAGGAGAGGCGACGGCAATCTACCTTGAGGGGATTCTCCGCCCTTCGGGGGTGCGAGTGACGCGACTCGCCCGGGGAATCCCCATGGGGAGTGACCTGGAATATGTAGACGGATCCACATTGGCCGAGGCGTTGGCCGGTCGGAGGGAGATGTGATGGGGAAGGACGATCACGGACCGAGCGATTCCACCTCGCGGGCGCTCCGCATCACCGGTGTCGCGGTGGCGGTGGTGGCCGTGGCTGGGACGCTGGCTGCGCTCCTCATTCGGGACCAGATCGGACGGGCGGAGCGAAACCTCTTCCACCCTCTCGCCCTGAAGCGAATGGCGGCTCTGGAGAACCTCTCTCGCCAGGAGCCCACCGTGAACGTGGTGAACCTCCTCCGGGACTACGTGGCATGGGAGCCCCGCCCCCTGCTCAAGAATCGCGCACGCACCCTCCTCCTTCGCCTCGAATCGTCACCTGAGGACTCCGAAGTCTCCACCGAGTCGGTGGTGTGACGTCGTCGCTTCCGGGGTCGCCACACGGCCTCGGCCCCGCGTTCGCTCCCGCCGGAGAGGCGTTTCATGCGCTGGTGGGAGGTGCCGGGACTCGCGTGGGATTCCTTCTGGATGGCGCCGGAATGGTTGTGGCTGCGTCGGGAATCCCCGGGACCATCGACGAACCCACCTTCGCCTCTCTGGCATCGAGCCACCTCGCAGCGGCGGAGCAGCTTGCTTCCCTCCTCGGTGCCGCCGATTTTGGGGGCCTTCAGCAGGAAGGCAAGGAGTCGACGGTGGCGCTGGCCCGGGTCGGGGCCGAATGGTCGGTGGCGGTGATCGTGGATCACCCACAGGGAGCGGTCGGCGGATCGGAGGGGTGGCGAGAGGGCATGCGTTTGCTGGAATCCACGCTGGAGCGATTTGCTTCGGACGAAGGGGGAGGAGAGGGGATGGGGCGTGAGTGGATGCAAGAGGCCGAGAATGAGATCGACCGACTATTCCGTGAGGAGTTGAGCTGACATGTCCATGATCAACTATGCCTCCCGGGAGATCAACTGCAAGATCGTCTATTACGGGACGGGACTTGGCGGGAAAACCACCAACCTGGAGTACATATACTCCCGCATCAATCCGGATACTCGGGGGAAGATGATCTCGCTCGCCACCGAGACGGATCGAACCCTCTTCTTCGACTTCCTCCCCATTGATCTGGGGGCGATCCGAGGGTTCAAGACCCGCTTCCACCTCTATACCGTTCCAGGGCAGGTCTACTACAATGCGAGCCGGAAGCTCATTCTCAAGAATGTGGACGGCATCATCTTCGTAGCCGACTCGCAGAGCCACCGAACCGAGGCGAACATCGAGGCCATGCACAACCTCTACGAGAACCTCGAGACCTACGGATACGACCTTTCACGGATCCCATTCGTCATCCAGTACAACAAGCGGGACCTTCCGGAAATCTCTTCGGTGGAAGAACTCCGGGGTCAGCTCAATCCCGGCGGTGTTCCCGACTTCGAGGCGGTGGCCACCGCGGGGGAGGGGGTCTTCGAAACCCTCAAGGCGGTGAGCAAGCTGGTGGTCAAGACGTTGAGCTGAGTCACCTCCCATGGCCCGTTTGCGCCTGAACCTCCCCAACACCATCACCATTGCCCGGATCATCTCGTGTCCGGTGCTCTTCCTGATGGTCCTTTCCCCGAACCCCGGGTGGCTCTTTGGCGCCTTCGCCCTCTTCGTGGCGGCGGCCGTGAGCGACCTCTGGGACGGATATCTGGCGCGGAAGCATGGGCTCGTGACCGACCTGGGGAAGCTTCTTGATCCCATGGCGGATAAGCTCCTCCTCATCACCACCTTCATCCCCTTCTACCTCGTTTCCCACCGACCCGACCCCATCACCGACGTTCCCCTCTGGGGGCCGCTCCCACTCTGGGTCGTCCTGGTGATCTTCGGGCGAGAGGTGGGAATCACCATCTTCCGGAGCTGGGCGGCCCGGAAGGGACAGGTCCTCTCCGCCGGACCGTCAGGGAAGGTGAAGGCGCTGAGCCAGAACATCTTCTCCGGGGGGCTCATCCTCTGGTACGCCCTGGCGCGGACTGCGGAGAATGAGGGGTGGGGGGGGAATCCCCTCTGGGAGGGGTGGGCGATCTTCCACGGCGCCGTCGTGGGAGTGATGCTGGGCGTAGCCATCTTCCTCACCATCTACTCGCTCGTGGTCTACCTCCGAGAGTATCGGGCCGCGCAACGAAGGGGTTCCGGAACACCGGGGGTGGAATGACCGGCTCGGGCCCTCCGAGAGCTGCCCTCGTCACGGTGGGTGACGAACTCCTGAGCGGCGACCGGGTGGACACCAACTCGGCGTGGATGGCTCGCCATCTGGGGGATGCCGGATTTGAGGTCGCCACCCATCTCACCGTACGGGACCGACGGGAGGAGATCTCCGACGCCCTTACTCGCACCATGGGGACCTCCGATCTGGTTGTAGTGACGGGGGGGTTGGGGCCAACCGGGGACGACCTGACCCGGGAGGGCGCCGCGGATGCCCTCGGCGTGACGCTGGTGGAGGACCCGCAGATCGGAGAATGGCTCGGAGAGCGCTATGGTCCCGGGGGAGGGGTGTCACCCCTCAACCTGCGCCTTGCGCGCCGACCGGAAAGCATGGCTCCGATCCGGAATCCGGCGGGATCGGCTCCCGCTCTCCTCTACTCCGGCGACGAGCCCAGGCACCCTTCCGTCCTCCTACTTCTCCCCGGTGTTCCCGCCGAAATGCAGGCGCTCCTGGGAGGTGAAGCCGGTGAACGGCTGCTCCGGCACTTCCGCACCCGCCTGTCCCCGCCGGCGACCCGAACCATCCGCACCTCCGGAATCCCCGAATCCCGCCTCGCCGCGGAGGTGGAGGCCACCCTCCCGGACGAAGTGGGGGTGGGTGTGGCCTATCGCCCCTCCCTCCTCGGTGTGGAACTGCACCTTACGGCGCCCTCCGGGGACCCTCAGGGGGCCCTCGACGCAGCGGAACTCCTCCTGGCCCCCATACTGGCTCCCTACCGCTACGACGCGCCGAACGGCGATCTGGCACAGGCGGTGGGGGACCGGCTCCGGGAACGGGGGTGGCGCGTGGCGGTGGCGGAGAGCTGTACCGGGGGACTCCTGGCTCGGCGCCTCACCGAAACACCGGGGGCCTCTGCGTACGTAGAGGGTGGGGTGGTGACCTACGCGGACGCCGCCAAATCCCGGTTCCTCGGGGTGGATCCCGCACTCCTCAAGCAGGTTGGGGCCGTCTCTTCGGAGGTGGCCGAGGCCATGGCGGCAGGGGTCCGGGAACGGTTCGGCGCCGATGTGGGTGTCGGGATCACGGGGATCGCGGGTCCTGAGGGAGGATCGAGGGAAAAGCCCGTGGGGCTCGTATGGTTCGGGGTGGCGCTCCCCGACGGCACCTGGAGCGAATCGGTTATCTTTCCGGGGAATCGGAGCCAGATTCGGGAGCGGGCGGCGCAGCACGCCCTCCTCCTCGTCTTCAGGGGCCTCGCCGGGGAGAACGCCTCCGGGCGCGAGGGGTACAGCAGCGATTGATGGGTCTCCGGCTCTCATCATGAAGGGGGGGCCGGCACACGTCCACGAGCGAATCGAGGGTACACGAACGATGGAGCCGAAGGGCGACACCGTGGATCAGGATCAGGAAATCGATCAGGAGCGCTCCCTGGAGGATGGGGAAGAGGGAGGCGACTCCCTCGCGGCGGAGCTGGAGGAACTCCGCGATCGCCACCTCCGGCTCGCGGCCGAGTTCGACAACTATCGCCGCCGCTCGTCCACCGAGCTGGGGGAGGCCGGTATTCGTGGACAGGCCTCCCTGGTGGGACGCCTCCTGGACGTCCTGGACGATCTGGAGCGGGTCACCGTCGTGGATCCGGAAGAGGCGAGTACGGAGTCCATCCTGGAAGGGGTGGCCATGGTGGAGAAGAAGCTCCATCGGGCCCTCGAGGAGGCCGGGCTGGAGCGGATCGCACCCGATGGCGACCCCTTCGACCCGAACAGCATGGAGGCGCTTCTCCGCATCCCCACCGACGATTCCGAGGCGGATGACCAGGTGGGGCAGCTCCTCCAGGTGGGATTCCGCTTCAAGGGGCATCTCATTCGTCCGGCCCGGGTCGGGGTCCTGAAGTTCGAAGGGTGATGGACCGCACCTCCCGACGGAGCCCCGAATGAGCACCACCTCCAAGGACTTCTACAAGATCCTCGGCGTCTCGGAGAAGGCCGACGCCGACGAGATCCGGAAGGCGTATCGAAAGCTGGCAAAGGAGAACCACCCCGACGCCAACCGGGGAGATCCCGCCGCGGCCGAACGCTTCAAGGAGATCGGTGAGGCGCACTCCGTCCTCTCCAACGAGGAGAAGCGGAAGAAGTACGATCAGATGCGCCGCCTGGGGGCATTCGGATTCCCCGGTAGCGGCTCGCGTACCGCTCGCGATCCCGCTCCCGGAACCGAGGGGATCTCCTTCGAGGATCTGGGAGGGCTTGGTGGCCTGGGGGATCTCTTCTCCACCCTCTTTGATCGAGGGCGCCGGGCGGCTGGAGGTCGCCGGGGTCCCGAGCGGGGGCAGGATGTGGAGTTCCAGGTGGAGATCTCCTTCGAGACCGCGGTGCGCGGCGGGAAGATCTCCATCCAGGTTCCCATAACGGAAGAGTGCGCCACCTGCGCCGGCTCGGGAGCCGCTCCGGGAGCCAATCTCGTGCGTTGTTCCGAGTGTCAGGGAACGGGGTCGGTTTCGTTTGGCCAGGGGGGATTTGCCGTGAACCGCCCCTGCCCGGCCTGCATGGGGAGGGGTCGTATTCCGGAGGTTCCCTGCCCCTCATGCTCGGGGAATGGGAGCGTCCGCCAGACGCGGAAGCTCCAGGTGAATGTCCCGGAGGGAGTGGAGTCCGGGTCGAAACTCCGCCTCTCCGGGCAGGGGGAACGAGGTGGGGGGGGAGGGGAACCCGGAGACCTCCTCCTCACCTTCAAGGTGAAGCCCCATCGCTTCTTCCGCCGGGAGGGGCTGGATGTCCATGTCACCGTCCCCATCAATGTGGCGCAGGCGCTCCTGGGTTCCCGGCTGAAGGTCCGCACCGTGGAGGGGAAGCAGGTGGTGCTTCGTATTCCGCCCGGGACCCAGAGCGGGACCCGGTTCCGAATTCGGGGGCAGGGGGTGAAGAAGGGGGGGCGTATCGGCGACCAGTTCGTCGAGGTGCGGGTAGAGATTCCGGAAGAGCTTTCCGAGGAGCAGCAGGAGAAGGTCCGGGAGTTCGCCGAGGCGAGCGGGCTTCGCTACTGAGGTTCCAGTCGAGGAGTTTCCCCGCTTCGCTCGAAGGAGACGTCAGACGGGCGCCGGGACGAGTGCGAGGGAGATTCGTCCCCCACCCAGGAGCCGGGTGCCCCGAAAGAGAGCGGCGGATTGCCCCGGGGTCACCGAACGCTGCGGAGTCGGGAAGCGGAGGCGGAGTCCGTGGGGTCCATCCTCCAGCGTTACAGGGAGGGGCGGGGCGCGGTGCCGGATCTGGACCTGGAGTTCGTCGCCCGGGGTGGGCGGCGTGTCGGTGATCCAGTTGAGATCTTCGATCTCCATCCCCGCGGCGTAGAGGGCCTCTTCCGGTCCCACAACCACCTCTCCGGTTTCCGGGCGGACCTCCACCACGTACATGGGCTCGGCAAACCCGCCCCCCAGGCCACGGCGCTGCCCCACCGTGTACCCGGCGTACCCCTGGTGGTATCCCACCACCGCTCCCTCGAGCGTCACGATGGGACCTGGCTCCAGCGAGGGGTGACGGGTGGGGAGGCGCGTCCGGAGGAAGTCCCGGTAATCTCCTGCGGGGACAAAGCAGATCTCCTGGGACTCGGGCTTTTCCGCGGTGAGGAACCCGCGCTCCCTGGCCATCTGGCGCACCTGGGGCTTGGTGAGGTCCCCAAGGGGGAAGTGAAGGCGGGTCACGAGATCATGGGGGAGCCCCCAGAGGAAGTAGGCCTGGTCCTTCCCAGCGTCGGCGCCCCGGTGGAGCTCCACCTCGACCCCGGAAGTCCCGGATTCGGGGCGAAGGGCGCGCACATAGTGACCGGTGGCGATCCCGTCGCACCCGAGGGCCACCCCCCGGCGCATGAGGTCCCGGAACTTGGTGTTGGAGTTGCACCGCACGCAGGGGTTCGGGGTGCGTCCGCGGGCGTACTCCGACACGAAGTCGTCGATGACGTCCCGGGTGAAGTCCTCCTCCACGTCGAAGACGTAGTGCGGGATCCCCAACCGATCGGCCACGCTCCGGGCGTCGAGGATTCCGTCGAGGCCGCAGCAGGTCTTCGAATGGGCCGGTGTCTCCTCGTAGCAGAAGGTCTTCATGGTGACCCCCACCACCTCATGCCCCGCCTCATGGAGGAGGGCGGCGGCAACGGAGGAGTCGACCCCTCCGGACATGGCCACGAGAATGCGGCTGCGCTTCACCGATGACATGGGAGGTCAGACCCCCTCACCCCGGAGGCGTTCCAGCGTCTGCACCGCGATCTCTCCGGCCCGAACGATCTCCTCCTCGGTGGTGCTCCACCCCATCGAGAGGCGCAAAGGGGCAACCGAGCGCGCGTACTCCTCCCCATGGAGCGCCAGGAGAGTCGGGCTCACCCGGGCGCTCCCGCTCCGGCAGGCGGGCCCGCTGGAGGCGGCTACCCCCGCCAGATCCAGCGCCCCCACCACCAGATCGGAGGAGAGATCAGGGATCCCCACACCGAGGATGTGGGGTGCCCGAGGCCCCTCCTCCCCGTGGACCCGAACCCCCGGAGCCCCTTCCTTGAGAATGGCTTCCAGCGCGGAGCGGAAGGTGGTCAGCCGCGTCACCGTTTCGGCTCTCCGGTCCTGGGCCATCTCGAGGGCGGTAGCCATCCCCACTGCGGAAGCCACATCGGCAGTCCCCGGGCGGAGTTCACCCTCCTGACCGCCACCGAAGAGGCGAGGGTGAAGCTCCACTCCCCTGCGACGCACCAGGAGGCCGCCGCTCCGGGGCCCGCCCACCTTGTGCCCCGCCAGCGAGAGGAGGGAGGGTCCCGCCCCATCCATGACGAGGGGGAGTACGCCGGCGGCCTGCACCGCGTCCACATGGAAGGGGATCCCGGCGGCGGCGCACCGGTCTGCCACCTCCTCCACGGGAAGGATCAACCCCACCTCGGGATTCACCCACTGGAGGGTGACGAGGGCGGGGTTCCTCACCAGGAGCGACTCGAACGTCCGGGTGTCCACCGAGCCATCGGGGCGTATGGGGAGGATGGCGCTCTCCCCACCGGTCCGGCGGTGCTCGGCCACCGCCTCGGTCACCGCGGAGTGTTCCAATCCGGAGGTCACCACGAGTGGAGACGGGTTCGTGGTCCGGGCCGCCTCCACCCGCCCCAGGATGGCCAGGTTCAACGACTCCGTTCCCCCACGGGTGAAGAACACCTCACCGGGGAGGATCCCGAGGAGAGCCGCGATGCGCCCCCGTGCCTGGTCCAGGTGCTTTCGAGCCTCCCGCCCCCATCGGTGCGCCGAACCGGGGTTCCCCCACACCTCGTCCAGGAAGGGGGCCATGGCCTCCCGCACCTCCGGTCGAACCGGGGTGGATGCGGCGTGATCCAGATAGATGGGATTCATGGTGACCAAGAAGGGGGGGCACGTCCCCGTGGAGGGATCGAGGAGAGTGGTGGAGGGGAGTCCGCTCCCCTACGTTAGACGAGGCGGTCGTGGGCCGGAAGGCCGCCTCCCCCCTCCTCACCCCACGTGATGTCCGGAACCCGCCCCCCACTCCCCCCCGAACACCCCCGCCACTTCCGCGCCACCGTCCATGGGACGGTCTTCGGTGATCGGTCCGAACATCTGGAAAAGATCCAGGACGGCGACCCCCTCACCCTCATCCCCGATCCACCCATGCAGGAGAATCCCGAGGTATGGGTTCACCTTCTCTCCGGGGAACCGGTGGGGCATCTCCCATCCGAGATCGGGGCGTGGCTCGCCCCCTGGCTCCTGGAGGGAGGTGCCGCTTCGGCACGGGCGATCCGGGTCTCGGGAAGGGAAACCCCCTCATGGCGGAGGCTTCTGGTAGAGGTGTCCTGCGCCTGACCGTTCCTCCCGTCCCCGGCGGCGTGAGCCCTCAGAACGAACTGACCGGGAGGGTGCCCAGGGAAGGGAGTTCCACCGCTTCCCCGCACCAGTACGGCTCCCCATAGAGCTTCCGGATCCGGGATCCCCACACCGCCCCGTGGGCCCGAATCTGATCGGCCAATGGTCGGTCTCCCGCCGGAAAGATCTCTCCCATCCCGGCCACCCCCTCGAACTGGGAGGCGTAGCAGGCGATGGCCTGGAGCTTCCGGTCCATCTGCGCCGAGATGTCCAGGACGAAGGTCGGGGGCGGGTTGTCTTCCCGGAAGGCGATGCCGTGGACCACCTTGAAGGGGCGATGGGGTTTCCCGGGGGCATCGTACTTCCGGAGCCCGGCCAGGAAGGCGGCCTCCCTGACAAGGCGGGCCGTGGCCACATGATCGGGGTGACGCCCCTCTTTCCAGTGGGTCACCACCACCCGGGGACGCAGCTCCCGGAGGAAGGCCACCACCGTGGGGAGTGCTTCGGAGGAGGAGGAGAGCCCCGCATCCGGGAGGCCGGCGTTGCGACGAAGGGCCGCGCCCAGCACCTCCGCGGCGGCGTCGGCTTCTCGTGCACGGAGTTCCGGCGTACCCCGGCTCCCCATCTCCCCGCGGGTAAGGTCCAGGATACCCACCCGCTCCCCTCTATCGGCGCTCAGGGCGAGCGCACCTCCGGAGAGGAGTTCGGCGTCATCGGGGTGGGCGAAGATGGCGAGAATGTCGAGGGGTTCGGTCATGACATCATGAGCGCCCCACGGGGGCGGACAGGGGGGAGGACGACGGGGATGGACCCCTATTCGTAGCGGAGCGCCACCACCGGGTCCAGTCGGGCCGCTCGGGCCGCCGGAGCGAGACCGAAGAGCATCCCGGTGACCGCCGCCATGAAGAGGGAAACCACCACCGCCCATGCGGGGATGGAGGCGGGGAGGGGAGAGATGGCCGCCACCGCCCACGCTCCGGTGGCTCCCAGCGCGAGCCCCGCTGCGCCACCCATGAGGGTGAGAACCCCGGCTTCCACGAGGAACTGCCAGAGGATTTCCCCCCGAGTGGCGCCCAGCGCCTTCCGGATCCCGATCTCTCGGGTTCGCTCGGTGACGGAGATGAGCATGATCCCCACGACGCCCACACCACCTACGAGGAGCCCCACCGAGGAAAGGGCCAGCATGATGATGAAGAAGACTCCGGTGAAGCGGTCGAAGAGCTCCATGAGCTGGGTCGACCGGAGGATGGAGAAGTCGTTCTCCTCGCCGGGAGCAAGCCCGCGCATGGTTCGCATGAGCCCCACCACGGCGTCTTCGACCCGCTCATGGTCCCACGCCGGGTCCGGGACCACCACCATCTGCC
This sequence comes from Gemmatimonadota bacterium, assembly GCA_050485305.1. GTDB lineage: Bacteria > Gemmatimonadota > Gemmatimonadetes > Longimicrobiales > Gaopeijiaceae > JBJHBD01. Next base: position 13,210 of record JBJHBD010000013.1, read on the forward strand.
CCATCTCCTCGCTGAGCTTGAATCGGCGGAGCCCGGTGGTGTACGGGATGATTCCGATGTGCGCCACACTTTCGGCGAAGATGTTGTCCCCCGGGTCCACCACCCCGATGACGGTGAAGGGGAGGGGATTCGCCGCCCCGGCGCTCACACGGATCCGGGCACCGATGGGTTCCCTGGTCCCGAAAAGATCCCGTGCGAGGCGATCGGAGATGACGATGACGTTCCGCGCCTCCGCCACCTCCACCGGGAGGAAGTTGCGACCACTCGACCAGGTGATGTCCCGATAGTCCGCCCACCTGTCGGACTCGGCCGCGCCGGTGACGCCCGTGATCCGGGTGCCCTCGAACTCGATGGTGATCCCTCCCTCTCCCCCTGGGTCCTGAAGCCCGTAGCTCATGACCGCGGCACGTACTCCGGGGATTTCGGCGACCCGAGCCGCCTCGGTGGCCCGGACGGGAGGGCGGGAGAGCCATGCGGGAGCCGAACCATCCCCCACCAGTTGGATGTCCGAGAGGTCGAAGCGGGACACGAACATGGTGGTAGGGCCCGCGGCCTCGATCCCTTCGGCCACCGAACTCCGGATCCCGGTGATGAGCGCGGCGATGAGGACCACCACGCTCACCCCGATCCCCACTCCCATCACCGTGAGGGAAGAGCGGAAGGGAGAGGCCCGCATGGACTCGAAGGCGATACGCACCCCCTCCACCGCTCCAAAGAAGAAGCGGATGATGGGAATGTCGGATACGGAAACCCTACTCATATCGGAGCGCGTCCACGGGATCGAGGGCGGAGGCGCGGAGCGCGGGATATACGCCGGCGAAGATTCCCACGGTGACCCCCAGCGCCACCCCCAGCGCCATCCACCCCGGGGAGAGGGTGGTGGGGAGGGGGGTGAAGGTTCGCACCAGGGTGGTGAGGGCAAGTCCGATGGCGATCCCCACGACCGCGCCTGCCGCCGAGAGGGTGGCCGATTCCACGAGGAACTGACCCACGATGTCACCCCGGCGAGCCCCGAGCGCCTTCCGAACTCCGATCTCCCGGGTCCGCTCCATGACGGAGACGAGCATGATGTTCATGATGACGATTCCCCCCACCACCAGGGAGATACCCACCAGCCCAGGGAGGGCGATCAGCATGATGGTGGCGATCCGGTCCCAGAAGGCGAGGGAGCTGTCGGCGGTGTCCAGGTGGAAGTTGCTCGGCTCGTCCGGACGGAGGCGGCGGAGGACGCGGAGGGCCGCTTCGGTTTCCACCACCACCGTGGAGAGGTCCGACGGGTCCACCGCCTGAATGATGATCCCTCCCACCTCTCCCCTTCCGTAGATCCGACCGGCGCGGGAGGCCACCGGGATGAGGGCCCGATTGTCCAGCGAGATCCCCAGAAGGGAGCCCTGGGGTTCGAGAACCCCCACCACCCGGTACGGGAATCCCTGGATCCGGATCTCCTCCTCCAGTGCATTCCCGTCGGGGAAGAGGGCGTCGGCCACCGAAATGCCGAGAACCACCACGGGGATTCCCCGGGCCGCTTCCTGGGCGGAGAAGGGGCGCCCCTCCTCCACCTGGAGATTCCGGATCTGGAGGACTTCCTCGGAGATGGCGCCGATCTGAACCCGCTCCACCCGCCGGCCCTGGCGGGTACGGATCTCTCCCGAACGAGTGGACTCCACTCCCACCCGAGCCGGGACGGAAAGGGATTCCCGGATGGCGTCGGCTTCCGCGAGGGTGGGACGGGGGCGGCGAAGCCACTCCCGGAACTCCGCACCGGAAGCGGACACCTGAACGCTGGGGAAACGGCGCACCTGAACCGTGTTGATCCCGTAGACCTCCTTGGCGAAGTCTTCGGTGATGTATCGGTCCATCCCCTCCACCACACTCACCACCACCACCAGGAACATGACGCCAATGATGACACCCAGAAGGGAGAAGGAGCTCTTCAGCTTCTCCTGGCGGATCTGGAGCAGGGCGAGTCGGACTCCCTCTCGGAATTGCACGGAAGCGTCTCCGGCGGCGGGGTCAGTTGCCCGTGGTGGCGTCGCGAAGCCGGACGGCGGCCCCGTCGGTGAGGTCGCGGATGGCCTGATATGGCCCGCTGATCACCGAGTCGCCCACCGCGAGTCCGGATAGAACCTCGAAGTACTCCCGTCCGGTGATGCCGAGCTCGACGGGGCGCCACACCGCGGTCCCTCCCTGGAAGAGGAAGACTCCCTCCACACGGCGGGGGCCTTCGCTTCGGGCGATGACTCCCCGGGGGCGTTCCTCCCCATTTCCGGCCCGGGAGCCCTGGGAACCCTCCTGATCCTCATCGCGGACCGTCACGGCGATGATGGGAACGGCGAGGGTACCCGATCGCGATTCGACAATGATGTCGGCGGTGGCCGAAAGGTCGGGGCGGAGTGCCTCCGGAGGATCGAGGAGGGTGAGGATGACCTCGAAATCCACCGAACTCTGTGCGGCTGCGGGCTGCCCCGGAGGGCGGATGGCGGAGTTTCCGATCTTCGTGACCCGCCCGGCGAAGGTGCGCCCGGGGAAGGCGTCCAGCTCCACCACTGCGGAATCCCCGAGGGAGACCTGCGGGACATCGGTTTCGTCCACCGAAAGGACCGCCTCCACCTCGCCCAGGTCGGAGACGGTGAGGAGGAGGGAGCCGGGGTTGTTCATGGTTCCCACCACCACCGTCTCCCCTTCCTGGATGTTCCGGCGGGTGACCCGGCCATCGATGGGGGACCGGAGGGTGGTCTTGGCGAGTCGGTCCTCGGCCTCCTCCACCCCGGCGCGAGCCTGCTCAACCCCCTGAATCGCGGCTTCCAGGAGCGCCACCTGGACGGCGGCGCGGGTCTCGGTCTCTTCCAGTGTCTGAGCGCTCACGAGGGTGGAGTCCCGCATCCTCAGCGAGCGGACCCGCTCCAACTCCCGGTCGGCCTGCACCCCGTTGGCGCGCTGCTGGGTGGCCTGCGCCTCCGACTGGGCCAGGAGCGCGCGAGCACGGGCCAGCGCCGCCTGGAACTGCGTGGGGTCGATGCGAAGGAGGATGTCGCCACGGCGAACCTCGTCTCCCTCGTCCACATTGAGTTCGATGACGCGCCCCTGAACGTCGGATGAGATGTTCACCTCAAGGCGGGCCCGCACCTTGCCGGTGGCCGTGATGGTGGAGACCAGGTTGCGCGTGTCCACCGTCTCCACGCGTACCGGGACACCCCGATCCGCGTTGCGGGAGAGTGCGGTGGCGGTGGCGATTCCGAGGAGAAGGAGAACGGCGATGCCGAGAAGGATTTTCCGCGAGCGGGTCATGGCGTTCCCAGCCGTGGGGTGGGGAGTGAGACTGCGAATCCTCCCACCCTACGGAAGAAGGGTCCGGAATTCTTCAACCCATGATTACGGGGCCGCCTCCCGCACCGCCACATAGCCGGAAGCGGGGTGCTCCAGCCGAAGGACTCGACCCTGGGCATCGACCCAGAGCTCCCGGACCTCCTGGTTCCCCTCGAGGCGAAGGTGGCGGGCCGGGAGCGCGGCTCCTCCCACCTGGACCGATGTCTCCCCTACCAGCGTCACCCGCATCTCGAACTGCCTCCCCTCCCGGGGAACGATGACGGGGACGGAGCCCGATCCGGAGGGGAGGCGCTGGCTGATGAAGTAGTACTGGTGGGCCACCCCGGTATCCAGGAGGAGGGTTCCCGGACTGGCCCGGTACTCCCGCTCCTGTTCCCCTCGCTCCGACAGGATCTTGGTGAGGAATCGGCGCTCACCCAGGGTCACGTAGATCTCCTCCTGCCGATCACCCGACACCTTGATCTGGTAGGCCGAAACCGCCATCTCCCCTCCGGAGGCCTGAAGGGCCGGTCGGAGGTCTACCCGACCCGAGGGGACCTGCATCTGGATTTCGGCGGAGGCGATGATCTGGGCATCCGCACCGGAACCGCTCCTCCGGATGGCAAAGGTCTCGGTACCTGCGGCAGTCCCATCCACCAAGATCCGGAACACCCCCTCATCCACCGCCACCGACTGGGCTGCGCCGACGTTGGGGGAGATGGACCCGATGGTGAGGAGGGCGAGTAGAGCGAGAGGTCGTCGCATGGAACGCAAGGCCGGAAGGGAGGTGGACGTGGTGGCGAAAGGAGTCATACTGCCGATAGTACTACCCGGGAGTGGGAAGCGGTGGTCCCCTGTCCCCGGGGGCCCGTGGCGGGCATCTTCCACTCCGACCTCTTCCGGTGGCACCGCGCCCCCGGGAGAAGAGGCAACTCAGGACCGGAGTCAGGGATGACGGAAAGTTCCCTCGAATCATCGAGGGGCGCAAATCCGGGGAGAGGAGGGGGAGAGATCCCCTTCTGCCTACTCCACGGCTCCGTCCTGGCCGTCGGCGGTTGGATCGCCCTCCCCTCTCCCTGGTGGGGGGCGGTGGCTGGGGTGGGAGGCGCTCTCGCCCTCCTCCTCTCCATGGACCAGTCCATGGACCGGAGGCGGGTGTGGGGGTGGAGCGGTGTCCTCGTCCTCCTCGCCGTCCTCTCCATCTTCGTGGCGGAGCGCCACCTCGGCTCCCTTGCCCGGGAGTGGCCGGTCCGAGCACAGATCTGGGAAGAGGACACGCAGGACCGACTTGCCGGTGCCCTGGACGGTCTCCTGGATTCCGGCGAGGCGGCGCTGGACTCCCTCTCCCTCCTGTGGGCCCGCACCGGGCTCCCCCGGGGGAACCGGATTCCGGATCATCTCATGGGGGATGGGATCGACGCCCTCGCCCTCTTCAGCCCCTCCGGCCGCCTCCTGGGGTGGACCGGCGTTCATCAGGGCCCCGTCCCCGAAGACGTGCGGTTCGGTACCTCCCGCTACCTCTACCGGGAGGGGGCGCTCTTCGGCTACCTCTACGTCACCGAACCGCTCCCCGACGGGGGAGGAACGGCGGTGGCCATCTCCCTCCTCCGCGCTGATCTCCCCGTGGCGCTGGAGACTCGCCCCATCTCCTTCACACAGCGGTTCGAGGCCGCCACGGGGGCGCGGATCCGCATCGCCAGGGCGGATCGCCTGGCCGGGGAGAGCGTATGGGATCTCCGGTGGGACGATGAAACCCTCCTGAGCGTCTCCATCACCCCGGCTTCCGAAGGGGAGGCCCGTGCTCGCGTCCTCACCGCGTGGTCTCGCTGGCTCCTCCTCCTCGTGGCCGGAGGGTGGCTGGCCGCCATGCTCGGCGGGAGGGGGCTCCGTTGGGCCCCACCCATCGGCGCGGGGGCCCTTCTTGCTCTCCTCCTCGCCGTTCCGGTAGGGCGCCTCGTGGGGCTCGGGCCGGTGGTTTCTCCGGCCAGCTTCCTCCTCCCCGGGCCCATCCCTCTGACGCTGGGACAGATTCTCGCCATCGCCGGTGCGGGGAGCCTGGGGGCGGGGCTCCTGAGTCCGGGGCGGCGGCCCCTCCTCCCCATCCCGGTGGCCGGTGCGCTGGGGGTGGTGACCTCCGTCCTCCTCCTCCGGCTCTTTGCTTCCGGCGCTCCGGCCGGGTTCCGGGCGGGACCCGAGGGGGGATGGGTTCTCTTCCAGATCGCCGGGAGCGGAGCCACCATCCTCCTCCTCTGGCTCTCCCTTCTCCTGAGCCGGGACGAAGGGCGCCGGGAGGAGGGGCGACCGCTCATCCTCGCCCTCGCTCTCGCCCTCGCCGGACTCCTCGCCGCGGGGTGGGCGGTGGCCGGCGATCGGAATCTGGGGATCTCGTGGACGACGGGGGTGGTCTGGGTCCTCCCCTTCACCCTCCTCCTTCTTGGACTTCCGGCGGGGTCGGGGTGGCGGGCCGGGGCGCTCCGGTGGGGGAGTGTGGCGGCGCTGGCCACCACACTGACCCTCTCCTGGGGGTGGAACGAGCGGTTGGAGGCGCGGGTGACCTTCGCCGAGGACCGCATCGAACGGCTGGGGACCCGTCCCGACCCCTTCCTTGAATTTCTCCTCCTTCGTGGGGGGGAAGAGGGGCGTCGCCTCGCGGTGGAAGGGGTGGACCCGGTGGAGGTGCTCTACGGGAGCTGGACGGCGAGCGGACTCGCCCTGGAGGGGGTCCCTCTCTGGATCACCCTCTGGGGAGCCGACGGAGTGCCCCGGGAAGAGCTGCGCATCGGGGTCGCCGATTCTCGCCCCGAGGTCCCTCCCACCTTTCTGGCCGATGTACGTACCGGCGACGAGATCCTCCTCCGGCGCCTGGATCTGGCCGACACCCACTATATGGCGGCGGCGCTCCTCCCACGGGGCGAGATCGTCACCTTCGTGATTCCCCCGCGGCGGCGGCTCTCCGGCGAGTCCCCCCTGGGGCCCCTCTTCGCCCCTGCCCGGGGGGATCCTGATCCCCTCGTCCTCATCCCTCTCCTCCCAGGGGAGCTTCCGGGCGCCACCGGGGAGGTGGAGTGGGTGCGGTCACGGGACGGCTGGCAGGGGGAGGTCTACCTCGTCTACCCGGACGAACTGTACCATGCTCATTATCATCTGGAGCTTCCGGGATTTCCCCTTCTCCTGGCCCGGGGAACCATCCTCCTCTTTCTCTCCCTGCCCCTCTTGGGCTCTCTCTGGGGTTTGGGCGGGTGTATGGGTTCGGGGGTTCCGGGGGGAGGTGGGAAGGTCCTGGGCGCCCTGTCCTCCTTCCGGGGGCGGGTGACGCTCACCCTTTTCGCCTTCTTCCTCGTCCCCTCCCTCCTCTTCGGGACGCTGGCGTATCGCACCCTGGCCGGGGCTTCGGTGCGGACCGCGGAGGTGCTGGCCCGGCGTGCGGTGGACGATGCCGCGGCATGGTTCCCCGATGTAGCGGGACAGATGGATCAGCTCGCCACCCGGGTGGGATCCGATCTCCTCCTCTTCGAAAACGGGGAACTGATCTCGGGCTCTACCCGCGAGCTCCTGGGGCTGGGGCTCTACGAAGGGTGGCTCCCCCCCGAGATCCATGCCGAAATGGCCCGGGGAGAGGAGGTCATGACCACGACCATCGCCGCGCTCGGGGGATGGGAGTACGTCATGGCGTACCGCCGGATCTCCAGCGAACAGGTGCTGGCCACCCCCGCTCCCCTCCAGGCAGGAGCCACGGCGCTCCGCCAGGGTGATGTGGCCGATCTCATCGGGTTTGCCGTCCTCCTGGGCGGGGCCCTGTCCGTCCTTCTCTCCCTCCTGGTGGGACGAGCGCTCACCCTCCCTATCCAGACCCTCCAGATCGCCTCCGAGCGAGTGGGGGCGGGGAACATGGGGGTGCAGCTTCCCGAAGATCGGAGGGATGAGTTTGGCTCGGTGTTCGGGGCGTTCAACCGGATGGTGAACCGCCTGGCCCAGACTCGGCGCGCACTCCTGCGGAGTTCCCGCCGGACTCGAGCCATCGTGGAGGAGGTGGCCATCGGGGTGGTGGCTCTCGATCGCCATGGGCGGGTCACCCTCGCCAATCCCCGCGCCGCGGAGCTCCTGGGCGGGGAGCTGCGCCGGGGCCACCCGCTCGTCGGAGCCGACCTCTCGGATCCGGTGGCGGAGAATGTCGTGACCTGGGTGGCAGGCTTCTTCCGCGATGGGCTGGGCCAGGGAGGGACGGAGGTGACAGGCGGTCAGCGGAGAATCCGGGTGCGCGCTCGCCGAATCGTGGGGAAGAGCCGCCGTGGGGGAGCCGTTCTCACCCTCGAGGACGTCACCGACGAACTCCGGTCCGAGCGGATCCTGGCGTGGGGTGAGATGGCGCAGCAGGTGGCCCACGAGGTGAAGAATCCCCTTACACCCATCCGCCTGGGGATCCAGCACGTCCGGAGAGCCTGGGAGGATCGGAGACCCGACTTCGACGAGATCCTCAACCGAAATGTTGACGCCATCGTTCGGGAGATCGACCGGCTGGCCGCCATCGCCACCTCCTTCTCCAGGTACGCCGCCCCCTCCCCGCTGGGACCGGCGCCCCTTGAACCGGTGGAGGTGGGCCGAATCGTCGATGAAGTCCTGGATCTCTACCAGGCGGCGGAGGGGCCGGTGGGGTTCTCCACGGCCATGGCCCCCGATCTCCCCCCGGTGGCCACCCGGGAGGGAGAGTTGAAGGAGGTGCTCATCAACCTCCTGGAGAACGCTCGAAGTGCGCAGCCTACCGGGGGGCGTGTAGTGGTGGAGGGGGAGTTGAGCGCCTCAGGCGACGAGGTGGAGTTGCGGGTCCGGGACAAAGGCCCTGGGATTCCTGCGGAACTCATATCGCGGATCTTCGAACCCCACTTCTCCACCCGATCGGGGGGGACCGGGCTGGGGTTGGCCATTGTCCGACGGCTGGTGGAGTCGTGGGGGGGGACGGTGGGAGCGCGGAGCGCAAAGGGGGAGGGGACGGTGCTGGTGGTGCGAGTTCCGGTGTGGAGGGGAGGGGAGGGGGGTGCCCCTTCAGGGGGATGACGCTACCTTTTCTCTGCTGAGGACTCCCGTCCTCGAAGGGACTCCTGCTCCGGTTCCATGAGTCACTCCCAAAGCTCAATTCCTACCCTCCAGCCCGACGACGGTGAGGCCCTCTCCACGGTGGCCGCCGTTCGAACGGTCACGCCCGAGGAGCTCGCCTGCTGGCTGGAAGAGCGGGCCGACGCCATCGCGGAGCGGTGGTTTCTGGAACTCCGCGCCACCGGGATCCGGGAGGAGCGCCCCTACGACGGACTGGTGCGCGCCTTCCTCCGGCTCCTCGTCGACTTCCTCCCTCCGGGGATGACGGGGTACCGGGAACAGGTGGAGCCCATTTTCCAGCAGGCTGCTGAGGTCTACGGGAATCTGGGAGCCATTCGGGGGCTGGCGGCGGGGGAGGCGGTGGAGGAGTTCCAGCTCCTGCGGGAGGTCCTCTTTCGATTCCTTCATGATGCCCCCCCGGGGGAGGGAGAGCGCGAGCTGGGGATCCGCGAGCTGCTCCAGCTCAACCGGTTCGTGGACACCGGAGTCACCTACGCCTCCATCGGCCACACCGACTCCCTCTTCTTCAACCTCTTCCATGGGGGAGGGGTGACCGAAGAACCCACTGAGCAGGTGGAGTCGGAGATTCGCGAGCAGATTGCCCTCCTCGCCCGCGACCTCGCGGAGGTGATGGAAGTCCGGTCACCTCGCCCCTCGGGTCGTCCCGCCTGATCCACCTCTCCACCACCGAACCGCCATCCGGCGATCCGGGGCCGCCCCGGTCGAACCACCCATAGATCCCATGCTCACCGACGCCACCCTTCACCCGATCCCATCTTCGGCGAGTTCCGCACCCCCGTCCGCTCCGGGCGGAGACATGCCCCCCGAGGAGTTCCGGCTTCGTGCCCACCAGGCCTCGGACTGGATCGCCCAATATCTGGACGAGGTGGGGGAGTATCCCGTTCTGGCTCCCATCCGCCCCGGGGGGGTGAAGGATCGGCTCCCCCCTCGGGCGCCGGAGGAAGGGGAGTCCTTCGACACCATCTTCCGGGACTTCCGGGAGATCATCCTCCCGGGGATAACCCACTGGAACCACCCCTCCTTCCACGGCTACTTCGCCGTCACCGGCTCGGGGCCCGGGATCCTGGGCGAGATGCTCTCGGCGGCGGTGAATGTGAATGCCATGGTGTGGCGGAGTTCACCGGCGGGAACCGAACTGGAGGAGCACGTCCTGGGGTGGATCCGGGAGCTCATGGGGCTTCCGGAGGTCTTCCGGGGGGTGATTCAGGACACCGCCTCCAGCTCGTCGCTGGTGGCGCTCGCCGCCGCCCGGCACCGCGCCTATCCGGAGGTTCGGACGGATGGGCTCTTCGGGGCGCCGAGGGGGCGGATCTACGCCTCGGTGGAGGCGCACTCCTCCATCGAAAAGGCGGTCATCACCCTGGGGTTTGGTCAGGGAGGACTCGTTCAGGTGGAGGCCGACGACGACTTCCGGATGCGTCCGGAAGCGCTCCGGAAGGCCATCGAGACCGATCTGGCCGCGGGGATCCGTCCGGTGGCGGTGGTAGCCACGGTGGGGACCACCTCCACCAGCTCCCCAGACCCGGTGCGGGAGATCGCCGCCATCGCCCGGGAGTTCGGGCTGTGGCTCCATGTGGATGCAGCCTACGCCGGCGCTTCCGCCATGGTCCCTGAGATGCGGGTCCACTTCGACGGGTGGGACGAGGCCGACTCCATCGTCTTCAACCCGCACAAGTGGCTCTTCACCCCGGTGGACTGCTCCGTCCTGTACATGCGGCACCCGGAGGTGGTGAAGGCCGCCTTTTCCCTCGTCCCCGAGTACCTCACGACCCCCGAGCAGAACGTCACCACCAACCTCATGGACTACGGGGTGGCGCTCGGACGGCGCTTCCGGGCCCTCAAGCTCTGGTTTGTCCTCCGCTACTTCGGGGCGGAGGGGATCCGGGAGCGGATCCGCGAACATGTGCGGCTGGCCCACGCCTTTGCCCTTGATGTGGACACTCACCCCGACTGGGAGCGGATGGCTCCCGTGCCCTTCTCCACCGTGGTCTTCCGGTATGCCCCCACCGGGGTGGATCCGGAGGAGCAGGACCGGCGGACCATGGCCATCATGGAGGAGGTGAACGCCACCGGAGAGGTTTTCCTCTCCCATACCCGACTCAGGGGACGGATCACGCTGCGCCTCTCCATCGGGAATCTGCGCACCACCCGGGAGCACCTTGCCCGGAGCTGGGAGCTCCTCCGGGAGGCGGCCGAACGGCAGAGTCCCTGACTCTCTGCCGGGAGCGGACGCGGCGATCAGCGCTCCAACGCCAGCGCGTCCACCCGGGCGCGCACCCGTTCCGTGGTGGGGAAGTTGAGCGCCATCTGGAGAAGGGCGAGGAGGGCGAGGCCGATCCCCAGGACTCCCCGTCCGCTCAGGAAGGTGAGGATCACCATGGCGATCCCGCTCCCCTCCAGGATGGTGAAGGTGATGATGACCTCCCGCTGAAGGCGCTCGACCCACTCGCTGGGGCGGTTGTCCGGTTTGGGGCCCAGCACCCTCCGGATGAGGCGGGGCGCCACAACCACGAAGAGGAGGGGGAGGGCGGCGAGGGGAAGCCCCAGCGCAGGATCCAGCACCGGTTCGATCCCCGTGGCCGGATCCCAGGGGGTGAAGAGGAAGGAGAGGACTCCCACCACGGTAATGAGCCCGAAGGCGATGGCCGCAGCCAGGAGTTGCGCCGTACGGAGGGTGGGAGGGGGGTGGCCGCTCACACCTCCTTCACCTCCTTCGCCAGCTCCGAGAGCGCCTCCTTCGCGTCCATGAAGAGCATGAGGGTCCGGTCCAGGTAGAAGAGGGGGTTGTCGATCCCGGCAAACCCCGGGCTCAGGCTCCGCTTGATGACGATGACGCTCCGAGCCCGGTCCACATCCAGGATGGGCATTCCGGCGATGACCGAGCTCTCATCCCGGGCCAGCGGGTTCACCACGTCGTTTGCCCCCACGATGACGGCCACGTCGGTGCGCGGGAACTCCGGATTCACGTCGTCCATGTCCAGGAGAAGGTCGTAGGGGACGTCCGCCTCGGCCAGGAGTACGTTCATGTGCCCCGGCATCCGCCCCGCCACCGGGTGGATGGCGAAGCTCACCTTCACCCCCCGCTTTCGCAGGAGGTCGGTGAGCTTCTTCGTCTCGTGCTGCGCCTGCGCCACCGCCAGCCCGTACCCGGGGACGATGACCACCGACGAGGCGTAGGCCAGGAGGAGGGCGGCCTCTTCCGGGTTCGTGCGGCGCACCGGCTTCTCATCCCCCGAACCGGAGGGGCTCGACGCCACAGCGCCGAAGGCCCCGAAGGCCACATTGGCCAGCGACCGGTTCATGGCCCGGCACATGAGGGAGGTGAGGATGAGCCCCGCCGCGCCCACCAGCGCCCCCGCCAGGATGAGGATGGGGTTTCCGAGGACAAATCCCGCTGCCGAGGCGGCGAGCCCCGAATAGGAGTTGAGGAGCGACACCACCACCGGCATGTCGGCCCCCCCGATGGGGATGACGAGGAGCACCCCCAGGAGGAGGGCGAGCCCCACGAGGACCAGGAGGATCATGGGGTCGTGATGACCCACCGCCACCCATCCCGCTACCCCCAGGATGGCGGCGAAGAGGAGGGCGTTCACCGTCTTCTGGAAGGGGAAGGTGACCGGGCTCCCGGTGATGAAACCCTGGAGTTTCCCGAAGGCGATGAAGCTTCCCGAAAAGGTGACGGTTCCCACCAGGACCCCGATGGAGGCCGAGGTGCCGGCGGCGACCCCTCCGACTCCCCCCGACCCCTCCCGGAGGAGTTCGGCCAGCGCCACCAGCCCGGACGCCCCGCCGCCAAATCCGTTGAAGACCCCCACGAGCTGCGGCATGGCGGTCATCTGGACGGTACGCGCCAGGATCGTCCCGATGAGCGTTCCCAGAATGAGGGCCGCCACCAGAGTGGTCCAGTCGATGAGGCTCCGATCCAGAAGGGTGACGACCACCGCCAGGAGCATGGCGGTGGCGGCGTAGGCATTTCCGGTACGGGCGGTGGCGGGGGAGCCGAGCTTCTTGAGCCCGAAGACGAAGAGGACCGCCGACAGGACGTAGACCAGATCGGTGAGGAAGGGTGGCATGGCCGTCAATCCTTCCGGAACATGCGGAGCATGCGATCGGTGACGAGGAACCCGCCCACCACGTTGATGGTGGCGAGGACGACGGCGGCGCCTCCCAGGATGGCGGCGAGGCGTCCCTCCCCCGATCCGGCCACCAGGATGGCGCCGATGAGGGAGATTCCGGAAATGGCGTTGGCCCCCGACATGAGGGGGGTGTGGAGGGTGGGAGGCACCTTGGTGATGACCTCGAACCCGATGAGCATGGCCAGCACGAAGACGTAGATCCCGAGAATCCACTCACCCACGGTGCGCCTCCCGATCCTCGGCGGTACGGATCCGGCCCGATGCCGTCACCAGTATCGCGTTCACGATGTCGTCCTGGAGATCCAGCGTCATGGCTCCTTCCCTGACACAGTGGAGGAGGAGTGCCGTCAGATTCCTCCCCAGCATCTCACTGGCGTGCTGCGCCACCTCCGAGGGGAGGTTGGTGGGCGCCAGGATGGTGACGCCTCCCTCCCGCACCTCCTCGTCGGGGCGGGAGAGTTCGCAGTTCCCCCCCGTCTCCGCCGCCAGGTCCACGACCACCGCGCCGGGGCGCATGGCCTCCACCATGGCGCGGGTAATGAGGACGGGCGCCGGTTTCCCCGGGATCTGCGCGGTGGAGATCACCACGTCGGCCCGCGGGACGTGCTCCGTGAGAAGATGGAGCTGTGCCTCCCGCTCGTCCGATGAGAGGGCTCGGGCATACCCTCCCGCTCCCTCCGCCTCTCCGGGGAGTTCGGCCTCCACGAAGGTGGCCCCAAGGCTTCGCACCTGTTCGGCGGCGGCGGCCCGCACGTCGTACCCCGCCACGACGGCGCCCAGTCGGCGCGCGGTGGCGATGGCCTGGAGCCCCGCCACTCCGGCGCCCAGGACCAGGACCCGAGCCGGCGGAATGGTCCCGGCGGCGGTGGTGAGCATGGGGAAGAAGCGCGGGAGGTGTCCGGCGGCCCTGAGAACGGCCTGGTACCCGGCCGCGGAGGCCTGGGACGAGAGGGCGTCCATCCGCTGGGCTCGGGTGGTTCGGGGGATCCGCTCCAACGCCAGCCCCGGGATGGAGCGTGCGGCCAGACGTTCCAGGAGATCGTTCGGCTCACCGGGAGAGAGGAAGGAGATCACCGGGACACCCTCCGGGAGGAGCGCCACCTCGTCCCGGGGGGCGTCCGGTGCCCCGGTGTACGGGGGGCGGACCTTGACCGTCGCCCCCACACCCTCCAGGAGGGTGGAGAGGTCGGATTCCACCCGGGCGCCTGCGCCCCGGTAGTCCGCGTCGCTCCACCCCGCACCCTCTCCCGCTCCGGCCTCCACACGAACCCGGATCCCTCCCTTCGCCAGCGCATCGAGGGAGGATGGGGCCAGGGCGACTCGACGCTCGCCGGGGTGAACCTCCTTCAGGACTGCCACCTCCATGGGATTCCACTCCGGGGTTCGGGGAGGGTTCGGGGCCCGAGGGAACGGGGAACGATAAGGGGCGGAAGAAGCTCTCGGAAAGGGGTGTCTTCTTCGTCACATCGATTGGAGGAGCGAGGTCACCGCATGGGCGAAGCTCGGAGCACGGGGCACCTCCGGATCCAGGGGGTCGGCCATATCGTGGTGCCAGGTCTCTCCCCCCTGGATCCAGATGGCTCGGGCACCCGCCTCCAGAGCGGGGTTCACGTCCGAGCGAACGCTGTTCCCCACCATGAGGGCATCGTGGAGGCGCACCACGCCAAAGTCCCGGGCCGTCCGCTCGAATGCCTCCCGGGTCTTCCGCGGGGTGATCCGGATTCGCGGGAGGCCCAGCACCGCCTCCACCCCCGCGGCCCGGACACAGGAGAGCTGGTAGTCGGGGAACCCGGACTGGGTGTAGAGAATGGTGGGGAAGGCGGCGGCGAGGCGGCGAAGAGCCTGGATGGCGCCGGGGAGGAGGGGGGGAGGGCCTTCGATCCCATCCGCCAGCGATTCCATCCTGCGGCAGGTGCTCGGGTCGACCTCCCTCCCGGTTTCCGCCGAGAGGCGCAGATAGGTGTCCCGAAAGGAGGGGGCGAGGCGAAAGGGGCCAAATCCCATGAGGGGGATGAGCTCCATCTCCACCACCTGGTGGTGGACCCGCTCCACTTCACTTCGCTCGAAACCTTCCGATACCAGAGCATCAAAGAGGGCGGCGCGACGACGGCTGAACTGGGGGCCGGTGTCCACCAGGGTGTCGTCGAAGTCCACGAGGACGAGGCGAGGTTCCATGGGAGAAAGATATGGGGTGCTCGAGGATGGGTGAAAAGGCCGGAGCCGGGGAGAACGGGCGGTCTTCCCCTTGCCGAACCCCGTTCCCCATGGCCAGTTGATTCCATGATCGAGCTGCGCACCTCCCGGACGTGGGTGTGGGCGGCCCTCGCTCTGGCGGGGACCGTCCTCTTCTCGCTTCCGGCGGCGGCGCAGCCATCCGAAGCCCCCTCCCGGGTCGGGGCGCCCCTCTTCCTGGGTACCGCTCCGGAGATCGGCGAGTGGCTCGAGGCGGACGCCCTTCGGAGGGGGCGCTTCGTGGACGGGTGGGAGGTAGGCCTTCTCCTTCGCCACACCCTGGACGACGTGGACACCCGATCCCTTCCCCCGGGGTCGGGGATGACGGTGGGGTCGGCGCCTCCCTTTTTCCTGGAGGTGACGGGGGGTGGGCGTTGGGGGGACGAACTCCTCCCCGTGGGGTCGGGCGCCTTCGCCGGGGTGGCGGGCTTCGTGGCGCCGGGCACCCGCTGGGGGGTCCAGGGCCAGGTGGTGGCAGGTGGTCCCGATGTGCCGGGGACACTTCAGGAGGCCCGGATCTCGGTGGGCGCGGGGGGAGCGGTCTTCTGGGGAGGGCGGGGGCGGATGCGGCTGGGACCGGGGTCGGATGCCCTCCTCCTCTCCGGGGTTCAGTTCTTCGATGGGATGGGGGTGGGCACCGCCTCCCCGGCTCGCCTCCCCGGCCCCTTGCGTCACCTCGGGCTCTGGCAGGGGAACCTCTCGGTGGGGCGCCTCCCCGAGGTCGGGGTGGTGGCCGACCCCTACTACGGCGTGCTCTCCGTCACCCTGGATCCTGCCACCTGGATCCGCCTCGGCGCAAACCGGACGGTGGTCTTCGGGGGGGAGGGGATGCCGGAGGTCACCGCGGAGCGGGTCTGGCGGATGATCCTCGGTCGCCATTCCACCGATGTCGGGGAGTTCGAGGACCAGCACGCCGAGTTCTTCCTGAAGGTGCGGGTGCCCACCCCCCTCGGGCCCACCTCCGCCTACGCCTCCTGGGCCATCAACGATTCGGAGGGGGCGATCCGGGACAGCCCCGGCTTCCTGGGCGGGGTGCTCCTGGCCCACGAGCTGGCGGGGTGGGAGGCGGTCCTCCGCTACGAGTTCATCGCCTATGGGGCGCGGGCCCGCTGGTGTCGCGACTGTGCCCGGCGGGAACGAATCTGGTTCCTCCACTACGTCTATGGGCCGCACACGACCGGAGGGCACCCCCTGGCTTCGTCGCTGGGAGGGGATGGGGCACGACAGACGCTCCGCTGGTCCGGATGGAGTCCAGGCGGACGCCTCGCCCTCTCCGTCACCGGAGAGGTCGCTTCGCGGGAACCCACCAACCTCCTCTACGAAGAGTTCCCGGATCGCAGGCGCGCCATCGAGGTAGAAGGACGTGTGGCGCCCATTCCAAACCTGCACCTCCGTATCGCCCCCCATCTGGCCGGTGCGGATTCGGAGAGTGTTCGACCCGGGCTGCGGGTCTCGGCGGAGTGGACCTTTACCGGGTCGACGGCACACCGCTGACCGGCTCCGGATTCTAACGTTTTCCGGGGCTCGCGTGTCGAAGGAGTGCATGGTGCGCCGGAGATTCGTCCTGGGCCGACGCCCATTTTCCTCAGATAGAGAACGAGTGTGATGATGGATATACGTGGGCGTTGGGGGAACCCTCCATTCGGGTTCCGCACATCCTTCTCGCGGGTGACCGCCCTTGGGGCCTTCCTTCTCCTCCCTCTCCTCGCCGGGTGTGGTTCGGAGGGAGAGACCGCGGAGGGGGCGGTGGCTCGATCCGGGAGCGGCGCTCCCGGGATGGGAGCGATGGGGGCGGGGGGGCGCGCCATCCCGGTGGCGGCCCGAATTGCTCGTCCCGGAGCGCTCCAGGTGACCCTTCGGGGATCTACGAACCTCCGTGCCCGGGAGCAGGTCGACGTCGTTCCCCGCCAGGGTGGGGTCGTGGCCCGCCTTACCGTGGAAGAGGGGGATCGGGTGCGCGAGGGGGATCTTCTTGCTCAGCTCGACGACGAGGAGTGGCGCCTTCAGGCTCAGCAATCCGCCGCCCGAGCCCGCTCCGCCGCCGACGCCGCCACCCGGGGGCGGGCACTCGCGGCCCAGGACATCCTCTCCGTCCAGGAGTTGGAGCGGCTCATCTCCGACTCGGCTGTCGCCCGCGCCGACGCCGAACTGGCCGAACTCCGGGTCCGGAACGCGCAGATTCGCTCCCCCATTTCGGGAGTGGTCACCCATCGCTACGTGGATCGGGGTTCCCAGGTGGGGGCGAATACTACCGTCTTCGCCGTAGCCGACCTGGATCGTCTGGAGGCCCAGCTTGCCATCCCCGAGCGGGATGCTCCCCGGGTCGTTGTGGGACAGGAGGCCCGCGTCATCGTGGATGAGGGCGTTTCCCGGGTGGTCACCGGACGGGTGGAACGGATTCGCCCCGTGGTGGATCCGGGGAGCGGGACGGTCCAGGTGACGGTGGTGGTCGAGTCGGGGGTGGATAGCCCGCTCCGCCCGGGACAGTTCGTGAATGTGGACATTGTCACGGAGACTCTCGCAGATCGAATCACCCTTCCTCGTACCGCCGTTCTGGTGGATGGGGCGGTGCCTCGGGTCTTCATCCTGAACGGCGATGTGGCTGTCGAACGGGAGGTCCAGCTTGGATTCTCCCGGGGAGATCAGGTGGAGATTCGCAGTGGGGTCGAGCCCGGTGACACGGTGGTGGTGGTGGGGCAGGACAACCTCCGCCCCAACGTCACCGTTCTCCTCATGAACCTGGACGGGGAGAATGTGGAGCGGGGGACGGGACGTTGAAGCTCGTCGACTTCTCCATTCGCCGCCCGGTGGCCGTCTCCATGGCCTTCCTGGCGGTGATGGTCTTCGGGGTGGTCTCCTTCTCCCGCCTCCCGGTGGACTTACTCCCCGACCTCTCCTTCCCCACCGTCACCATCGAAACCGAGTACGCGGGAGTGGGTCCCCGAGAGGTGGAGACCCTCCTCTCCCGTCCGGTGGAGGAGGCGATCTCGGTGGTGCAGGGGGTGCAGCAGGTTACCTCTCGATCCCGCCCCGGTCGCTCGGAGGTCACCGTCCAGTTCCGGTGGGGAACGGACATGGACTTCGCCGCCCTCGATCTTCGGGAGCGCCTCGATCTCCTGAACGTCCCCGGTCAGGCGGGACGCCCCACCATCGCCCGCTACGACCCGGCATCGGAGCCGGTGATCCGTCTGGCCCTCGTGACGGAGCGTGCCCTGGATGCGCGCTCCCCGCAGGGGCGCCAGGATCTCATCGCGCTTCGACTCCTGGCGGAGGAACAGGTCCGGCGGGGGCTGGAGGGGGTGGAGGGAGTGGCGGCCGTCCGCGTCACCGGAGGGCTCCAGGAAGAGATCCTGGTGGAGGTGGACGAGCAGCGCCTCGCCCGGCTCGGGATCCCCTTCCAGCAGGTGGCGAACCGCCTTCGGGCGGAGAACATCAACCTGGCAGGGGGGGTTCTCGAGGAGGGAGACGCTCAGTACGTGGTCCGGACGGTGAACGAATTCACCGATCCGACCGAGATGGCTCGCGTCGTGGTGGGTCAGGCGGGGGGGGAGCCGGTGCTCCTGGGCGACGTGGCGGTCATCCGCCGAGAGGGGAAAGAACGGGAAACCATCTCCACCGTAACCGGGAACGAGGCGGTGGAGATCGCGGTCCTCCGGGAATCCACCGCCAATATCGTGGCGGTTTCCACGGCGATCCGGGAACGGATGGAGACGCTGGAGCGGGACCTTCCCCCAGGGATCTCCGTTGTTTTGGTGAGCGACCAGGCCACCTTCATTCGGCGGGCGGTGGGGGACGTTCAGCAGGCGGCGCTCCTGGGCGGGATCATCGCCATGCTCGTCCTCCTCCTCTTCCTTCGCCACCTCCCCACCACCCTCATCATCGCCACGGCGATCCCCATCTCGGTGGTGGCCACCTTCATCCTCATGTTCTCCCGAGACATCTCCCTCAACATCATGTCTCTGGGGGGGCTGGCGCTGGGGGTGGGGATGCTGGTGGACTCGGCCATCGTGGTGCTGGAGTCCATCGCCAGGGAGCGGGAGAAGGGTGTGGATTCGGAAGAGGCGGCCCGAACGGGGACCGAGCGGGTGGCGAAGGCGGTGATCGCCTCCACCTTCACCACCGTAGCGGTCTTCCTCCCCATCGTCTTCGTGGCCGGCGTGGCGGGTCAGCTCTTCGCCGACCAGGCGTGGACCGTCTCCTTCGCCCTCATCTCGGCCCTCGTGGTGGCGCTCACCCTCATCCCCATGCTGGCCGGGCGGGGTGAGGGGGCGCGGGCCGCCACCGGAGCGGCCCCCCTCCCGTACCGGGTGGGAGAGGTGGTGGCCCGGGGTACGGGAACCGTCCTGAAGGGCGCCCGCATGGGGGGCGGACTCGGAACCCGCCTCCTCCGACCGGTGGCCCGGAGCTTCGACGCCACCTACGGATGGGTGGAGGCCCGGTACCCGTCGGCGCTCATGAGCGCCCTCAAGCGCCCCCTCCTCATCCTGGGGACGGCGGCGGTGGCGCTGGGAGTGGGGGTCGTCCTCGTCCCGTAGGTAGGGCTCGAACTCATCCCCGAGCTTCGGCAGGGAGAGCTGGTGGTGGAGCTGGAGGCTTCCCCCGGTACCAGCCTCGCGCGGATGGAGGAGCTGGCCCGCCAGGCCGAGGCGCGCATCCTCCAGGAGGAGGCGGTGCGGGAGGTCTTCACCTCGGTGGGGGTGCGCGGAGGAGCCGGAACTCTGGGGCGGACGGGAGAGCGGCAACTCCATGCTGCCACCCTCCTGGTCCGCCTCGACCGGATCGGTCGCGAGGAGGATCAGATCGCCGCCGCCCTCGCACGGCAGTTGGACGTTCTCCCCGGCCTTCAGGTTCGGGTGGACCGCCCCAGACTCTTCACCGCCAACGCGCCGCTGGAAGTGGAGGTCCGGGGATACGATCTGGGCCTGCTCAACAGCAGTGCCGCCTCGGTTCGCGACCTCCTCACCACCATTCCCGGCGTCTCGGGAGTGGATGAGGAACGTCGCATGGGAACTCCCGAACTGGTGGTCCGCTTCGATCGAGAGCGTCTCGCTCGGGTGGGGCTCACCGTGGGAGACGCGGCCGAGGCGTTGCGGGCGCGGGTCCGTGGGACCGAGGCCACCGAGTTCACCGAACAGGATCGAGACCTGGTGGTCCTCGTGCGGGCCCGCGACGACCAGCGGGCCAGCCTGGAGAATCTCGGCGATCTTCGACTGGAGATCCCGGGAGGGCAGAGCCTCCCCCTCTCCGCCGTGGCCACCCTCAG
The DNA here is from genome assembly GCA_050485305.1 of Gemmatimonadota bacterium. Lineage (GTDB taxonomy): Bacteria > Gemmatimonadota > Gemmatimonadetes > Longimicrobiales > Gaopeijiaceae > JBJHBD01. The sequence goes on from JBJHBD010000013.1 coordinate 33,259, forward strand.
CTTCGAGGACGGCCCCGCCGAGATCATCCGACGGGGTGGGAGCCGCGTGGCGCTCGTGGAAGCTCGACCCTCCGGACGGGACCTGGCCGGCACCATTGCCCGGGTGGAGGGAGCGCTGGCGGGTGTCCCCGTCGCCGACGAGATCACCCTCGCCGTTGCCGGGCAGTCCCGGGACCTCCGGGACTCGGTTCGCTCCATGCAGCTCGCCCTCCTCCTCGCGGTGTTCCTCGTGTATCTGGTACTGGCGAGCCAGTTCGAGTCATTCCGCCTCCCGGCGGTGATCCTGGTCTCCGTCCCCCTGGCGCTCCCCGGCGCCATCGGAGCGCTCTGGCTCACCGGAAACCCCATCTCGGTGGTGGCCCTCATCGGAATGGTGATGCTCACCGGGATCGTGGTGAACAACGGGATCGTCTTCGTGGACTGCGTCAACACCCTTCGCCGGGAGGATGGGCTCCCGCTGGATCACGCGCTCCGGGAGGCGGGGCGTCTCCGCCTCCGCCCCATCGTCATGTCCACCCTGACCACCGTTCTCGGCCTCCTCCCCCTGGCGCTCATTCCGGGTGAGGGCGCCGAACTCCGCGTCCCCCTTGCCATCCCGGTGGTGGGGGGGCTCCTCCTCTCGACCCTCCTCACCCTCTTCGTGGTTCCCGTCCTCTATCGGGTGGTGGAGCTCCGGGGTGAGCGCAGCCGAGCGGTTGCCGGTGAGGAGGAGGGGGGCGGCGAGCCTGCCGCACCCCGGGACCCATCCTCCCGGACACCGCAGGAGCTTCCGGCAGGAGCCGGAGCCTGACCCTCGCCATGGAACGCTGATCGGATCATGTCCCTTCCTCGCTTTTCCGTATCTCGCCCGGTCACCACCGGGATGCTGGTGGTCAGCGCGGTGGTTCTCGGCCTCATCTCGCTGGGAATCATCAACCTGGACATGTTCCCGTCGTACCAGCGACCCACCCTCACGGTGACCGTCCCCTACCCGGACGCGTCTCCCGCGGAGGTGGAACGCCGGATCATCCGCCCCCTGGAGGAGGGGTTGGGCACGGTGCGGAATCTGGATGTGATCCGGTCCACCGCCAGCCAGAACCGGGGGCGGGTGGAGCTGGAATTCCGTCCCGGAACCAACATGGATGTGGCCGCCCTCGAGGTGAGGGAGCGGGTGGGAGTCCTCCGGCGGGAGCTCCCCGCCGACGTGCAGCGGGTGGATGTGCGGCGCTTCTCTTCCGATGAGCAGCCGGTACTACGGGGGGCCATCTCCTGGGATGGGGACCCGGCCCGCCTCACCGAGCTGGTGGAGCGACGCATCGAACCGGCTCTCCTTCAGGTTCCGGGCGTGGCTCAGGTGGACTTTTCGGGGCTCGAGTCGCGGGAGCTCACCATCGAGCTGGACCAGGACCGGATGCGCTCGGCGGGGATCACCATCGCCCAGATCAACCGGGCGCTCTCCCGGGGGAACCAGGACTTCAGCGCCGGGGACATCGAGCTTCAGGGGACCCGCTTCCTCGTGCGCGCCGAAGGGCAGATCCAGCGGGCCGAGGAGTTCGCGAACCTCCCTCTCAACATCGCCGGGGTCCGCCTCGGGGATGTGGCGGTGGTGACGTACGACTTCCCGGAGCGGGACTTCTTCTTCCGGCTGAACGGGGTGAATGCCCGGCAGGTGCAGGTCTACAAGGAGTCGGACGCCAACATCGTGGAGGTTTCGCGGGCGGTACGGGCCACCCTGGACGAGATCACCTCCCGCCCAGGGTTGGAAGGGGTCGGGTTCCGCCTCTGGCAGGACCAGTCCGACGGGATCCTCGAGGTGCTCCGGCTCCTCGCCTCCGCCGGGTTTTTCGGTGGGCTCCTCGCCGTCATCGTCCTCTTCGTCTTCCTTCGCCGACTCACCCCCACCCTCATCGTGGCGGCGGCCATCCCCGTCTCGGTGATCTTCACCTTCGCCATCCTTTACATGGCGAGCGAGAGCCTGAACATCATCACCCTCTCGGGGCTGATGCTCGCCGTGGGTATGCTCATCGACAACGCGGTGGTGGTGGTGGAGAACATCTTCCGACACCGGGAGATGGGGAGCGACCCGGACGCCGCCGCCGTGGACGGGGCCAACGAGGTGGGGCTGGCCATCGTCTCGGGAACGATCACCACCATCATCGTCTTCGCCCCCCTCTTCTTCATGCCGGAAACGCAGATGGGGGTGCAGTTCCGCGCCTTCGGGACCTCCATCTCCTTCACCATGCTGGCGTCGCTGGCCATGGCCTTCACCCTGGTCCCCCTCCTGGCCCGCAAGCTCCTGCGAGGGGCCATGCCCGATCCGGGGCGGAGGATCACGGCGCTGAACCG
>JBJHBD010000014.1:0-34790 GCA_050485305.1 Gemmatimonadota bacterium
CCCGTGCAGAGCGAAGAGGAGGTGCGGGAGCTGGCGGCAAACCCCCACTACGACTTCTTCTTCCTGGATCAGGAACGGGGGTTCGATCCGGAGGTGGTGCAGGCCGTCGCCGCCGGAGTCCGCGCCCATCCAGCGGGGGAACGCCCCACCCTCCTCGTTCGCATCCCCTCCATCGCCGATGGGGGGGAGGCGGGAACCCGCGCCCGAATGGAGGCGGCCCTGGCCATGGGTGCGGACGGGATCGTCCTCCCCCACGTCCGCTCGCTGGAAGAGGCGGAGATGGCCATCGGATTCCTGGCCAATGCCGGGGTGGGCGTCTGGTCTCCCACCAACCCCGGGGGAGACGTCATCCTCATGCTCATGCTGGAGGACCCGGAGACGGTGGCCATCGCGGACCGGTTTGCCGCCCTCCCCGGGTACAGCGTCCTGGCCTGTGGCATCGGAAGCCTGACTTCCGCCCTGGGGGGAGACCGGGAGGCCGCGGAGGCGGGTGCCCGCCGGGTCCTGGCGGAGGCCACCCGCGCGGGGCTGGCCGACATGATCACGGCGAACCCCTCCACCATCGCGGGACGGGTCGCGGAGGGATATCTGGCGCTCCTCCTTTCGGGGCCCACCGCCGACGAGTCGATCCGGATCGGGAGGGAGGCGGCAGGGCGGGAGTGAGGTGGGCGCCTACGGCACCACCTTCCGGCACGTCGCCGGGAGAGCACGGCGGGGGGCGAATGAGCGAGCCCTTCCCGACCACTTCAACGAGGGGGAACGATGACGGACGGTCACCACCCGCTGGGGATGGGGTACGATGGTCTGGAAGGGGGGGATGGTACCGACGGCAACGCGCCGCTGGCCATCGCAGTCGGGATGCTGGCCGCCGCGGTAGCCGGTGCGGCGTGGGCGCTCCTGGTGAATCTGACCGGATACGAGATCGGTTACGCCGCCTGGGGGATCGGGCTTCTGGTCGGATTCGCCATGGCGAAGGTCACCCGGGATCGAAACGGTCGGCTCGCGGTCACCGGAGCGGGACTCGCCTTTGCCGGTCTGGTGATCGGGAAGGCCCTCATCTTCCTGACGAGCGCAGGTCTCATCGCCACGGAACTCGCCGACGATCAGGAGCTGCTCACCGGTGCCATTGCGTGGAGCATGTACGATGACCGGGAGTTGAGCCCTGCAACCCTGGAGGAGCTGGACGCCACCATTGCCGCCGGTGACACCCTTTCGGACGCTGTCTGGGAGACGATGCTGGAAGAGGCGGACGCTCGTGTGAGCGGAATGACCGCGGCGGAGCGGGACGAGCTGGCGCGCGCGACGGCCAGGACGGCACTGGCCCACATCGGGATCGTGAACGGGATCATTCTCCAGACCTCGCTCTTCGACCTCCTCTGGCTGTTCCTCGCCGTGGGAACCGCGTACGGGATGATGTCGCCGGCCCGGGAGGAAGAAGTGGATCCGGTGCCCTCCGACGGAGATCCCAATACCGGTGTGACGTAGCGTGATGAAGCGGGAGACGGCTCCCTACCGCTTCCAGACCCAGACCGCTTCCGTTTCCAGCTTTCTGGCGAGCCACCCCCCTTCCGCCACCATCCCCTCCCACTCGGTCCGGGTGTAGACGAGGGGTTGGGTGGGAAAGGGGATATCGGCCAGATCCCAGTGGGCCACCCGTTCCGCGGGGGGGATGTCGGTCTCTTCCACCAGGAGAACCACGTCCAGGTGGGTCTCCTCCTCCGAACCCGTCTCCGCAAAGCTCCCCACGTACCCGACCTGGAGGAGGAGGGGATCGGACTCGGCAGCCTCCCGAGCCCACCCGAGGACGGCGTCGGAGAGGGATTCAGGGGCGGGGTGACGGAGGGTGGAGTTGTCGAAGGGTGGCCGGGTCATGAACGATTCTCCGGAGTCCTGCGGGAGTCATGGGATGGGATTCCATGGTCCCACCCCACTCCCGGTGCGTCAAGACTCCCGCCTCGCTACCCTTGCGAGCAGGAGGGGCCCGGCTACGTTGACCCCCACCCACCCCAGCGAGGAGCCTGCCCATGAACCGGGGATTCCGGTGCCGTACCGCCCTGCTCGCCATTCTCCTCCCGGCGACGACCGTCGCTTGCGGAGACGACGGCACCTCCCTCGCCATGGCGGAGATTCCCGCCACCTTCGAGGTGGACCCCTTCGCGCTGGCTCCCCTCCCTGACAATCAGGTCTTCGGCCCCATCACCGGGATCCATGTGGACGCCCGGGGACACCTCTGGGTGGCCCACGCCCCCAGTATGTTGAGCGCCGGCCACCTGGGAGCCGAGCAGGATCCGCCCATCGCCGAGTGCTGCCGGGCCGCCGCCCGGGTGGTTGAGTTCGACCGGGAGGGGAGGTTGGTGCAGGGGTGGGATGTGGAGAGCGACGACTTCGTCTGGCCCCCGGTCCCCCACGGACTCTTCGTTGATCACAACGACTTTGTCTGGATCGGATCCCGCGAGAACCACCAGGTGCTCAAGTTCACCCGCTCGGGGGAGCTGGTTCTGGCCATCGGCGAGGTGGGGGTCACCGGGGGGAGCAACGATCCGAACCTCCTGGGGATGCCCGCCGGAATCTGGGTGGATCCCGAGACCAACGAGGCCTTCATCGCCGATGGGTACCGCAACCGTCGGGTTCTCGTGGTGGATGGGGAAACGGGCGCCTACCAGCGCCACTGGGGCGCCTACGGGAACCCCCCGGACGACGAGGTCCCCTCCCGTCCGGACAACCCCGAAGATCCGCCCGCCACCCAGTTCTCCACCGTCCATCAGATCAACGGCTCCCACGACGGCCTCATCTATGTGGCCGACCGCCGCAACAATCGGGTGCAGGTTTTCCGGCAGGATGGGACCTTCGTGGACGAACTCTTCTTCCGTCGCGGGACGCTGGCCTCCGGCTCCGCCTTCGACATCGGCTTCTCCCCCGACCCGGAGCAGCGTTGGCTCTACATGGCGGACGGGACGAACCACAAGGTCTGGATCGTGGAGCGCCTCACCCTGGACATCGTGGGCGAGGTGGGGCGGGGTGGGACGAACCCCGGGGAGATGTACCGCCCTCACGTCATGACGGTGGCCCCGGACGGGAGCCTCTGGGTGGGGGAGGCCGACAACGCCCGGGTGCAGAGGTTCGTCCCGCAATAGAGGGGCGCTACCCTCCCCGACACCCCCGCAGCGTCACCTCTCCCTCCTCTTCCAGGAACGCCTCGCTCCCGCGGGTGTGGAACGCCACCGCCCCGTCCCAGGTGGTGTAGCGCACTCCGGAGGCCGCAGGGGTCGCCGTCATGGGAAGTGTCCCCCGGTCAGGGTGAAGGAGGATCACCACCTCCCCACCCCGGGTGAAGTGGGCGCGTACCTCTCCCTCCGGGTCGCATCGGAAGAGGGTGGGTGCGCCCAGGCCTGAGCTCCGCACCTCCCACGGATCCGCCATCTCCCGCACCACCCGGTCGATGGCGTTCCGTACATCCACCGCCGGAAGGTTCGCCGCATTGGTGAGGATGCTGAAGAGGAGCTCCCTCCCGTCGGGGGCCAGGAGGTACCCCGAAAGGGTGTTCACATGGCTGATGGAGCCGGTCTTGGCGAGGACCGCACTCTCCAGCCCTGCCAGCCGCCCGGAAAGGGTTCCGAAGCGTTCTCCCGGAGCGGGCATGGCGGCGCGGTACCCCATCCCCCACGGCTGCCGTGCGGCATGCTCCAGCATGGTCACCACGGCGCGTGGGGTGAGGAGGTTGTAGGCGGCGAGCCCCGAGCCGTCCCGGAAGTGGAAGTCCACCGAATCCACCCCCACCGCTCCGGTGAGGTGGTCGGTGAGGACAGCGAACCCCTCGGCCCAGCTCCCCTTTCCTCCCCGTTCCCACCCCAGCGTCCGAACCGTCTGTTCCGCGATCCAGTTCTGGGAGGGTTTGAGGATGACCGCCGCCACCTCCATGAGGTCGGGGGATGGGATCCCCGCCACCCGCCGGAGTCCCTCGCACCCCACCAACCCGCCGCTCCGGCACCCGGGCGCCAACTCCACCCCCGGGTCCCAGATCGGGTGAACGCCTCCAAGCACCTGGACGCCACCCTCCGCCAGCTCCCGCTCCAGAGTGGCGAGCGCCGCCCCCACCGGGTCCCGCACCGCCAGGAGGAGCCCGCGCTCCTCACCGGGGCGGAGGCTTCCCTCCACCACCCAGCGGCGGGACTCGGGGAGGAAGGAGGCCCGGGGCCCATCCTCCGGAAGGGGATTGAGGGCGGTGACCACCCGGTTCTCCACGAACCCCGCATCGCCGTACGGATGCCAGGAGATGTCGGCGGGGACTCCCGCCACCTCTCCCCCCACCAGGGAGATCTCAAGTTCCCCGGTGCGGATGGCGAAGGCGCCCCCGGTTGCCCCGGAGCGGGAGTTCAGATTCCCAACCAGCCAGCTCCCTGGAACGGTGGTGGAGTCCCAGGCGCTCAGATCCACGAGAAGGCGGCCATCCACCCGGGTGACCCCCACGGCGGCGAGGGAGTCCACGAGGCTCCGAAGGGCCGCCTCGGGAGGGTCATGGAAGGGGGCGCCCAGCGAGGGATCGCCCAGCGCGGGGAGGATGAGGTCTCCGGAGAGCCCATCCTCCGACAACTCCCCGGCGGTGAAGAGCGCCGTCTTCCACCGGTACTCCGGCCCGAGCAGCTCCAGCGCCGCCAGCGTCACCGGGATCTTCATGTTGGAGGCCGGGACGAAGCGGAGATCCGGGTTCCGGGCGTAGAGGGTGTCGCCGGAAGCGGGGTCCACCAGGAGAATTCCCCAGTGCACCCCTCGAACCTCGGGGGCGTTCAACACCCGGTCGATGCGGGCGTCGAGGGGGAGGGGAGGGGGTGAGGGTGGCGCGCCGGCGCACCCTCCCAGGAGGAGAGGAGAAAGGAGCGCGGTGAGGAGGAGGGGGATTCGCCCCCTCACCCTTCGGCGCGCTCCAGCTTCACCGCCGTCCCGTAACACATGATCTCGGAAGCGCCGGTCATGATCTTGGAGGTCTGAAAGCGGGCGCAGATGACGGCGTTGGCGCCGAGCCGCTCCGCCTCCTCCACCATCCGATCGATGGCCTGCTCCCGGGATTCGGCGAGCATCTTGGTGTACTCGGGGATCTCTCCCCCCACGAAGTAGCGGAGGCTGGCCAGGATGTCCTTCCCGAAGTGCTTCGTGCGAATGGTGTTGCCGCGCACGAGGCCGAAGGTGCGGGTCACCCGGAGGCCCGGAATCTCGCTGGTGGTGACGACGATCATGGCGTTCTATTCCGGAGGGTGGGTGCGCGGCGTTTCACCGCTGCACGTCTCGATACGGGTCGGTAAGCCACTCCCGGTATCGGTCGTGGATGACGCTGGCGAAGAGGAGGAGGATGCCGATGACCACCGCGGCGGTGGTCAACTTCTCCCAGGTGGGAACGGCGGAGCTGAAATAGACCCAGACGCCGTACACCACCCAGATGGCGATCCCCACATTGAGGAGGAGCCACCCCATGGGGCGGGTGAGACGCGTGTTCACCCGGGCCCATACCGACCGGTTCAGCGCCTGCCCCCTGAGGCGAATCCCCGAGAGGTCTTCGTGCATGGCGCGGTAGAGGGAGAGCTCGCGCTGAAGCTCCGTGGAGTTGGAGAGCGCCGACTCCACGGAGCGCCGCTGATCCGGAGAGAGTTCCCCGTCCAGGTACCGCATGAGGAGGTCCGGAGCCACGACGTCGCTCCCTCCCCCTCTTCCGTCCGGGACGGGGAGAAGCCCGTCCGGCATTTCATTCATGGGTATTCGACTCCCATTCGTTCCAGAACTTCCTTCAGCGCCTTACGCGCATGGAACAGGCGGCTCGCCACCGTTCCCTCGGGTATGTCGAGGATCCCCGCGATCTCCTGGTAGCGGAATCCCTGTAGCTCTTTCAGCACCAGGATCTCCCTGGTGTCATCGGGGAGCTCCTCGAGGGCTCGCCAGAGAATCCGGCTTGCCTCGGAGCGCTCCCGTCCGCGCCGGCTTCCGCCATCGCTCCGGTTATCCAGAAGCCCATCGTCTACCACCTCGACCCGGAAGCGGGCCTTTCGGCTCCGCAGCATGTCGCGGCACTGGTTCCGCAGGATCTGGAAGAACCAGGGCCCGAAGGCCCGTTTGGTGTCGAAGCGCGAAAGGGCCTGGAACGCTTTTACGAACGCCTCCTGAAGGGCGTCGTTGGCGTCTTCCATGTTCCCCATCATTCCGAGGGCAAGGCGGAACCCCTGGGGCTCGTAGGCCCGGACAAGGGGTTCGTAGAACCGGGAATCTCCTCCCCGGCACTTCCTCACCAACTCGCGCTCAACCTCCGGTTGCAATGGCGCTCCTTCCTGCGATCTGTTTCGTGAATACGAGCACCGTCCGCGATTCCTTCATGCAGCGATGATCCCGATCAGCGCCTCCACCACTCCGTCCACCTCCGCCTCCGTGTTGAAGTAGTGGGGCGAGATGCGGAGGGCACCCTCCACGCCCTTCTCATCGAAGTCCAGGAGGGCCGATCCTCGGTCCACCGACGAGGTATTGATGTGACGTTCCCGGAGCTGCCGCACCAGCTCCGTGGGGTCGTGCCCCTCGATGCTCACCGTGACGATGGCCGAGAGGATGGGTCCCCGGTCCAGCACCCTCGTTCCCGGGAGATCGGTCAGCCGGTCCCGCAGGTGCCCGGCCAGGCGCCATGCACGGGTACGGATGACCTCCTCCCCGACTTCACGGGCGTAGCGGGCCGCCTCACCCATACCCAGGACGAGGGCCCAGGCAAACTCCCAGTTTTCGAAGCGCCGGGCGTCGGGGGCCGGCTGCATGAGGTCATCGGCCACCCAGTCGGCCCCTCGCAGATCGGGGAAGAGGGGGGTGAGCCCCGCTTCCAGCGCATCCGGGTCCACGTAGAGGAACCCCACGCCCCGCGGGCCCCGAAGAAACTTCCGCGCGGTTCCGGCGAGAAAGGTACACCCGAGCGCCGATACGTCCACCTCCATCTGCCCCACCGACTGGCAGGCGTCCAGGAGAAAGGGGATCTCCCTGGCCCGACACGCCTGCGCCACCAGGGTGGGATCCTGCACCAGCCCCGAGTTGGTGGGGATGTGGGTCATGGCCACGAGACGAGGACGCTTCCGGTGGATGGTCTCCACCATGGCGCCGGCGTCCACCCCACCCTCCGGCCCGTCGGGGACCCGCTCCACCCGGATCCGGAAACGCTCTTCCAGGGAGAGGTACTGAAGCTGGTTGGAGACGTAGTCGTGACGGGTGGTGAGAAGGAGGTCCCCCTCCCGGAAGGGGATGGCCGAGAGGGCCTGAACGAAGGAGGCGGTGGCATTTTCCGTGAAGGCCACCGATGCGGGAGGGGCGCCCAGGAGCGCCTCCATATTCCGGTACGCCTCCGCGATGGCTCCGCTCCGGAGATCCGCCGCCTCGTACCCTCCGATCTCCGACTCCAGGGTAAGGTGACTCCGGACCGCCTCCAGCACGGGAACGGGGACGAGGGAGGCCCCGGCGTTGTTCAGGTGAATCCGGTGAGCACATCCGGGGGTTTCGTTCCGGAGGCGCTCCAGGTCGAGGTGCAAGGTGTGGGTTCTCGCGGACATCGGGGCGAAGAAGGGCTCCAGGGGGGGAGGGTGGTCCGCCCGCCCCTTCCCCGTGGAGCCGAACCGCCCGAAGATAGGGAGCCTTCCGTAAGATTCCAACTTCTACGTGAACGCCAGTGGAACGCTCCAAGCCCATCCCCGACGCGGTAGCCGCCGAGGTTGCAACGCTCCGGGACCAGATTCGGTACCACGACCACCTCTATCACGTGGTGGGAGAGCCGGAGATATCCGACGGCGCGTACGACGCCCTCTACCACCGATTGAAGGCGCTGGAAGGGGAGTTCCCCGCGCTCGTCACCCCCGATTCCCCGACGCAGCGGGTCGGCGCTCCTCCGGTGGCCTTTCTCCCCACCGTGGAGCATCTGGCTCCCATGCTTTCCCTGGACTCCTCCCAGGATCCGGCTGAGTTCCTCCGCTTCGACGAGCGGGTGCGGAAGGGGGTGGAAGGTGAGGTGGAGTACCTCCTGGAGCCCAAGCTGGACGGGCTCTCCCTCGAGCTGGTGTACGAAGAGGGAGTTTTCGTGCGCGCCGTCACTCGGGGCGACGGACGACGGGGGGAAGGGGTCACCGAGAACATCCGTACCATCCCCTCCGTCCCACTTCGCCTCCGGGAAGATGGGCGTCCGGCCCCGAAGCTCCTCGCCGTCCGGGGCGAAGTGCTCATGTCCCTCTCAGCCTTCGAGGCGCTGAACCAGCGGATTCTGGAGCAGGGGGGGGAGCCCTATGCGAACCCCCGGAACTCGGCGGCGGGGGCGGTACGCCAGCTCGACTCCTCCATCACCGCGGACCGACCCCTGGACTGCCTCGTCTACGACGTACTGGAGGTGGAGGGGATGGCCTTCCGCACCGATATGGAGGGGGTGGAGGCGCTCCGGGAGTGGGGGTTCAAGCTCCCTGAGCGGGTCACCCTGGCACGAAGCACAGAAGAGGTGCTGGCGTATCACGCCGCCTTCGACGTCGACCGGGACACCCTCGACTACGAGATCGACGGGATCGTGGTGAAGGTGAACGACCTGGACGCTCGTGCCGACCTGGGATCCACCTCGCGGCACCCTCGGTGGGCCTTCGCCTTCAAGTTTGAACCTCGGAAGGAGGTGACCCGCATCGAGCGGATCGCCGTTCAGGTGGGGCGGACAGGAGTTCTCACTCCGGTGGCGCTCCTCCTTCCGGTGGAGGTGGGGGGGGTCACCGTCTCCCGAGCCACCCTGCACAACCGGGAAGAGCTGGTCCGGAAAGATGTCCGGGTGGGTGACCTGGTTCGCGTACAGCGAGCCGGAGACGTGATTCCCCAGGTAGTGGAGGTGGTCCCCGAGGAGGGCCGGGAGCGGAACCCACCCTGGCAGATGCCTGAGCTCTGTCCGAACTGCGGGTCGAATCTGGAAGAACGAGGCCCATTCACCCTCTGCCCGAACCGCTTCGGGTGTTCGGCGCAGCTCAAGGGGCGAATCGTGCACTTTGCTTCCCGGCACGCCCTGGACGTCGAGGGGCTCGGGGAGGAGACGGCGGCCCTCCTGGTGGACCGGGGGCTGGTCCGGGAGCCCGCCGACCTCTTCCACCTCACCGCGGACGCGCTGGTTCCCCTGCCGGGGTTCGCGGAGAAGTCGGCGGAAAATCTGGCGGCGGCCATCCAGGCACGCAGGGTCACTGAACTGGCCCGATTCCTCCATGGACTGGGGATCCCGGAGGTAGGGGTGGCGGTGGCTCGGGATCTGGCCTCCCACTTCCGGACGCTGGAGGCCCTCCGCGCCGCCGACCGGGAGACGCTGGAGGCCATGCCGGGGATCGGCCCCCGCATGTCGGAGCAGATCACCGACTTCTTCACCGATCCGGTGAACGCCCGCGCCATCGACCACCTGGCCGCCGAGATGCACGAACTGACCGTCCCTGAAGAGGGGAACCAGGACGGCCCTCTGGCCGGGCTTCGCTTCGTCTTCACCGGGGGGATGGAGCGCTTCACCCGCACACAGGCGAAGAAGCTGGTGGAAGGGGCCGGCGGGAAGGTGATTTCGGCGGTGAGCGGGGAGACGAACTATCTGGTGGCCGGAGAAGGGTCCGGCTCCAAGCTGGCCAAGGCCGAGAAGCTGGGGATTGCCGTTCTCACCGAAGAGGAATTTGTGACCTTCCTGGCGGAGAACGAGGTGGAGGTGGGGTGAGGTCCGGCAACCTTCCGCCTCCGGCGGGGTCAGGAAATGGGAGTCCGAACCGATCCTTCTTCTCCGGGAAGGCCATGACGCCCCTCCGCAACCTCCTTCTCCTGGCGCTCATCGTCGTCGGAGTCGCCGGGGCACGCACCCTTTCGGCGCAGCCCTTCGTGGAGTTGCGGGTGGCCACCGTGGCGGTGGACCTCCAGAGCGGCGCCCCCCTCGCCCTTCTCCACGCCGACTGGGAAGAGGTTCTCCCCATCTGGATCGGCGAGGTGGAGGCGGGCGCGATCTCAGACGCCCTTCGCGGCATCACCTTCCCCCGCCCCCTGACCCACGACCTCCTGGCGTCGGTTGTGGGGGCGCTGGGAGGTGAGCTGGAAGAGATTCGGGTGACGGAGATCCGGGAGGCCACCTACTACGCCGTTCTCCGGATTCGAGTCGGCGGGGAGCTCCGGGAGGTGGATGCCCGCCCGAGCGACGCCCTGGCGCTGGCGGTACGCACCGGTGCTCGAATCCAGGTAGCCCGCTCCCTTCTGGAGGGGGCCCCCGATGCCGAGTTTGTCTCCCTGGACGGGGAACGTCCCATCGTGCGCATTCGGGGGATCACCGCCACCGCGCCCACCGCCGCCGACCGGAGCCGCTTCGGTTTTTCGGACGACGAGACGGTCATGGTGCTCCACGCCGAGGGCGGAGTGGGGTCGAGAGAGGTCCGGCGCGGCGACGCCATCCTCGAGGTGGAGGGACGGGCGGTGGCGGGAGTTCGGGAATTCCTGGACCGGATGACCGCCATTCGGGGGGATGGGGCTCTTCGACTCCGCATCCTCCGGGACGGAGAGGTTCGCGAGGTGGAGCTGCCTCCTCGACGGGGTCCTGCTCGGGTGGGAGAGTGAGGGCCCCCGGAGGTTTGAAGCTCCGAGGGCCCTCCTACTGAACTCCTCTATCGGAGCGCCCTCTCGATTCGGATGAGGGCGTCTTCCAGGTGAATGCGGGTCATTCGATCCGACCCGCCCCGCGAGAGCGCCTCCTCGATCTCACCCTTCAGGAGCCGAAGTTGATCCCGGAGGAGGGGGCGGATGTCGGACTGGGCGATGTGGAGGTCCGCATTCAGCGGAGGGTCGTCGTTCCGGCTTACCCGGAGGTTCCCGGAACCCGGCGGGTTCCAGTGCCGTGACTCGGCCTCGTGGAGGAGGTAGTGGGCCTGATCCAGGTAGGCCCGCTGAAGGTTCCGCCGGTAGGTGTCCACGGAGCGACCGTTGCGGATCTCGCGCCAGACGATCTCGCGGGCGTCGTCCAGCATCTCCGCAGGGCGATAGGTCTCATCGCCGTGGAAGGCCTCGTGCTCGATCATGCGAGCCAGACGGGCGTGGTTCAGGAGGCGCTGCACCGCCAGCTCCTGGTAGGCCCGGATCCGTTCCACCACCCCTACGTGCTCGAGACGCCGAAGCTGCTCGATGTCGAGTGCCCAGGTGGGGGTCTGGAGAACGTGTTCATCGATGAAGCGCATGGCCTTCCGTTGGTACTCCTTCTCGATGGGGGTGAAGACCCACCCCTCTTCGCCATGGCGCTTGAAGTGGGTCCAGGACCCCCCCACCGCCGCCGCCGCATGCTCGGCGTACCGGTTCCACTGGGTGAGGAGCTGGAGGTGGTGGGTTTCCAGTTCGTAGTAGTCATCCCCGGGGTTCAGGACCCAATCCATGAGGTTTTCGGCTGCGTACCGGAGGTTCATCATTCCGTACACCGCCGCCTCCACCGGGTCGTCGGAGATCCCCTCGGTCATCCGGCGGGGGTCCCACTCCACATCCATCCCGAACTGGGCCTCCGCGGACCGAAACCAGGGGAGATGGGCCCGCTCCACGATCCACTCGTTGAGGGTTTCAAACTCCTCCTGCGGGGTCGTCGCCTCGGGGATGGGGCGGTACCCCCACATGACGGCGAACTTGTCCCATAGCCCGATGCGCCGCTCCGGTGGGACGTTGTCGCCGGGCTGGGCCACATAATTGTAGCGGGTACGCCCCACCGACGAGGCCGAGTGTCCCATCCGCTCCACGAAGTCGCGGCTCCGGAGAGAGTCCACCGGATAGACGAAGTTGGCCATCTGGTTGTGGGGGAGTCCCACCGAGTGAGCGGTCTCATGGGACATGACGTAGCGGTGGGCTTCGCCCATGTCCTCCATGGAGAGCTGGTTGGTGCGAAAGGCCTCGTTGGCGGTCCCCACCTGGGAGAGGAGCCACCAGCGGAGGCGCTCGTCCAGCCCATGGAGCATGTTGGTGTGGGCCCGGATGACCTCGCCGGAGCGGGGGTCCACCACATCGCCGCCGGAGTTGGCCGAGCGGGTGGGGGTGGGGACATAGCGCACCACCGAGTAGCGGGCATCCAGGAGGGAGAAGTCGGGGTCCTCCTCCGGGGTGGGGGCGACCCGCGCCTGGATGGCATTCTTGAACCCGGCCAGCTCGAAGGCCTCCTGCCACTCCTCGATCCCCTCGATGTAGTAGGGGATCCACTCTTCGGGGGTGGCGGGGTCGATGTACCAGACCCATGGGCGTACCGGTTCCACCAGCTCACCTCGGGCCCACGCCTCGGGGTCGGAGGGCTCCATCCGGTAGCGCCGCAGGTACCGCTCCGGGCGCACCCCCTGGAAGTCCCGCGAATAGTTGGTGACCCCAACCGTGATGTAGGTCACCCGCTCGTCGGCGAGGCGGGGCATCATGGGCTCCTCCGGGAGGAGGATCATGGAGTGGTTCACCTCGAAGGAGATGGATCCCCCTCGCGGGGCCGAGGGGGGAGCGTCGGCGGCGTAGGTGCGGACGACGCGGATCTCCACATTGATGGGGAAGCTCTTGGCGAACTCGAGCCAGGAGCGGTTCCGGTCGTGCTGACGAACCTGGAGCTGGGTGCGCCGCTGCCGGGGAAGGGAGAAGGCAGGGTGGTCTCCCATGTACATGTCGGTGACATCCACCACCGAAGTGCCATTCCCCCGGGTAAGGATGGGGAGGGACTGGATGACGCTGGCGAAGGACGAGTTCTCCACCGCCAGGCTCACCCGATCCGCCGGGTCGGCGCTCATGGAGTGCGAGACGCCCCGAAGGAGAATCCGGTCA
The DNA here is from genome assembly GCA_050485305.1 of Gemmatimonadota bacterium. Taxonomy (GTDB): domain Bacteria; phylum Gemmatimonadota; class Gemmatimonadetes; order Longimicrobiales; family Gaopeijiaceae; genus JBJHBD01. The sequence goes on from JBJHBD010000014.1 coordinate 12,805, forward strand.
TCCCGCCGCTCCCACCGCACCAGGAGGTTGGGAGCCATCATGGCGCCCACGTCGGCGAAGCCGTCCTGGGTCTTGTCGTACCGGCTCATGATGAGCATGTCCCGACCCAGCATCTCGTCGGGGATCTCGAAGAGGATCTTCCCGTCGACCTGATGCACATGGAAGAGTCCGGCACGACTCTCCGCCGAGGCGGGGACGACGGTCCGGTAGTTGGCGTCCTGGGCCTGGAGGGGCGCCGCCGGCAGAAGGAGGGCCCCGCAGAGGCCGGCCATGAGGGGCCACCTCCGGGTCGGCGGACGGAATGCGATGGGGGGTGAGGCCGGCATGGCGAAACTCCGGTCTGAAGTCAGGGTGGAGAGGGTGTTTGAGGTCATGGGGACGAGGCTCAACGGAGGGCGCGTTCCACCCGGACGAGAGCGTCTTCCAGGTGAATGCGGGTGGGACGATCCAGGCGTGCGGCATTTGCCAGCGCCCGCTCCAGCTCCCCCCTCAGCAGGGTGAGCTGCTCACGAACGAGGGGGCGGATGTCGGATTGCCCGATGTGAAGGGCGGCGTTCAGGGGTGGGTCGTTGTTGTTGCCGACCCGGAGGTTCCCGGACCCCGGCGGATTCCAGTGGTTGGATTCGGCGTCGTGGAGGAGGTGATGGGCCTGCTCCAGATACGCCCGCTGGAGGTTTCGCCGGTAGGTGTCGATGGAGGATCCTGCTCGCACCTCCCGCCATACCATCTCACGGGTGTCATCCAGCATGTCGGCGGGACGGTACGTCTCGTCGCCGTGGAAGGCCTCGTGCTCGATCATGCGGGCGAGGCGGGCATGGTTCAGGAGGCGCTGCACCGCCAGCTCCTGGAAGGCCCGGATCCTCTCCACCACCCCGACATGTTCCAACCGGCGGAGCTGCTCCAGATCCAGCGCCCAGGTGGGCGTCTGGAGCACATGTTCATCGAGGAAACGCATGGCCTTGAGCTGGTAGTCCCGCTCCACCACCCGGTAGATGGGTCCTTCCTCCCCTACCCGCTTCGGGTGGCTCCACGAACCACCCACGGCGGCGGCGGCGTGCTCGGCGTAGCGATTCCACTGGGTCAGGAGCTGGAGGTGATGAGTTTCCAGCTCGTAGAAGTCGTCGCCCTCGTCCAGGAGCCAGTCCATGAGGGATTCGTGGGCCACCCGGAGGTTCATCATCCCGTAGACCGCCGCCTCCACCGGGTCGTCGGAGATTCCCTCCGTCATCCGGTAGGGGTCCCACTCCACATCCATCCCGAAGAGGGCGGCACCAAACTGGAACCAGGGGAGGTGGGAGCGCTCCACGATCCACTCGTTGAGGATGGGGAGTTCCTCCTGGGGAGTGCGGGCCTCGGGGATGGGGCGGTACCCCCACATGACGGCGAACCTGTCCCAGAGGCCGATGCGGCGCTCGGGCGCCACCCCATCACCGGGCTGGGCCACGTAGTTGAACCGGGTCCGGCCCACCGACGATGCCGAGTGACCCATCCTCTCGGTGAACTCGGCGTCGCGCAGCGAGTCCACCGCGAAGACGAAGTTGGCCCGCTGATTGTGTGGAAGCCCCACCGCGTGGGCCGATTCGTGGGAGACCACGTACCGGAGCGCCTCACCCATGTCCTCTTCCGACATGCGGTTGGTGCGGAACCGGGGGTTGGCGGTAGCCACCTGGCTCACGAGCTGCCAGCGCATCCGCTCCATGAGGCCGTGGTACATGTTCATGTGGGAGCGGATGACTTCCCCGGAGCGCGGGTCCACTACGTCGCCCCCGGCGTTGGCGGAACGGGTGGGGGTGGCCACGTACCGCACCACCGAGTAGCGGGCGTCCAGGAGGGAGAAGTCCGGGTCCTCCTCTTCGGTGGGGGCGAGGCGCACCTGAACGGCGTTTTTGAAGCCGGCCCACTCGAAGGCCTCGTTCCACTCCAGGATCCCATCCATGAAGTAGGGGATCCACTCGTCGGGGGTGGCGGGGTCGATGTACCAGATCCACGGCTTCACCGGCTCTACCAGCTCCCCCCGGGCCCACGCCTCCGGGTCGGAGGGCTCGAGCCGGTATCGGCGGAGGTAGCGCTCCGGGCGCACCCCCTGGAAGTCGGAGGAGTAGTTCGTCACCGCCAGCGCGCTGAGCCCCACCCGTTCATCGTAGAGCCGCGGCATCATGGGCTCCTCGGGGAGGACGATCATGGAGTGATGCACGGCGAAGGAGAGGGCCCCTCCCCGCTGGGAGGAGGGGGGCTGGTCCGCGGCGTAGGTCCGGACCACCCGCAGCTCGACGTTTTCGGGGAAGCTCCGGGACCACTCCAGCCAGCTTCGGTTCCGATCATGGCTCCGGACGGCGAAACGGGTCCGGAGCTGCCGAGGGAGGGAGAAGGCGGGCGAGTCTCCCAGATAGAGGTCGGTGACGTCCACCACCGAACTCCCATCCCCCCGGGCACGGATGGGGAGGGAGGCGATGACCGAGGGGAAGGTGGAATTGACCACCGCCATGTGGACGCGGTCGGACTCGTTGGCGCTCATGGAGTGGGAGACGCCCCGGAGAAGGATCCGGTCGTCCCGCCGCTCCCAGCGCACCGCCAGGTGAGGCGCCATGTTGGCCCCCCCGTCGGCGAGCCCGTCCTGAGCCTGGGCGTAGCGGCTCATGATGATCATGTCCCGCCCCAGCATGGCGTCGGGGATTTCGAAGAGAAGTCGGCCCCCCACTTCGTGGACATGGAAGAGTCCGGCCCGGGAGGTGGCGGAAGAGGGGACCACACTGGCGTAGTCCTGGATCTGCGCCGCCGCCGGCAAGGCGAGGAGGGCCGACAGGAGGACGGTGGGGAATACCCGACTCAAAGGTCGAGACATGGGGTGGAACTCCGGAGAGTGTAGGAGGGGAGGAGTGAGCTTGGGGGCGGGAGGGGGGAGGGGCAAGGGGCGAGTCCTTCTGTCTCCCTCACCGACCGGGAGTGGATGGGTGACGGAAAGCGAAGGGTCCGTTACCGTTTTCGACATGGAGAACGCCGCGATTGTTGAACGCCTCACGGAGTTGGGGGACCTCCTGGAGATCCAGGGCGCCAATCCGTTTCGCGTTCGTGCCTATCGAAACGCCGTCCGCACCATCCAGGGGCTCACCCGACCGCTGACCGACATGGTGGGGGAGGAAGAGGATCTCACCGCCCTTCCGGGAATCGGGAAGGAGATGGCGGAGCACATCCGGGAATTGGTCCGGGAGGGGCGTCTCACCCTCCTGGAAGAGGTCGCCGCGGAGGTCCCTCGCTCCCTCGCCACCCTCACCCAACTGGATGGGTTGGGGCCGAAGAAGGCAGCCCGCCTCTGGAAGGAGCTCGGGGTTACCACGGTCGATGAGCTGGAGAAGGTGCTGGAGGCGGGGAAGGTGGCGGAGCTGGCCGGATTCGGAGTCCAGAGCGCGGAACGCCTCCGCCACGCACTGGAGGACCACAGGAGGTACCAGGGACGATTCAGGCGGGATCAGGCTCGGAAGGCCATGGAACCCCTCCTCGCCCACCTGCGGGAGGCGCCGGAACTGGAGCGGCTGGAGGTGGCAGGGAGCTGGCGGCGGGGGAGGGAGACGGTGGGAGACATCGACCTCCTGGCGGTGGTTTCGGGAGACCGGTCGTCCTTGATGCGGCGATTCGTCACCTTCGATGGGGTGGTGCGGGTAGAGGGAGAGGGAGAGACCCGGGGGAGTGTGGTCCTGGAGGATGGGCTCCCGGTGGATCTCCGGATCCTTCCGCCGGAGAGCTTCGGGGCGGCGCTCCACTACTTCACCGGCTCCAAGGAACACAACGTGGAGGTGCGCCGACTGGCTCGGGAGCGGGGGCTCAAAGTCTCGGAATACGGGGTCTTTCGGGTGCCGGAGGGGATCTCCCCCGACGAGCTGGGAGCCGGGGAGGGAGAGCGGGTGGGAGGGGCCGAGGAAGAGGAGATCTTCGCCGCGGTGGACCTTCCCTGGATCGATCCCGCCCTCAGGGAGAACCGGGGCGAGTTCGAGGCGGCGCGCAACGGAACGCTCCCCACGCTGGTGGCGCCCGAGGACATCCGCGGCGACCTCCACATGCACACCACCTGGAGTGACGGGGCCAACTCGGTGCTGGAGATGGCGCGCGCCTGTCGGGAGATGGGGTACGCCTACATGGCCATCACCGACCACTCCCGCTCCCTCGCCATGGCCAACGGGCTCACCCAGGAGCGGCTTCGGGAGCAGTGGGACGAGATCGAAAGCGTGCGGGAAGCGGTCCCCGAACTCCTCATCCTCCGGGGGTCGGAGGTCGATATCCTGAAGGATGGGTCGCTGGACTTCGACGACGAGGTCCTGGAGGAGTTGGACATCGTTCTGGCAGCGGTCCACACCCATTTCGAGCTGGGGGAAAAGGAGCAGACGGAGCGGATTCTCCGCGCCATCGCCCACCCCCTGGTGGATGTCCTCGTTCACCCCACCGGGCGCCTCATCAATCGACGTGAGCCCTATCCGGTGGATATGGAGGCGGTGCTGGCGGCGGCGAAGGAGCACGATGTGGCGGTGGAGTTGAATGCCAATCCCAGGCGATTGGACCTGCATGACCGATACCTCTTCCGAGCGCGGGAGCTGGGGGTCCAGGTGCTCGTGAACACCGATGCCCATCGCATCGAGCAGCTCGACTACCTCGCTCCCGGGCTGGATCAGGCCCGCCGGGGGTGGCTCACCGCCGCCGACGTCGTGAACACCCGGGATCGGGATGCGTTAGCGGCATGGTTGAGTCGCTGACCGTTCCCATCCTCGCGCTGGCGGGGGGGATCGCCCTTCTCTGGGTGGGCGCCGAAGCCCTCGTGAAGGGGGCGGCCGAGCTGGGGACCCGCGCGGGGATCTCCCCCATCGTCATGGGGCTCACCCTCGTGTCCATCGGCACTTCGGCGCCCGAGCTGGCGGTGTGCATACTGGCGGCCCTCCAGGGGAGTTCGGATCTGGCGGTGGGGAACGTCCTCGGCTCCAATCTGGCCAATGTGGGGCTGATCCTGGGGCTCACCGCCGTCATCCGTCCCCTGGGGGTCCGACCGAGGGTGGTGAAGCGGGAGGTCCCGTGGATGCTGGCCGTTACTGTGCTCGTTCTCCCCCTCCTCTGGGATCTGAACGTAGGGCGGGTGGAGGGAGCGGTCCTCTCCCTCATCCTTGCCGTCTACCTCTACTCCCTGGTGGCACGGGGGCGGAGGGAGAAGACCGATCTCATGGGTGAGGCCGGGGTCCGGCTGGAGGGGATCACCGGGAGGCGGGTCATGGGGGTGAAAGACCTCCTCTCTCCCCTCGGATTGGTGCTCCTGGGGTCGGTGGGGCTCGTCATCGGAGGGCGGGCCATCGTCTTCGGGGGGGTGGCGATGGCGGATCTCCTGGGGATCTCCGAGCTCATCATCGGGCTCTCGGTGGTGGCGGTAGGCACCTCCCTCCCCGAACTGGCCACCACCCTCGTGGCCGCCTTCCGGGACGAGGCCGATCTCGCGGTGGGGAACATCGTGGGATCGAACATCTTCAACCTCACCCTGGTCCTGGGAGGGACGGCGCTGATCTCTCCCCTCGCCATTCCGGCCCACGTGCTCTCCACCGAGTACCTGGCCATGGCGGCCCTCTCCTTCCTCCTCCTTCCGGTGCTGGCTTCTCGACTGCGGGTGGGGCGCGTCGAAGGGCTCCTCCTCCTCCTCTCCTACGCAGCCGTCTGGAGCTGGATTCGGGGAATCTGACCTGACGGTTGGGAGCCCTGCCCATGCCGCCTGCAGGTGCCGAACCCGGGGGGATGGGCTTCGAACCCCGCGGGGTCCGGGACCCATCCCCCGTCAGGGGTTCTTCCGTCAGCGGTTGCCGCGAACCACCACCGAACCGGAGAAGGTCCGGACATCGACTCGCCCGCTCCCGGTTCCGGTAGTGAAGCTGTGGGACTGCTCGGGGGTGAAGCGGGACTGTGAGCGCTGCTCGTCCCGGAGGTTGGCGAGGGAGACGTCCATTCGTCCGGAGAAGGAGCTGAGGTCCCAGCGGGCGTTGGTGCCCTGCGGGACGGTGAGGTCGATGCGCCCGGAGTGGACCTCCAGATCGACACGGGCACCGTCGGCGAGGGCGCCTCGGAAGGTAGTGCTCCCACTCACCGAGTTGATTCGGAGGGAGCGAACGGGTCGGGACGAGGTTGCACTGACCGTGCCGGAGACGCTCTGGATCTCAGCCCGTTCCCACCCCCCGTCAAGGTCGATGGAGCCGGAGACGGAGACGAGCTCGACCTCACCTGCAGCGCCATCGAGGGTGAGGCTTCCGGAGACGGAGCGGATACGAACCACATCGGCATTTCCCCGATACGAGGCGTTTCCACTCATGGAGTTGAGTTCCACCCGATCCAGATTTCCCGACACCTCAAGCCGCCCGGAGAGGGTGTGCCCGGCCACACTCCCGGTGACACCGGTCACCTCGATGTTCCCGGAGAGGGTGTTCACCGAGATGCGGACATCCGCCGGCACCTGTACCCGCAGTTCGCGGGATCCGGTGCGGCTTCCCCGATGGCTACCGATGGCACGGATCTCGAAGCGGAGGGACTGCTCCGTTCCTCGAAGCATGACCTCTTCCACCGCCTCATCATAGCTCCCGGAGATGTGGATCTCGTTTCGGTTCCAGCTCTCGACTCGGACATTGTGGCTCAAGGCCTTGATCTCCACACTCCCCCCACTCCGGAGGGACCGGGTCTCGTCGATGGTGCGAGTCTGGGCCTCCACACCGGCGGGAAGGAGCGTCAGGAAGAGAAGGAGGAGTCCGGCGGGCCCGTGGACCCTGGCGTTCGACATGGACATGGTTGGATCTCCCGTATGGATCATGCGCCCTGGGTCAGGCCGGCTGCCTGACGGAGGAGCTGCACCTTGGTTTCATAGGTGGCGTTCAGCGCTCGCAGCGCCGCCCCGCTACCCGGGTCTGCTTCGAGGGCCGCTGCCGCATCGCGGATGGCCTGGTCGATGACTTCGAGCGCCAGCTCGATGGCCTCGACGGTTTCGGGCTGGAGCTGATCTCGTGCTTCCTCGAGAAGCCGGCGGAGCTGGGTGATGGCCGGGTCGTACGCCGCGGCCACCTCGTCCACCATCGCGGAGGCGAAGGCGATATCACTCCCTGGGGGGATGGGCGTCTCCGAGTCGGCCACCTCCACTCGCGATGCCGGTCCCGCATCCCGCACCGCCATCCAGGTGATCCCGGAAGAGAGGGCGACGAGGGCCACCGCGGCGGCGGCGAGAAGGGGGATGGGATTCCGGCGCTGTTCCCTGGGGCCGGGTGCGGCCCCTCTTCGAGCCTGCCGGAGACGTGCCCGATCCAGGTCGTTCAGGGGAGGGCGGGAGGAGGCTCGGATCCGGGCTTCGATCCCGGGCCAGAGGTCCGGAGCGGAGGTCCGGGAGGGAAGGTCGGCGGCGCGGAGCTTGAGGGCGCGGATCGCTTCCACCTCGCCCAGACAGGCGGCGCACTCGGTCAGGTGGCGCTCGACCTCGGCGGCAGCCTCCTCGGAGAGGACGCCGTCGGCGAAGTCGTTCAGTGTGGTGTCGTTCGGATGCGCGATCATTTCAGGACCTCTCTCAGAAGCTTTCGTGCCCGGTGTAGCTGGGCCTTTACGGTTCCCTCGGCAACTCCCAACTGCTCAGCAATTTCCTGGTGTTTGTACCCCTCCACGTCGTAGAGGAGGAAGACGGTGCGGGCACCGTCGGGGAGGCCGGCGATGGCCCTCTCCAGGTCGTGTCCGAGTCCGGCCGGGGGCTCGGTGGTGTCCGCCCTGTCCAGATGGTCGTAGTCGCCCACCGAATCAAACCGGGCCCTTCGCCTTCCGGCGCTGCGTCTTCGATCGAGGACCAGATTCACCGTGAGGCGGTGGAGCCAGGTCGAAAACGCACTGTCACCCCGGAAGGACTCGAGCCGCTCCCACGCCTTCACCCAGGCGTCCTGCGCCCACTCCTCCGCCTCTTCCCGGGAGTCGGCCATCCGGAGACAGACTCCGAAGACCCGGTTGTGGAGGCGCCGGTAGAGTGCCTCGAAGGCTGCCAGATCTCCGGCCCTGGCGTCATTGACGAGGGCATCCAGAGGAGATTCGAGGGATTCGACCGCTGCCAGGCTCACGGGCTCGGGACATCCTTTGCTTCGGAGGCTTCGCAGGTGTGGGGGAGCGGCGCCGCCTCCCCAACCGATTTCGATGAGTGAGACGGTCGATGGGGCGGAAAGGTTTGAAGAGTCAGATCAGCTCCAGCGCCTGCGCCAGATCGGCCTTCAGATCGTCCACATTCTCCACTCCCACCGAGAGACGGACCAGGGAGGGGAGAATTCCCATGGCGAGCTGTTCATCCGGAGGGATGTCGGAGTGGGTCATGGTGGCCGGGTGTTCGGCCAGCGATTCGGTGCCGCCCAGGCTGACGGCGAGGCGGATGAGGCGGAGGTGGTTGAGGAGTCGGAAGGCCTCGGCTTCTCCCCCCTCCACATCGAAGGAGATCATGCCGCCGGCGCCCAGGCACTGGTGCCGGTAGATCTCATGGTCGGGGTCGCCGGGCTGGAGGTGTCCGGGGTAGTACACCCGGGTGACACGGGGGTGGTCGCGGAGCCAGTCGGCCATGACGGCGGCATTTCGGGCCTGGGCCTCCATTCGGAGCTTGAGGGTTTCCAGGCTGCGCAGGAGGAGCCACCCCGTCCAGGGTCCTGCCATGGATCCGAAGAAGGTTCGGGAGCCCTTCACCTGCTGAATCAGTTCGGCGGAGCCGAGGCAGGCGCCTGCGATGAGGTCGGAGTGCCCTCCCACATACTTGGTGAGGGAGTACAGCACCAGATCGGCGCCCAGCTTGAGGGGGTGCTGGAAGATGGGGCCGAGGAAGGTGTTGTCCACCGCCACCAGCACCCGGCGATCACCTCGCGAGGTGGTACGCGCCAGCTCCACGGCGTGGGCAATGTCCACCAGGCGGTTGGTAGGGTTTGCCGGGGTCTCCAGATAGATCATGGCGAGTTTCCCATCCGCGGACGCCTCGTGGGCGGCCCGGGCCAGCGCCTCCCTCCCCCTGGTGGCGTGAACCCCCACCGTTTCGATCCCCCACTGGGGGAGGATGTTGCGGAAGAGGTACTGGGTCCCGCCGTACACCGGTTCGGTGAAGAGGAGTCGGTCACCGGGGCGCAGGAAGGTGAAGACCGTGGTGGCGATGGCGGCCATCCCGCTCTCGAAGACGGCGGCCCCCTCGGCGTTGTCCCAGAGGGTGAGGCGGTCCTCCAGGATCTCCAGGTCCGGGTTGTTGAGCCTCGAGTAGATGAGGCCGAGGCTCTCTCCGGACTTCTGCTCCCGATGGCCGTACGCCACCTCGAAGAAGGCCTTCCCCTCCTCCGCCGAAGCGAAGACGAAGGTGGAGGTCTGGAAGATGGGACATTTGAGAGCCCCTTCGGAGAGCGACGGACGGTACCCGTAGCTCATCATGAGGCTTTCGGGGGCGAGGGTGTGGGCTCCGAGGGTGCGTTCGCTACGGCGGTCGGTCACGGCCATTCGTCAGGGTGAGGAGGAGGCTCGGGGCTGAGGGGCCGGCCCCGATTCTCCTGAAACGTAGGAGGGTGGGGGTGGCGAACCAACATCGCCCGCGCCCGGCCCCTCCCCGGTCCGCCGGGACTTGCCTCGGTCAGCTTCCCACCGCCGCCAGGTCGTACTTCCGGATCTTCCGACTCAGAGTCGGGCGGGAAATGCCGAGGATCCGGGCGGCGGCGCTCCGGTTCCCGCGGGTGAGGTGAAGGGTGGCCTGCACGACCTCCTCTTCAATGCGCTCCCACGGCTTCCCACCTGAGGGGATGACGATCATGTCGGCGGCCACCTCCTCGCCCGGAGTGAGGGGGCGGTACCCTCTCGACCGGACCCGGAGGTGCTCTTCGCCGATTCGTCGGCTCGGCGAAAAGGCGGCCGCGGAGTGCACCACCTCGAGAAGCTCACGGACATTCCCTGGCCAGGGGTGGGCGTAGAGAGCCTCGATGGCACCGGGCTCCATGCTGGGGGCGGGTTCGTTTCGAACCGATCCCCATCTTCTGAGAAAGAAGCGGGTGAGGAGCTCCAGGTCCCGCTCCCGCCGGCGGAGCGGAGGAAGGTCCACCCACCCGCCACCGGTACGCTCCCGGAGCTCCTCGGCGAGCCGGTTATGGGAAGCACCAGGGGTGTGGAGGCCATCCCGGACCGTTCCGATGATCCTGGGGGAGCGTCCGTTTCCGGTGGACTCGGCGCGGTCGAGCCAGTGGGCGAGCCGTTCCTGGAGTCCGGGGGGGAGGCGGTCGATTTCTTCCAGGAAGACCGTGCCCCTCCCCGCCAGCTCCAGAAGCCCGGGTTTCCGGTGGGAAAGCCCCGGAAGGGTACCCGCGTCGGCCCCGAAGATCTCCGCCGCCAGGAGGTCCGGTGTCTGATCGGTGCAGTAGGTGGTGAAGAAGGGCCCTTCCGGTGACCCTCCCTGGTAGTGGAGGGTTCGGGCGAGATGGGACTTCCCCGTCCCCGACTCCCCGTTCAGAAGGAGGACACGGGTCCGGTTGCGCGCCAGAGAAACGGCGCGAGCCAGGGAGTCCAGGAACGCCTGTGACTCCCCGACGAGTGCTCCCAACCCCGGTTCAACCGAAGGTGTGGTGAACTGCCCCTCTCCATCTTCTCCTCCCCACACGATCGTCATGATTGCTGCCTCTATGCTGGACGATGAAATCGGGTCACCTTCCCCGGAGCGAGATTCTCTCGACCAGGGTGCCGGCCCGGGGCAGTGCAACGCCCGTGCCACAATGTGGTAGGCCGACAGTATTTCTTGTGGGACAACGGATTAAGGGTTTGGCGAAGAGCATTGCCGGTCCCGGTGAGGCGCCACTCACCACCGCGAATCCCCACGGATGGAGCAGAATGAGCAGACCGACTTCCGCCGCCGACTTCGGCACCCGACTCCCTGATGTATGCACCCCGGTCCCCGGTCCCGCCAGTCGCGCGTTGGCGGAGCGTCTCGCCGGGGTGGAGTCGCGAAACGTCACCTTCCTGGGTCCTGACTTCCCGGTGTTCTGGGAACGCGCCGCCGGCGCCAACGTGCGTGACGCCGACGGAAACGTCTTTCTGGACCTCACCGGAGCCTTCGGGGTGGCGGCGGCCGGGCACGCCCACCCCCGCATCGTGGCCGCGATCCGGGAGCAGGCCGGAGAGCTGGTGCATGGGATGGGGGACGTTCACCCCCCTCGCCGGAAGGTGGAGCTCCTGGAGCGTCTCGCCGCTCTCACTCCCTGGCCGGAGACCCGAGGATTCCTGGCCGGATCCGGGTCGGAGGCGGTGGAGGCCGCGCTCAAGACGGCGCTCCTCGCCACTGGTCGTCCGGGGATCGTGGCCTTCAGGGGGGGATACCATGGCCTCACTCTCGGCTCGCTCTCCGCCACCGCCCGTGAAGATTTCCGGGGTCCCTTTCGGGAACGCCTCTTCCAGGGGGTTCGGTTCACCCCCTTCCCCCGAGGGGGGAGCGACCGTGCAGTCGCCCTCGCCGCCCTCGCGTCGGCCTTAGACGAACTGGAAGCCGCCGGGACCCCCGCCGGCTGCATCCTGGTGGAGGTGATCCAGGGGCGGGGTGGGGTCCGGGTGGCGCCCGACGGTTTTTTCCGGGAGGTGGCGGAACGGGCGAGGGCGAGGGGGGCGCTCCTCGTGGTGGATGAGATTTTCACCGGTTTCGGGCGCACCGGCACCCTCTTCGCCTGCGAAGAGGAGGGGGTGGTTCCCGACCTCCTCTGCGTCGGGAAGGCGCTTGGCGGCGGACTTCCCCTGAGCGCTCTTCTGGGCTCCCGGGAGGTGATGGATGCCTGGCCCGTCACCACCGGGGAGTCGCTCCACACCTCCACCTTCCTGGGGCACCCCCTGGCCTGCGCTTCGGCGCTCGCCTTCCTGGACGTCCTGGAAGAGGAGCGACTCACCGAGCGCGCCGGGAAGATGGGAACCGACGCACTCGAGACGCTCCGTTCCGCCCTCGATGGAGCTCCCGGGGTGCGCGAGGTTCGCGGGCGAGGGCTCTTCATCGGGATCGAGCTGGAGGGAGCCGGGTCGGGGGTGAGGGTCGCCCTTGAACTGCTCAGGCGAGGAGTCATGGCGCTCCCGGCGGGAGATGAGGGCGAGGTGCTGGAGCTTTCCCCTCCCCTGGTCATCACCCGATCCCAGCTCGACTTCGGGCTCGGCGCCATCGGGGAGGTGATCCGCAGCGGAGGGTAGATGGAACCCCCATCCGGATCCTCCCGGTAGTATATCGCAGCGCACGTGGCGCGCTCGGGAGCCTCCGCCGATCCCACTGCGGGAGCCCGGAAAGGGCGACACCTCCGGACCAAATCACTTCCATGCCGACTCGCACACCAAAACGCACCGCGGCCCTCGCGGCCCTCCTCCTGGGAGGTCTCCTCCCGGCGTGGGGGTGGGGGACGGGAGCGGCGCTCCCACGGAGCGGGGGTGAAGAGGAGCGGGTTCCCATCCTCCTGGTTCCGGGGTGGAGCGACGACGCGTCCAGCTTCGACCTCATGCGAGAGCGGTTCTACGATGCCGGGTGGCCCGCGGATCGGGTGACGGCCCTCGATTTCGGCAACCCGGTGGGGAGCAACCAGGAGCACGCCGAGGAGGTGGCCAGGGCGGTGGAGCGGCTCAGAGCCGCGACCGGGGCCGGTCGAGTGGATCTGGTGGCGCACTCCATGGGGGGGCTGTCCGCCCGGCATTATCTGGCCTTCGGCGGCGGGGGGGACAAGGTTCGGCGCACCGTCTTTCTGGGAACCCCGCACCGCGGGACGGTGGCAGCGATCCTCTCATGGGGTGACGGGGGTCGAGAGATGGTTCCGGGGAGCGGCTTCCTGGTTCGCCTCAACGAAGTGGGATCCATCCCCTCCGGGATCGAGGCGCTCGCGGTACGAACCCCTGTGGACCTCCGGGTGATCCCGAGCTCCTCCGCCATGCTTCCCGGGGTCCCCAACGTCGAGATCTGCTGCCCCTCCCACACCGGACTCCTGGACGATGAGCGGGTTTTCATCGAGATCCTCGCCTTCCTGGAGGATGGGTTTGTCGGGAACGAACGCCCCGGACACACCATTCCCCTCCGGACACCGCCGGGGCTGGAGTTGCTCCCGGCAATACGTCGATAGGGGGAGCGGGCGAAGGGGTTGATCCCGATCCCCGTCCCTTGTATAATCGGGGCCCTTCGCCATCTGGCGAGGGAGCTACGCCCCCATCGTCTAGTGGCCTAGGACACCTGGTTCTCAGCCAGGAAACCGGGGTTCGATTCCCCGTGGGGGTACTCGGAGGCGCACCGGAGCCTCCATCGGGTCGGCAAGGTGAGCCGGCCCTGAAGCAGGGTCGCTTAGCTCAGCTGGTAGAGCACTACGTTCACATCGTAGGGGTCGCTGGTTCGAGTCCAGCAGCGACCATATGGGAAGCCCCCCGACGCTTGGCGCCGGGGGGCTTCATGTATTTCGGGTTCGGGGTTCCCTACGACGACTCTCCGGTGAGGAGCCCCGCCAACTCCTCTCCCAGATGTGAGCGGAGCAGCTCCAGATAGCGGGCGCTATTCGTGTATCCGCCGTCGGCCTCGAAGAAGCTCCGGATCACCGGCGTCCAGTCCGAACGGTTGGGGAGGATGACCCCGAAGGTCTCGGCGGCGTCGTCACCCACCGGGTGCCTTCGGAGGGGCCGCCCGGCCTCCCGGGCACGCCAGTAGTTGTAGATGTCGATGTAGCCGAAGACCCCCTCGTCTGCGGTCAGCGACCCCACCAGCTCGTCGTTGCTGGCAACGGGCCGGAAGGTCATCTCGGGGAAGAGGGTATCCCGAATCTCCAGGAGGCGGGCTTCGTGGAGGGTTCCGGGGTACCGGAGCGCCGTCAGCCCCGTGAAGGCGGAGCCGATATCGTTCATGGAGCCCAACTCCGGGACCGACTCGTGGGTCACCAGAACGGCGATGTTCCGAAGGTAGGGGGGCGAGAAGTCCAGCTCCTCGTCGCGGGCCTCGGTGATGGTGACGTTCCCGATCCCGAAGGCCGCCCCCTGCGAGTCACGGACGTAGCCGTAGAAGTCGGCCCAGAGGGGCTCCTCCACCCACTGCACCTCCACATCGAGTCCCTGGGTTCGGGACACATGCCGGGCGAAGTCCCGGAGAAGCTCCACGGTGACGCCGGTGAGGCGCCCCTCGCCATCCCGGTAGGCGAACCCACTGGAGGGGACGAAGAAGTACACGAAGCGGGCGACCCCTCCCTCCTCGGCCTGATCTCGGGTGGTGGTGGAGACGGCCCGGGGCGGACCTTCGGCGAAGGACTCGGTGACACTTCCGGGGGGTGGGGCTTCGTCGGCAGGGGCGGTGTCCCGGGACCCATCCCCCCCACACGCCATGAGGAGGGGGAGGAGGAGGGCCGGGATGAGGGAGAGGCGAGTACGGTTCATCGGTCCACAAGTCGGAGGAGTTCCTGAACGGCCCGTTCGAGCTGCTGATCGCGACCGGCGGTCACCACTTCGGGCTCGTTCACCACCCGGATGTCGGGGTCGGTCTGCCAGTTCTCCAGGAAGCGGCCGGTGGTGGTGTCCTTAACCCCGCGACCGGGGACGCCGAAGGAGAGGCCGTCGTAGAGCTGGGCGCCGCCCCCGAAGGTGCAGGTGCCGGGGACGGGCATCCCGATGAGGGGGCCGATCCCCATCTCCTGGTAGGCCCAGGCGAAGCAGTGCCCATCCGAGTAGTTCCCCTCGTTGGCCAGGAGGACGGAGGGGCGGGTCCATCGGAAGTTGGGCTCGAAGCCGCTGGAGCGGTCGTCGGTGGTGTAGTCGAAGAAGCGGCGGCCGCTGAAGAACATCTCCAGGTCGGCCACCAGGTCGCCGCCGGGGTTGAAGCGGGTGTCGATGACGACGCCCTCCTTATCGAAGTGGCGCCCCATGACCTCCTCGAAGGTGGAGCGGTAGGCCCGGTCATTCATCCCCTGGACATGGAGGTAGCCGAGGCGCCCTCCGCTCAGCTCCTCCACCTCACGACGGTTCCGCTCGACCCATCGCTCGTAGCGGAGGCGATTCTCCTCGCCGAGGGTCACGGGGCGGACCACCACCTCGCGGGTGCCCCCTTCGGGGTCACGCACCCGGAGGAGGACATTCTGTCCGGCCTTCCGGTTGAGGAGGCGGGCGGGCTCGGTGTCGGGGGCAAGCGTCACGCCGTCGATGGCCTCGATGACGGTTCCGGCCCGGACGTTCATCCCGGCCCGATCCAGGGGGCCGCCCTTCATGACCTCGGTGATCAGCATCCCCTGACCGGCCTGGGACTGATCCCAGAAGATCCCGAGGGAGGCGGTGGCGTCGTCCGAAGAGGACGAGGCGTTGTAGCGGGCCCCCGAGTGGCTCACGTTGAGTTCGCCCAGCATCTCGCTCAGGAGCTCCTGGAACTCATGGTTGTTCCCGATGTGGGGGAGGAACCCTTCGTACATCTCCCGCACCCCGTCCCAGTCGGCGCCATGGAAGGTGCGGGTGTAGAAGGTGTCCCGGACCCGACGCCAGGTGAAGTCGAACATGGCGGCCCGCTCGGCGGCCTGGCTCACGATCATCTCCCCCTGTACGGGGATGTTGGTGCGGTTCCAGTTGGACGGGTTCACCACCGAGGCCTGCCCGTTGGCCAGGAGGAAGATCCGGTCCTGGTCGGCATTCCAGGTGAGGCTTGCCGAGTTGGCGTTCAGGGTGAGGACCTGGCGGGTCTCCCGGGTCCGGAGGTTGGTGGACCAGAGGTTCAGCCCCCGCTCGAAGCGGGCCAGGTAGTAGAGGGTCTCTCCGTCCTTGCTCACCAGGAAGTCGCCCAGCGAGGAGGAGTGGATGGTGAGCCGGGCGCGACGCTCCCGGGCGCCGTCAAAGTCGTAGGTAAGCGGTCCCGCCTCGTCATCCTTCTCCCGCCCTTCCCGTCGGAGCTCCACTTCCTCCTTGGTGAGCTGGAACTCGTCCCACGCCTCCTGATCGAAGAACATGACGTAGACGTCGGCCTCGGTCTGCCCGGTGTTCTGAAGCGACCGGAGCCCGTCCCGATTGCTCCGCCAGGCCATCCCCTTCCCGGACAGGATCCACCGGGGTGAGGTGTCGGAAAAGCCGCTCCAGGTGAGGTTCCGGATGTCCCCCGACCCATCGGACCTCACCACTCCCACCTCCCGGGGCGCCCGCCCCGGGTAGGCCAGGGTGAAGAGGATCCACTCCCCATCCGGGCTCCACTCCAGGGTGTGGTTGGGGCCCAGGGCGAAGAGGTGCTCCTCGGTGAGGAGGGTCACCACCCGCCCCGACTCCCGGTCCAGCACCCGGATGGTGTGGTAGTCCTCGGCGAAGGCGATGCGCGTCCCGTCCGGGGAGGGGACCGGCTGGAAGTTCTGCCGGTCGTTCACGATGAGGGGGCGCTCCTCGATGAGGGTCGAAGCGAAGAAGTAGGACTCCTCGTTCCGGACCCGCCGCGCCTCCCAGATCCCGAACCGACCGTCCCGCTCCGAGTGGTAGACCAGGGTGTTCCCGTCGTCCAGGAACCGGACTCCGCCCTCACGGTGAGGGGTGCGGGTGATCTGCTTGGTGGTCCCCGACTCCACGCTGGTGACGAAGACGTCGCCCCGGAAGGTGAAGGCGAGCTCCTTCCCGTTGGGGGAGACCGCTATCTCGCCCAGGTTGCCGGTGACGGAGATCACCCGCTCGTCATTGGCCCGCCAGTCGGAGGCCACCCGCACCGGAACGTGCCGGGGTTCGGTAGCGCCAGGTGCCAGGGTGTAGAGCTGCCCGCCATGGCCGAAGGCCAGCGTCCCATCCCGGGCCGCCGAGAGGAAGCGGATCGGATGCCCGGAGAGCCGGGTCACCGGTTCCGAGGCCCCTCCTCCCAGGGAAAGGCGATGGACATTGAAGCTCCCCGACTCTTCGCTCAGGAAGTAGACGGACTCCTCCCCGGCGGCGAAGACCGGGCTCCGGCTCTCCCACTCCGCCTCGGTGAGGGCCCGGTGCTCACCCGTCTCCCGGTCCCAGACCCACAGATCCCGGGTAATGGCGGAGCGCTGGTACTTCCGCCACTCGTTCTCCCCTCCCTTCCGGTCGTGATAGAGGAGGTAGCGCCCGTCGGCGCTGAAGGAGACATCTTCGGCGGGAAGGGTCAGGAGCTGTGTAGCGCGCCCACCCTCCACCGGCACCTGATACAACTCCGGGAGGGCGGCGGAGGGAAACTGGCGATTCTCCGCGTCATCCAGGCGGGTCGCGCCAAACACCACATGACCCCCGTCCGGGGTGAAGGCGAAGGGGCGCTCATCGGCCGAATGGAAGGTGAGGCGGCGGGCCTCTCCTCCCGAAGCGGGGATGAGGAAGACGTTGAAGTTCCCGTACCGGTCGCTGGCAAAGGCGATGTGCCGGCCATCCGGGCTCCACACCGCTCGATGATCGTGCCCCTCATGGGCGGTGAGGCGGGTGGCCTCACCCCCGGTCGCCGCGACCCGCCAGAGGTCGCCCCGGTAGGTGAAGACCAGGGTGCTCCCGTCGGGAGAGAGCGCCGGATACCGGAGCCAGTCCGCTTCCTCGACTCCCTGGGCCATGGCGCCTGCCGCAGGGGAGAGGAGGAGGGCGAACGTCAGGACCGCCGCGAGGGGGAAGAGTCTTCGAAGCATGGGAGCAACGGGTGTGGAGTGAGGCGAACCGGGAGGATGGGGTGCTCGCCGCCCCGCCAATCCCGGCTGCGGGTGCGTCCGCGGTTCGGCGGTTTGCCGAGGGAAAGCAGGGGGCTGGGGGCGAGGGGCCAATCTTCCCATTCGAGGGCGTGAGAGCAAGGAGGCGCCACATTGCATTCTTCCGGGAGGATGGGGAGAATTGCGGGTGCCGGCCTCACCCCTCAATCACCCTACCCGGGAAAGCCACCGTCCATGACTCGCCTCGGCCCCCTTCCGCTTCCGCGCACCTCAGCCTCCCGTGGACTCCACCTACTTCGATGGGTCCTGATCCTGGCCACGGTTTTTCCCGCCTCCCTCCTGGCGCAGGGGGACGAGGTTCAGGAGGGACCCGGGCTGGTGGTGCTGGTTCGCCACGCCGAACGGGACGGCCCATCGGCGTCGGACCCCGGGCTCACCGCCGTGGGTGCCGAGCGAGCCGGGGAGCTGGCCCGGCTGCTTTCCGGCGCGGGGATCACCCGCATCCATGTCTCGGACACCCGGCGGGCCCGGGAGACCGCCCGCCCGCTGGCGGAGGCGCTGGGGGTGGAGATGGAGCTCTACGACCCCCGCCGCCTCGGGGACATGGCGCTCCTCCTGCGGGCGGCCCCGGGTCGGCACCTGGTGGTGGGGCACTCCAACACCACCGACGAGCTCTCCGAACTCCTGGGCGGGACCTCCTACGGCCCCATCGTGGAGGAGTGGGAGTATGACCGGCTCTACTTCCTCACCCCCCGCCCCGGAGGCGGGATGACGACGGTGATGATCCGGTTCGGGCCGGTGCCGGTGAGGGAGGAAGACCCATCCTCCTGAGCCGACCGGACCCCGCTCAGCAGCATGCGCCCTGCGTGGTCGCTGCCGAGTCGGCTCCACCTCCCGGGGTGCAGTCGAAGAGCCCGAAGTGGACCGAACGATCTCCCGTCACCTCGAAGTGGGGTGCGTAGCGCGTCTCCTGGAGCATGGAGGCCGTATTCCCGCACACCCGCTCCGGGCGCCCGCGCTCGAAGAGGTGTCCTTGATCCAGCGAGAACCGGTGGGGGTGGTCGGGGATGGTTCCCAGATAGGTGGCGACCTGGCCGTAGTCCTCGCACCGGTCCTCCAACTCCAGCTTGAACGCCCGAAAGGTCCTGGAGGTGAAGGTGATCTGCCCGAGGCGCGCCTCCAACTCGGGGTCCAGGAGGGGGACGGGGGCCTGGGAACGTTGCCGTACATCTGCAAATCCGGCATCGGCCATGAGTCGTCTCAGGTCTTCCAGGTAGGTGGCACCGGCCAGGCACTCTCCTCGTAGCACGGGGTCGTCCATGGCCCAGGAGGGGACCCGGCGGTCCGCCACGATGTCGGAGAAGTGGAGCTCTCCTCCCGGTCGAAGGACCCGAAAGAGTTCCTCGAACAGGTCGGCCTTCGCCGGAGACAGGTTGAAGACGCAGTTGGAAACGACCAGATCGAAGGAGTCGTCCTCGATGCCGAGTGCGGCGAGGCGCTCCATGTACCCCTCCAGAAAGGTCACATTGGATGCGGGGTGCCCGAACGCCCGGGCATGCCACTCCTGGTGCCGCCGGGCCACGTCGAGCTGCTCCCGCGTCATGTCCACACCCACCACGGCGCCCTCCGGGCCCACGAGCTGGGAGAGGAGGTAGCAGTCGCGTCCCGTCCCGCACCCCAGATCCAGAACCCGACACCCCTCCAGAAGCGGGGGGATGGGCGCCCCACAGCCATAGAATCGCTCCAGGATCTCGGGATGAATGCGATTCACCCGCACCTGAAGTACGGCGGGAAGGGCGTCCGGGGGGCAGCAGGCGCCGGTCTTCAGGTCGTGGCGGCTGGAGAGGATGGATCCGTAATAGGCACGCACCGGATCGGATTCGACGGCAACGGACATGGGTTCCTCGTGCGGGAGGGTGGCGCCGGGGGAAAGTCCCGATCAGAAGGAAAGGAATGGTCGGCCATGTCGGCAAGGGTCCGGGGGGGCCCCGGCCCACACCATCTGCGGCTACGGACTCGCCGAGGTGTCCCAAACCGGTCACCCTACCCGCTACCCTCCCTGCCCGAAGTCGATGACGACGTTTGGCGCCGGGAACTCTCCGGTGCGCCGCGGATCCATCGTGGTACCCCATGGCGTCCATGGTCGTTGACCCAGCCCCTCCAGCGCACGGGCGGCGTCGGCGCAGTCCGCTCCCTCGTGCCCGGACCCGAGGCTGCCCATGACCTCGAATCCGTCGATCTCGAAGGGAAGGCCCTCGGCACCCAGAGACGAGGGGCCATCGGCGAGGTGGAAGTGCAGTTGGGGTCCGCCGGCGCTGCCGGTGAAGCCCACCGCTCCGATGACCTCCCCGCGCCGCACCCGGTCCCCGACCTGGACCCGCACGCTTCCAGGCTGGAGGTGCCCGTAGAAGGCGTATCGACCATCCTCCAGATTGAGAACGATGAAGTTGCCGTCGCTCTCGTCGAGGGAGGTCCGCGGCCGGTCGGAAAGGGTCGCGCTCTCCCTGAGATGGACCCGGGTCGCCTCGACGACACCGTCTGCTACTGCAAGCACCTCGGCTCCGTATCCGTACCAGTTCTCGACTCTGTCCCGGTCCCCGCGGGTGAGGAGTCCGTCGGGGTTCATCTTCATCCAGTCGATGGCGAACCGGCCCGGAATTCGGGCGCGGCCGTCAATGGCATAGAGGACGCGGCGATGTCCACGCTCCCAGCAAGGGTGGTAGAGGGCGGCCCACGGCCCTCCTCGTAGCGGTGGCGCCAATGTGGCGCGGCGCGCGGTATCCACCCGGACCGAGGCGCCCCGGGTGGCAGCTCCCGGCTTCGGATCTTCTCCCGTGACGTGGTACGAGACGCGATGTTCCAGGGTACGCGGCAGGGCGTCTGCCTCGACCGGGATCTCCAGATAGAGCACGGCGTGCATCCCCGGCCCAATGGAGCGGGAACGGTCGCCGTTCCCGGGTGGCATGCCCGGTCCTGCAAGTCGGTCAGCCAGCGCCTCGTCACGCAGATCGGCCACCTGCGTTCCGGTCTCCCCATCCAGAACCTCGACCTGACGCACGGTCAGGGGCTCACGGGCGAAGTTCGTGAGGTGTAGCTCGTACACGAGGCGCAACGTGCCTTCCACCGTAACGGACGTGGGGGCCACCTCCACACTCAGATGGAAGGAGGTCTGGAGGGGCGTGGTGGGCGATGCGGGTTCCTGTGCGCTCGCCGTACTCGCCACGGCGCCGAGCAGTGCCGTGCCAAGAAGCATCAGGCCGATCAGCCCCGGGACGACGATTCCCTCCCCCTCGGGGAGCCTCCGCCTGAGTGCACGGCCCCCCTGTCGGATGCAAAATCCCCGGGTCATGACCGTACCGGGTAGCGCAGGTGTGTCACACCGACGCCGGCGACGACCGTGGGGTTGCCGAGCACGATGGGCGTGTCAGCAAGCTGATCGAAGAGGCGAATCCCGGAGCCAAGAAGGAGGGCCGCGACATCCACCTGGATCTCGTCGAGAAGGCCGGCGTTCAGGAGTTGGCGGATGGTGTCGGGGCCGTGGACGAGAACGGATTTCGGGTGGGCGGCGGCCTTTGCCTGAGTCACCGCGCTCTTGATGCCGTCGGTCACGAAGTGGACCGTCGAGTCGGGCCGCGGCCATCCGTCGGGGATCTGGTGGGTGAGGACGAAGGCCGGGCCCCACCAGGTGTTCCCGCCCCAGCCACCGGCTACATCGAAGGTCCGTCGGCCGGTGATCACGGCGCCGATTTCACCCTTCAGTCGGCGAAGATGTTCGGCGCTCTGCGGCGACATGCTGAACGTCATGGGATCCGACCCTCCGGCCTGGACCCCGACATCCCCCGAGTTGAAGTACCAGTCGAATACTTCAGTCACTCCGTCGTCGGCATCGGCGACGAAGCCGTCGAGGGACATGGACATGACGGCGATCACCTTTGACATGGCAGGCTTCCCGTATGGGGCGGAGTTGGATTTGGGGCTGTCGCACCCGTAGTACGAACGGACTCCGCAGAAATCGACATCGCGTCGTCGGAGGGGTCGAATCGAGATTTTTCGGGACGATAGAGGTCCCACACCTCCACCCGTTCGACGTCAAACTCGTCGTTCGCGACTCCCGCCACCCCGTAGAATGTCGGTGTCGGTCTCAGTTTGGGCGCGTACCGCTCCACGAACATTTCGCATGTCGGGCACCCGGAGCACGCCGGGTCAGGGGAGCGACATCGTCTTTTGCATATCGGCTTTTTCCCAGGGCTGTCCCGTTAGAAGTTGAAGAGTGACAACTGGTTACGAATTTCGGCATCTTTGAGAGTGTAACTGGGAGCCGAAAGCACTTGTGGCAAGGGTGTTTTCTCGAGGAGATGGACGCTCAGG
>JBJHBD010000015.1:0-34711 GCA_050485305.1 Gemmatimonadota bacterium
CCCAGCTCCACGCAGAGTCCCTTCACCAGGGAGACGAGCGCCCCCTTGGAGGCGGCGTAGTCCCCATGGTAGGCCTCCCCGCGCTGCGCGGCGGTGGAGGTGACCAGGACGATGCGCCCGTCGTTCCGGAGACGACGGGCGGCCTCCCGGGTGGTGAAGAAGAGGGAGTCCAGGTTCACCCCCAGGGTGTGGCGCCACTGCGCGGTGGTCATGGAGGCGAAAGGCACCTCCTCCGGGGGCCAGATCCCGTGGTTCCCCACAAAGAGATCCACCCCTCCGTACACCTCCTCCACCGCGTCGAAGAGCCGGGGGGCCGCCGCCTCCTCCGTCAGGTCGGCGGCGAGGGGGAGCGCCTCTCCCCCCTGGCTCCGGATGGCCTCCACCACGCCTTCGGCGTCGGTGGAGCGGCTCCGGTAGGTGAGAGCCACCCGGGCGCCGGCGGCGGCCAGGAGACGTGCGGCGGCGGCGCCAATCCCCCGGGAACCGCCGGTGACGAGCGCCACCTTCCCCGTCAGATCCAGGAGGGGCGCGGTCACGCGGACATCCACTTCCCGCGGAGCTCTTCCCGGTGGCGCCGCTCCGAGTGGAGGATCTCTTCCAGGATCTCCCGGGTCTTCCGATCCATCTCCCGGCAGAGGACCGCCTTGTAGAAGGCCACCTCTCCGGCCTCCCGCGCCCGTGCCTCCAGCTCCCATCCAGGGAATTTTGGGGCTCCGGGGGGGTCTTCCAGAGGTGGGGGGGAATCCCCCAGCTCCATGAGGCGGGCGGTGAGACGGGAGAGATGGTGCTGTTCATCGGCCAGCAATTCGTTGAGTCGCTCGATGGCGACGGCATCTCCGGCTTCCTCGGCGGCGGCGGCGAGTCGCCGGTAGAAGGCGGTCTGGGAACGCTCCCGCTCCCGCCCCTCCCGGAGAAACTCCACCACTGCATCCTTCACCCCGCTATCCGTCATCGTCGTATCCGTTCCCTTCCAAAACTTGAAAGCGTTCTCCTGGGGCTCCCCCGCGAGAGGGTCAGGCCGTTCTGAGGGTGCGCTCCACCCGCTCACACACCTCGTGTCCGATGGCCAGGTGCACCTCCTGGGCCAACGCCGTCTCGTCGGTGGGGACCACGATGGCCAGCTCCACCTCCCCGGCCAACCGCCCTCCCGTTCGGGCCAGGAGCGCCGCGGTGGCGATCCCGAACTCCCGGGCCTTCCGCGCCGCCTGAATGAGGTTCTCCGACTCCCCCGAGGTGGAGTGGAGGAGGAGGAGGTCTCCCTCCCGCCCCAGCGCCTCCACCTGTCGAGCAAAGAGCGCCTCGAATCCCATGTCGTTTCCCACCGCGGTCATCACCGAACTGTCGGTGGTGAGGGCGAGTGCCGGGAGTGGGCGGCCGCTGTTCCGGTACCGAACCACGTACTCGGCGGCCAGGTGCTGCGCGTCGGCCGCGGACCCGCCATTTCCGCAGAAAAGGAGCTTCCCTCCCCCCTCCAGCGTCCTCCGGACGAGGGCGACCAGCAACTCGATCTCGCCGGCCAACTCCACCCCCACCCGGGTGTGGAGGGCGGCGCGATGGGTGAAGCGGTCCGACACCGATAGGGAATCGGTCATCGCCGAAAGGCTCCCAGGAGGCGTCGCCAGAGTCCGCGCCGCGGCTGGATGGGCTGAACGGGGAGGGGGATCTCGCCATCCAGTATCCGATGCGGGTTGGTCCGGGTGAGGGTGTTCCAGATCTCCTCCGCCCCCAGCTCCCGGAAGAGCCCTTCCGCCTCGCCGAGGTAGAGTCGGAGATGGGGGCGTCCGTGGAAGTCGGAGGCCAGGCAGTCCACGTACCCCTCTTCCAGCATCCGGAAGGCCCGATCTCTGGCATCCACCCCGTACCGCCCCAGGACCGATGCGAAGTTCACCTGGAGACCGGCTCCCTCGGCCTTCCAGTCATCCAGGTGGGAGAGCGCCGCGTCGTATCCCTGGTATCGTTCCGGGTGGGCGATGAGCACCCTCACCCCCTGTTCCCGGAGCCGGCGGAGGGTTCTCGACGTCTGCGGGGGGATCTGGAGTCGGGGCCACTCCACCAGGACCCACTCGCCGCCGTCGAGACGCAGGCGGGGGTCGGAAACGTCCGGATCGGGGTGGTCCAACATGATCTCATGCCCCCGACCGAAACGGAGTCCGGGGTGCGCCGCGACGGCAGCGGCCCTCGCCGTCTCGAACGCCTGATCCACCTGGCTCAGTCGGGCCTCGAGCGCTTCTTTCCGATGCGTCAGACTCCCATCGATGTGGGGGGTCGTCACGATGCGGAGAATCCCCCGGGTGGCCATCCGTCCAACCCCTTCGAGGACGTCGTCGAGGTTCCGCGAACCGTCGTCCACATCGGGGACGAGGTGGGAGTGCAGATCCGCCGTATCCAGGAGTCGGTTCTCGGACATCACCCCTCCCCTCTCGCCGCATCGTGGTGGAACTGCGCCAGCACCCCTTCCAGTACGGCGGCGGGATCGTCGGCGTGGGCGGCGTCCTCCGTTGCCCAGGTGAGAAGGGCGTCGGCGGCCAGGAGGGCGTAGGCCCCTTCCCGATCCCTCCCCGGGCGGGTGAGCGCCTCCGCAAGGGCACGGTGTGCGCCCTCCATCGCCGTCGAGCCGCCCACATCCGGTTCCACTCCGGCGAACCGGTTCACCCACTCCAGGATCACCGAAACGGGTTCGGGCGTACGCTCGTCCCGCATCTCACCCTGCGGCGTCACTTCCCCTCCAGCGCCGTCCGCACGAGGACCTCGCCCCGGAGGAGCGCTTCGCCCACCCGCTCGCTGTCCTCGATCCCTCCCTGCGCCATATGGGGGCGACCACCTCCCCGCCCCCCGCAGAGGGCGGAGAGCTCCCGCACCAGATCTCCGGCGCGAACGCCCCGCCCCACCAGGTCGTCGGTGACGAAGGTGAAGAGCGCTCCCTTCCCCTCCGGAAACTCGGCGGCAACCACCGCCACCCCGGAGGGGGTGGATTCCCGGAAGGCGTCGCCGAAGGCCCGGGCATCGTCTGCGTCCCGGGCACGGAGGGTGACCCCCCGGTAGACCGCCTCTCCACCCTCGGGAGAGGGGATCCGGGCTTCATGCCCCACCTCGGCTCCTCCCCCTCCACCCTTCCGGAGCTCCTCCAGCAACTCCTCGACCTCCGCCTTCTCCCGCAGGAGCTGCTCCACCCGCTTCCGGAGGTTCTCCCGAGGCGCCTTCAGGAGCTCCCCCAGGGAGGCGAACTCCGCCTCCGCCTCCCGGAGCCGGCGGTACACCCCGGGGCCGGTGACTGCTTCGATGCGGCGGATCCCGGCAGCAACCCCGCTCTCCCGCACGATCCGGAAGGCCCCTGCCTCCCCGGTGTGGCGGAGATGGGTGCCTCCGCAAAGCTCCAGGCTCACCCCGGGGATCTCCACCACCCGAACCTCATCTCCATACTTCTCCCCGAAGAGGGCCATGGCGCCCCGCTCCAGCGCTTGCTCCCGTGAGACGATCTCCCAGCGAACCGGGTGGTCGCCCCAGATTCCCTCATTCACCTCCCCTTCCACCGCCTCGAGTTCGGCGTCGGTCATGGGTTGGGGGTGCGAGAAGTCGAAGCGGAGTCGATCCGGTGCCACGAGAGACCCCTTCTGCGCCACATGCTCTCCGAGAACCTTCCGGAGCGCAGCATGGAGGAGGTGGGTGGCGGTATGGTTCCGCTCGGTATCGTGGCGGAGCGTCTCCGCCACCCGGGCCCGGGCCGGAAAGGGCACACCCCCTTCGGGGAAGCTTCCCTCCAGCGTCCCCAGGAGGAGGTTCTGCCCGCCCCGGCGGCGGACCTCCTCCACCTCCAGCGTCCAGCCGTCCCCCTCCACGAACCCCGTGTCGGACACCTGCCCCCCGGCCTCGGCATAGAAGGGGTTTGCCTCCAGGAGTACACCTCCCCGGGCCCCATCGCGGTAGACGGCCAGGACGCGCGTCTCCTCGTCGCGACGCTCCCAACCGGTCCACCTCTGCTCCGGCGCCTCCACCAGGAAATTCCATCCCTCCACCCCCTCTCCACCGGCACCCACCCCCGAGGCCGCCCGATCTGCCCGGCTCCGGGCCCGCTGCTCCTCCAGCGCCGCCTCGAATCCGGCCACATCCACGGTGAACCCTCGTTCCCGGGCCATGAGCTGGGTCAGGTCGAGGGGGAATCCGAAGGTGTCGTGGAGGCGGAAAGCCTCCTCCCCGGGGATGATCCCATCCCCTCCCCCACCCCCCACGGGGGCCAACTCGTCGAAGCGGGTCATCCCCCCCTCGATGGTGGCGAGGAAACGCTCCTCTTCGGACCGGGTGACCCGGAGGATGGACTCCCGCCGCTCCGTCAGCTCCGGGTAGACGTCGGACATGGTCTCGATGACGGCCTCCACCACCGCCACGAGGGTGGGTTCCCGCCGCCCCCGCAGATAGGCGTGCCGAACCCCGCGACGGAGAATCCGGCGAAGGACAAACCCTCGCCCTTCATTGGCGGGGAAGACCCCGTCCGCCAGGAGGAAGGCCACGGCGCGGGCGTGGTCGGCCAGGACCCGGTACGACACCCCCTCGGGCGTATCAGGGTCGTACGGAACTCCGAGAACCTCGGCGGCCCGATCCAGGAGGGGGCGGAAGAGGTCGGTGTGGTAGTTGGAATCCACCCCCTGGAGCACCGCAGTCAGCCGCTCCAGCCCGGCACCGGTATCGATGGAAGGAGCCGGAAGGGGGGTCATGGAGCCGTCAGCGGCCCGATCAAACTGCATGAAGACGAGGTTCCACAGTTCGACGAGCCGTCCCTCCTCCCCGAGGGCCTCGAACCGCTCCGTGTCGGGGATGTCCCGTTCCTCCGCCGGGCGCAGGTCGTAGTGGAGCTCCGAGCAGGGACCGCAGGGGCCGGTGTCCGCCATCTGCCAGAAGTTGTCCCGGTCCCCCAGGCGATAGATCCGCTCCCGAGGCACCCCCGCCACCTCTACCCAGAGGTCGAAGGCTTCGTCATCGGTGTGGTGCACGGTGACGAAGAGGCGCTCCCGGTCGAGCCCCAACTCCCCGGTGAGGAATTCCCAGGCGAAGCGGATGGCATCGCGCTTGAAGTAGTCGCCGAAGGAGAAGTTCCCCAGCATCTCGAAGAAGGTGTGGTGACGGGCCGTCTCTCCCACCTGCTCCAGATCGTTGTGCTTCCCCCCGGCACGCACGCACTTCTGGGAGGTGACCGCCCTGGGGTGGGGCGCCACCTCCTCGCCGAGGAAGATCTCCTTGAACTGGACCATCCCCGCGTTGGTGAACAGGAGGGTCGGATCGTTCCCCGGAACCAGGGGAGAGGAGGGGCGGTGCTCATGCCCCTCCCTCTCGAAGTACTCGATAAAACGACGGCGAATCTCGTGGGCCTTCATGGAGTCTCTATACGGAGTTCGGACGCGCCGGGCGTCGTCGTGTGGAACCCCGGAGTATAACTACTCCCCCCCGTCGTCGTCCCCTCCCTCCTCGCTCCCGCTCGCCATGGCGCCGGGGATGGCCAGTTCGGCCCGGATCTTCCCGTCGATCTCGTCCATGACGTCGGCATTGTCCAGAAGGAACTGACGGGCATTCTCCTTCCCCTGTCCCAGGCGGAGGTCGCCGTAGGAGTACCAGGCGCCGGACTTGTCCACGATCCCCAGCTCGGAGCCCAGATCGATGAGGAGCGAGGTATGGGAGATCCCCTCATTGTAGAGGATGTCGAACTCGGCCTGCCGGAAGGGAGGCGCCACCTTGTTCTTCACCACCTTCACCCGGGTCCGGTTCCCCACCAGGTCCTGCCCGTCCTTGATGGCCCCGATGCGGCGGATGTCCATGCGGAGGGAGGCGTAGAACTTGAGGGCGCGCCCACCGGAGGTGGTCTCGGGGTTCCCGAACATGACCCCCACCTTCTCCCGGATCTGGTTCGTGAAGATGACGCAGGTGTGGGAGCGGTTCACCGCACCGGTGAGCTTCCGGAGCGCCTGGCTCATGAGACGGGCCTGGAGGCCCACGTGGGTATCTCCCATCTCCCCCTCGATCTCGGCCCGGGGAACGAGGGCGGCCACCGAGTCGATGACCACCACATCCACGGCGTTGGAGCGAATGAGGACCTCCGCGATCTCCAGCGCCTGCTCTCCCGTGTCGGGTTGGGCCACCAGGAGGTTGTCCACATCCACCCCGAGCTTCCGGGCGTACTGGACGTCGAGGGCGTGCTCGGCGTCGATGAAGGCCGCCACCCCGCCCTGCTTCTGGGCGTTGGCGATGATGTGGAGACAGAGGGTCGTCTTCCCAGAGGACTCGGGACCGTAGATCTCGGTGATCCGGCCCCGCGGAGCCCCACCAATTCCAATGGCGGCGTCCAGATTCAACGCTCCGGTGGAGATGGCCGAAACCTGCACCCGGAGCCCTTCGGCCCCCATGCGCATGATGGCGCCCTTTCCGTGGGCGCGCTCGATCTGCGTGAGGGCGCTGGAAAGGTCCTTCTTCTTCTGATCGCTCATCTCCACCGTGGCCATCGCCGGGTCTCCGGATCCAGAGGGGGGTGGGGGCACGTCGGACGTCCCGAATCGGGAGCGCCCCGAATCACAAACGCTCCGAACGTACCAAAACCGAAGAGAAAGCGAAAGGGGTTCGTCCCGCACCTTCGCTCAACTCCCGCCGGAAAGGTATCTGTGGAGATGGGTCATCGAAATGCCTCGATGGGCCGGATCCCCGGCACCCTCGCCGCGGTACGCCCGAAGAGGAAGGGAACCCTCCGGCCTCGGCGCGGGTTCGTGCGGCAGCGGAGTTCCGGCCCCCATCCTCCCGGACTCGAACCCGAACCCATGGAGCCATGCCGACCTCACCCACGGACTTCGACCTCCTGGCCATCGGTGGCGGCACCGCCGGGTTGGTGTCGGCAGCCGGCGCGAGCTACCTGGGAGCCCGGGCGGCGCTGGTGGAGCAAACGGCGCTGGGAGGGGACTGCCTCTGGACCGGGTGCGTCCCCTCGAAGGCGCTCCTCGCCGCCGCCCGCCGGGCCGCCCAGATGGCCCATGCCCACCGACTCGGACTCCCCTCCTCCCCCCCTGCCCCGGATTTCCGGGAGGTCATGGAAAGGGTGCGGTCGGCCCGGGAGCGGGTGGCCGTCCACGATGACCCCGAGCGCTTCCGGAAGATGGGGGTGGATGTCCGTTTCGGGACCGCCCGCTTTATTGCCCCGGAGACGGTGGAGGTGGAAGGGGTGGGGACCCTACGAGCCAAGCGAATCGTCGTGGCCACCGGCGCTCGCCCCGTCGTCCCTCCCATCCCGGGGCTCGCCGAGGCCGGATTCCTCACCCACGAAGAGGCCTTCGAGGAGAACGAACTCCCCCCCAGCGTCATCATCCTGGGGGCGGGGCCCATCGGAGTGGAGTTCTCCCAGATGTACGCCCGGCTCGGGAGCCAGGTGACGGTGGTGGAGATGGCCGACGAGATCCTCCCCCGGGAGGACGCCGAGGTCTCCGCCACCCTCCGGGAACTCCTCGGTGCCGACGGGATTCACTTCCACCTCGGGATGAAGGTGGCCCGGGTGGAGCGGGAGGGAGACGAGCGCGTCGTCGTCGGAGAGGACGGGACCCGGCTCAGCGCCCACGGACTCTTCGTGGCGGTGGGGCGGCAACCCAACACCGAGGGACTCGAGCTGGCGCGCGCCGGTGTGGCGCTGGAGGGCGCCGCCGTGCAGGTGGATGACCGACTCCGCACCACCGCGAAGGGGGTCTGGGCAGCCGGAGACGTCACCGGCGGGATCCAGTTCACCCACGCCGCCGACGTCATGGCCAGGACGGTGCTCCGGAACGCCCTCCTCCCCTTCTCCTCCCGCCTCGACCTCTCCAACGTCCCACGGGTCACCTATACGGATCCGGAGATCGCCCATGTGGGGCTCACCGAGACGGAGGCGGCCGCCGAGGGAGGGAAGACGTACCGCTACGCCTTCGATGACCTGGACCGGGCCATCGCCGAGGGCGCCTGCACCGGATTCGTGAAGATCTACGCCGACCGGAAGGGACGAATCCTGGGGGCCACCATCGTGGGAGCGGGGGCAGGGGAACTCCTCTTCCCCCTGGTCTTGGCCCGGAAGCACGGGCTCCGCCTCCCCGACATCTCCAACACCATCTTCCCCTACCCCACCATGGTGGAGGGAGTGAAGCGGGCCTCCGACGCCTACCAGCGCACCCGTCTGGACGGGGTGGGAGGAACCATCCTCCGGAAGGTGGTCCGATGGCTGGCCTGACCCGGCGAGAGGCGGCCCTCCGGCTGGTGGCGCTCCTGGCGCTCCTCGTCCTGGCGGGCGCGATCATCCGCTTCACCCCGGCTGGGGATTTTTTCTCGCGGGAGGGGATCTTCGCCTTCATTGAAGGGCTCCGGGGATCGGTGTGGGCTCCCCTTCTCTTCGTGGCGCTCTATACCGGGGCCATGGTCCTCGCCCTCCCGGGAACTATCCTCACCCTCACCGGAGGTGCCGTCTTCGGCTTCTGGGGCGGATTCCTCCTCAACACCATCGGAGCGAATCTGGGGGCGAACGGAGCCTTCCTCCTCGCCCGGAAGCTGGGGCGGCGGGGCGTTCAGGGGCTCGCCGGGGAAGGGCTCCAGAACCACCTGGCCCGCCTCGACGCCGCCACCGAGCGGCACGGGTTTCGGGGGCTCCTCGTCCTTCGCCTCATCCCGGTGGTCCCCTTCAACGGGCTGAACTTCGGCGCCGGACTCACCGCCATGCGGTGGCGGGATTACGCCGGCGCCACCCTCCTGGGAATCCTCCCGGGAACCGCCGTGTACACCTTCTTTGCCGACGCCCTCCTTCAGGGGTCCCGAGAGGCCTCCCGAGAAGCCTTCCTCCGGGTTCTGGTGGCCGGGCTCCTCCTCGCACTCCTCGCCGTCATGCCCCTCATCCTGAAGAAGCTCCGCGTCACCGCGCCGGGGGCCATCCTCCTCGCCCTCATCGCCGGAGGATTCCTGACCCCCACCCAGGCCGCCGCCCAACCCCTCCCCTCCCACACCCCCTTTACGGAACTCCTCTCCCGGGTGGTGGTGGACGACCGGGTGGACTACGCCGCCCTGGCCGCCGATCGCGCCCCCCTCGACCGATACCTGGACTCCCTCGCCGCCGTCACCCCGCCCGCCCTCCAGGCCGCCTCCCGGGAAGACCGCCTCGCCTTCTGGATCAACGCGTACAACGCGTGTATGCTCCGCCTCGTGGTGGACCACTACCCCATTCGCCGGGAACGCGTGGGGCTCTTCCAGCGCGCCCGCATCGTGGCGGCCGGGTACCCGGAGAACTCGGTCTGGCAGATCCGGGACGTCTTTTCCCGGGACCACTGCCGCATCGCGGGGGCCGATCGCTCCCAGGACGAGATCGAGCACGAGATCATCCGCCCCGAGTTCCAGGAGCCCCGCATTCACTTCGCCGTGAACTGCGCCGCCCTGAGCTGCCCCGTCCTCTGGCCCGAGGCGTACGAGGGCAGTCGGCTCGATGAACAGCTCGATCGCGCCGTCTTCCGCCTCATGGGAACCCCGAATCACTTCCGCATCGAGATCGGCACCCCCGCAACCCTCCACCTCAATCGGGTGCTGGACTGGTACTCCGAGGACTTCGGCGGGGTGGAGGGGCTCAAGCGCTTCTTCGGCGACTACCTCTCCGGGCGAGATCGGGAGCTCGTCATCGCCTCGGACACCCGGGTCCGCTTCTTCGAGTACGACTGGACGCTCAACGACGTGGACCGGTGACCTCCCCCCTCCTGGGAATCGTCATCCCCACCCTCGACGAGGTTGAGACGCTCCCCCACCTCCTGGGCGACCTCGCTCGCCTCGACCTCCCTCATCAGGTCGTGGTGTCCGACGGTGATTCGGGGGATGGGACCCTCGACGCCGCAGCGCGCGCGGGAGCAACCGGCATCGTCACCCCGCGGGGACGCGGGCGCCAGATGAACGCCGGGGCACGGGCGCTCGACACCCCCTGGCTTCTCTTCCTCCACGCCGACTCCCGACTCTCCGACCCCACCCTCCGGACGCTGGAGGAGTGGCTCGCCTCCCCCTCCGGCGAGGCCGCCGTCTTCCGCTTCCGCCTGGACGCCCGCGGGCTCTGGTGGCGAATCCTGGAAGGGGGGCAGCGGGTGCGGGAGCGGCTCACCGGAGTGAGTTATGGCGATCAGGGGCTCCTCCTCTCCCGACGCCTCTTCGAGGCGGTGGGAGGGTTCCCCGAACTCCCGGTGATGGAAGATGTGGAGATGACGCGGCGCCTTCGCCGAGAAGGGAGGGTGGCGTACCTCCCATCCCCCGTCATCTCCAGCGCACGGCGCTACCGGGAGGAGGGCCCCTTCCGGGGGTGGCTTCGAAACACGGTGCTCCTCGCCCTCCATGCGATGGGTGTCTCACCCCGCACCCTCTCCCGCTACTACCCCCCGAGACGGACGGAGGGCGCCCGAAGGGGTGACTCCACCCGCACCCTCCTCATCTTCTGCAAGGCTCCGGAACCCGGCGAGGTGAAGACCCGGATCGCCGCCGAGATCGGGGACGAGAAGGCGGCTGCCCTCTATGCGTCCCTCGGTCGTGCCGTGGTGGATGCGGTCCGGAACGGTCCCTGGAACCTGGTGGTCCGCTTCACCCCCGACCGGGCCGAAGGGGCGATCCGTCGCTGGCTCGGTGAGGATGGGCTTCGTTTTGCGCCGCAGGGCATCGGGGAGCTGGGAGACCGCCTCCGCCGCGCCTTTCAGGACAAGTCAGCCTCCGGCGGACCCGTCTGCGTCATCGGCACCGACTCCCCCGATCTCACCCCCGAAATCATCGCCGATGCCTTTCGCGAGTTGGAGCGAGAAGGGGGCCCGGACGTCGTCTTCGGCCCGGCGCTGGACGGAGGATACTACCTCCTGGGGCTCCGTCGCCCCGGCGTCGATCTCTTCCGGGACATCCCCTGGAGTACCGAGGGCGTTCTCGAGCGAAGCCTCGCCCGGGCCCGGGAGGCGGGGTTGGAAGTCACCCTTCTGGAGCCCCTCCCCGATGTGGATCGTCTGGAGGACGTCCCGGAGCGGTTCCTCCCCCTCCCGTGACCCCTCCCTTTCCCCTCCTTCTTGCACCTCCGCCGGGGAAACGGGCATCTTTGGCCGCGCAACGATCCATATTGTCCGCCACTCAACCCATTGAGGGCACCACATGGTCGCAGATCCATCCGCACCTCGGAGAATGCGGGTCCGCCTCCACCGCTGTGAAACGGAGATCACCCGCGATGGTCGATGCCTGGCCCGGATCGGGGTGGAGTGGATGGGAGGTCGGACCTTCTCCGGCTCCGGAGAGGGGACGGACACACCGGAGGGGCGCGTTCGCGCGGGGGTCGAAGCCACCGTCCAGGCCGCAGAGGAGGTCTGTGCCGGTGATCTCCGTCTCGAACTCCGGGGAGTGAAGGTGGTGCGGGCCTTCGACGCCCACATCGTCATCGTCTCCATCCGGGCATGGGGGCAGGGGGAGGATTTTCACCTCCTGGGCTCCACCACCGCCCCTGAGGACGATCTGGTCCTGGGTGGTACCCTCTCGGTCCTGGACGCCACCAACCGGATCCTGGAACGCTACGCCAATCGTTCGGGAGGCTCCGACGCCCCCTCATGACGGAACTCTTCGCGGGGCCCATCGGCCCCTTCATCATCTTTTCGCTTCGCATCATCGATGTTTCGCTGGCCACCATGCGCATGCTCCTTACCATGCGCGGCCAGCGGAAGATCGTCCCCGTCATCGGGCTCGTCGAATCCCTCATCTGGGTCTTCGCGGTGGGGACCGCCATCCAGAACCTCCACTCCATCTGGCACATCCTCGGCTACTCGGGGGGGTTCGCCACCGGAACGGCGGTGGGAGCCTGGATCGAGGGGAAGATGGCGCTGGGGCTCGCCACCGTACGGGTCATCTCCAGAGAGGCGGGGGAGGACATCGCGGAGGCCCTCCGGGAGAAGGGGTTCGGGGCCACCGAGTTCCCCGGATACGGGCGGGAGGGGCGGGTGGAGATGGTTTACACCCTGGTGAAGCGGCGTCAGATCCCCGCCGTTCTCGACGTGGTGGAGCAGTGGGACCGGGACGCCTTCATCTCGGTGGAGGAGCCCCGGACCATCCGGCGAGGGTGGATGTTCTCGCTCCGGAGGAAGTAGGGACGATGGGGTCCTCCGGCACCCCCTCGGAAGCGCTCTACCCCTGACTCCCGGCGAGTAGCGCCGCCAGCGCCCCCACCGCCCTCTCCACCCCCTCGTCGTCCACCTCCAGGTGGAAGACTCCCCGGATCCGACCGGAGCCGAAGGGCCCCATGCGGACCCCCCGAAGGGTCAGCGCCTCCAGGAGGGCCGGAACCTCCCACCCCGTGTCGGCTACGTCCAGCATGACGATGTTCGTCTCCGGGCGGGTCACCCGGACGCCGGGGAGGGATGCCACCTCCTCGGCAAACCGCCGTGCCCGCCGGTGGTCGTCGGCGAGGCGCTCCCGGTGGTGTTCGAGGGCGTGGAGCCCCGCGGCGGCAAGGAGCCCGGCCTGTCGCATCTGCCCTCCGAGGCGGCGGCGGATCCGCCACCCCCGCTCGATGATTTCCGCAGGACCGGCCAGCATGGACCCCACCGGCGCCCCCAGCCCCTTGGAGAGGCAGGTCATCACCGTGTCGACCGGCGCCGCCAGCCTGGCCGGCTCCACCCCGGCGGCCACGGCCGCGTTCCAGAGGCGGGCGCCATCCAGGTGGACCTTCACCCCCGCCTCGTGGACCACCTCGGCGAGAAGGGCTGTGCGCTCCTCCGACATGACCCGACCCCCCGAATTCAGGTGGGTGTTCTCCAGCGCCAGAACCGAGGTCACCGGCTGGAAGGGGGAGGGCGCGCGCAGGGCCCCCCGCACCTCGTCCGGAGTCAGGATCCCCTCGGCGGCGGAGATCCCCCGGTAGACCATCCCCCCATGAACCGCCAGCGACCCCTCTTCCCAGTGAAGGAGGTGGGCGCCGGATTCCACGAGAACCTCCGTGCCGGGCGACGCCATGGCCAGAATCCCCGTCTGGTTCGCCATGACCCCCGAAGGGAAGAAGAGGGCCCGCTCCTTCCCCAGGAGGTCGGCCACCCGATCTTCCAGGCGCCGAACCGTCGGATCCTCCCCGAAACAGTCGTCCCCCACCTCGGCCCGGGCCACCGCCTCCCGCATGGCGGGGGTGGGGCGGGTGACCGTGTCGGAGAGCAGGTCGATCAGCGCCACGGACGGACTTCCGCAGGTGCTCTCCCTCTCGGGAGGATGGGGTTCCGGAGGCTCACCGTCAGGGTGCGTCGCTCCCCAGCCGCTCCTGCACCCGCCCCAGTCGGCGGAAGATCGCCACCACCCACCCGAAGAGGAGGAGCCAGGCGATTCCGTACGCCACGAAGACGTGCCGGAAGTGGCGCATCTGGGGGTTCGCCGCCACGGGGTTCACCTGACTCGCCAGGAGTTCGGCGGGTATGAGCGCGAAGAGCGCAGGGACGAGGAGGAGGGTGAGGATGGGTGTAATCAGAAGGGTGCGGTTCATGGCGTTCATGAGAGGTGTGCGCCCTCCATGGCGGCGGACGACCGGAGTTCGGCGGAGGACTCGAGGCGCGCCACCCCGTAGCGGAGGAGGAAGAGGGCCAGGAAGAGGAGAGTCCAGGCTCCGAGGGCAGTAAAGAGGGTGGTGAGCATGTCCGGGTGTAGCTGGGGTCCGTCGACCCGGGCCACCACCGGCTGGGGGTGGAGAGACCGGAACCAGAGGACGCTCAGATGGATCAGGGGGATGTTGAGAGCCCCCACGATCCCCACCACCGCGGCAAACTTCTTCCCCCGCTCCGGATTGTCGGTGGCGTTCCTCACCATGAAGTACCCCAGATAGATGAACCAGAGGAGGAGGGTCAGGGTCAGGCGCGGCTCCCAGCTCCACCAGGTCCCCCAGGCGATCTTCCCCCAGAGGGGGCCCGAGGTGAGGACGATGGTGGTGAAGATGATCCCCCCCTCGGCGGCCGAGCGGGCCGCCTGATCCAGCTTCTCCTCACCGAGCCAGAGGTACACCGCCGAGCAGAGCGCCACGATCCCGAAGGCGAAGAAGGCTACCCAGGCGGCGGGGAGATGGATGTAGAAGATCCGCTGCACGATCCCCATGCTCGCCTCGGTGGGGACGAAGAAGAAGACCTGCCAGTGGAAGAGGATGGTGAGGGCGACGCCGGCAAGCCCCAGCGTGAGCGCCCCCCATCGCACCGTCCCGAGGGACATGCGCATCTCCGGAGTGGGGAACTCGGCGCCCTCCCCCGCAAAGGGCGTGCGGAGCAGGAGGGCGATGGATCAGGGGAAAGGTGCCAAAGAGGTGGGCGGGAGGGAAGGGATGACGAAGGGGAACAGGCCGCCCTCCGGTCACCCCCCTGCGATGGCCCCCACCACCAGGAGGGGCTCTTCTCCCCGGCGCACCCGCTCCGGGAGGGGGATCGTCATGGGCTCGTGGGACAGGTCGATCCCGTCGGCGTAGAAGCGGAGAAGGGGGCGACGCTCCCCACCGTCGTGTGCGCGGATCGTCCCGCGAAGCACCGGATGCTCCGCCTCCAGGGCGGAGAGCGCCCCTCCCAGCGTCACCTCCCCCGCCACCCTTACCTGCACCTCCCCGGCAACCCCTGCCAGGGTCCGGAGGTGGTAGGGGAGGACGACGCGAAGGGTGCCCGGCATCCCATCCCCGAATCCGGAAACCGTCCCCTCCCTCATGGAAGGGTCTGTACCTCCACCGAGAGAATGCGGGGGAGGTGTTCCACGATGGGGACCCAGCTATCTCCCTCATCGGACGAGGCGTAGATGTGCCCTCCGGTGGTTCCCATGTAGATCCCGCAGGGGTCCAGCGCATCCACCGCCATCCCGTCCCGGAGGACGTTGATGTAGCAGTTCTCCTGGGGGAGCCCGGCGGTAAGTGCTTCCCACTCGTTCCCCCCGGTGCGGCTCCGGTAGACCCGGAGCTTCCCCTCGGGAGGGAAGTGCTCGGAGTCGCTGAGGATGGGGACTACGTAGATGGTCTCCGGCTCGTGGGAGTGCACGGCGATGGGAAAACCGAAGTCCGAGGGGAGGTTCCCGCTCACCTCCGTCCACGAACTCCCGGCATCGTCGCTCCGGCAGACGTCCCAGTGTTTCTGCATGAAGAGGGTGTCGGGGCGGGACGGGTGGAGCGCCACCTTGTGCACGCAGTGCCCAACCGGCGCGGTGGGATCGGGGAGGAAATCGGAGCGAAGCCCCCCCGTGGCCACCTCCCAGCTCACCCCGCCGTCGTCGCTCCGGAACGCCCCCGCCGCCGAGATGGCCACGAAGATCCGCTCAGGCTTGGACTTGGGAAGGAGGATGGTGTGGAGGCACATCCCCCCCGCTCCGGGAGCCCAGTCGCTACCGGTGGAGTGGGTGCGAAGCCCCGAGAGCTCGGTCCAGCTCTCCCCCCCGTCGGTGGACCGGAAGAGGGCGGCATCCTCCACCCCCGCATACACCGTTTCCGGCTCCACCGGAGAGGGCGCCAGGTGCCAGACCCGCTTGAACTCCCAGGGGTGAGGCGTCCCGTCGTACCACTGGTGGGTGCCGGGAACCCCGTCGTAGGCAAACTCCTTCCCCACCGCCTCCCAGCTCCGCCCCCCGTCGTCGGAGCGCTGGACCAC
Organism: Gemmatimonadota bacterium; assembly: GCA_050485305.1. GTDB lineage: Bacteria > Gemmatimonadota > Gemmatimonadetes > Longimicrobiales > Gaopeijiaceae > JBJHBD01. Next base: position 15,612 of record JBJHBD010000015.1, read on the forward strand.
CTGCCCGAACCAGTCCGTCCACTGGGAGAGGTAGATCCGGTCCGGGTTCAGGGGGGATCCCTGGACATGCATGATCTCCCACCCGGGGAAATGGGGCCCGGAAACGTCCCATCGGCGCCGGTCTCCATTGGAGGTGAGGATGAACGCCCCCTTCTTCGTCCCCACCAGAACGCGAACTGCCGACATCTCTCTCCTCCCGCCCCGTGTCCGGAGGATGGGTTCGGAGCCCATCCTCCCTTCGCTGCAGAATGAAGCTGAGAATGCCCCGCTCGCGGCATGGGCACAAGTGCCTCGTCCGGAGGGTGACCCCGGGCCCCCGCCGGAACCCGCGTGAAGAAGATCCTTGCGCCCGGATTATTTTTTCTACAAAGTGGACAATATGGGACGAGCCGCGGTGTTGGGAGAGCTGGAGCACCTGGTGCTCCTGGGGGTCCTTCGACTGGACGAGGATGCCTACGGGATGCGGATCCGCCTCGAGATCGAGGAGCGGACCGGTCGCGACGTTTCGACGGGGGCCATCTACACCACCCTCGATCGCCTGGAACGGAAAGGGCTCGTCCGCTCCGAAGTGGGCGACCCCACCCCCGAGCGGGGTGGCCGGGCTCGCCGCACCTTCCGGCTCACCGGGGAGGGTGCCAGGGCGCTCACCGAGGCGCGGCAGACCCTGGCACGGATGTGGTCCGGGCTCTCCCTGGAAGGGGAGGGTGCGTGACCCGCACTCCTCCCCTCGCCGGGCGCCTCCTTCTCCGCCTGGTCCTCCCCCCCCGAGAGGTGGAGCATGTGGCCGGGGACCTTCAGGAGGAGTGGATCACCGTGCGGATCCCTCGGCTCGGGGAGGTGGGGGCGCGCTACTGGTACCTCCGGGAAGTGGTACGCTCCGCCGGTCCGGTCCTCCTGTACCGGCTCGGTCGGGGTGAATTCCTCCCTGAACTGCTCCTGGCGTTCACCCTCACCCTCGGAAGCTATCTGGCCGTAGAGTTCTTCTGGGGATTGGTCCTCTCCCTCGTCCCCCTTCGGGCGGCAGCGCCCGCACCCGGATTCGTCATGGGGAGCATCGTCGTGGCAGGCGTGGTTGCCGCCTCTTCCGGTTTTTTTCGCACCCGTGCCGTATTGGAGGATGGGGTTCTCGCCCCCCTCCTCCTCGTCGCCGGCGTCCCGCCTGCGGCCTTCCTCTCGGCGTGGATCGCCGATGGATCGACCTTCGTCCCTTCCGCGGCCTTCGGAGCGGCGCTCTCGGTGGGCACCCTCACCGGGGTCCTGGTTGCTGTGTACCCCCCTCGACCTTTCACCTGGAGGGCTCGTCCATGAAGTGGTTGGCCATCGTGTTCGGCGGAGTGGCGGGTCTCGCCCTCCTGGCGGTCGTCGTTCTCCTGGCGCTCAGCTTCCGCCCCGGCGCCGGGCGAATCACCGGAACCGTCGTGGTGGATCGCCCCCCCTCCGAGGTGTGGCCCTGGATCGTGGAGGCGGATCGCCTCCTGGAGTGGGTCGGGTGGCTCGTCGAGGTGGAGGTGCTCACCCCGGGGGTAGAGGGCGTCGGCTCGCGGGTTCGGTGGGTCATGATCGACCCCACCCTCAACAATCGCCGGGTCGAAATCGAGGGAGAGGTCATGGAGTGGGAGCCGGGACGCCTCTCCACCATGTCGCTGGACTCTCCCGGAATGTTCACCGGGGAGGGGCGGTACGAACTCGTCGAGGTGGAGGGCGGTCGCACCCGGGTGGAGTATGAGAGCCGGTTCCGGATGGGCGCTCCGGTGGGGCGCCTTCTGGAGCCGGTGGTCACCCCCCAGGCTGCCCGGAAGGCCGCAGACGATCTGGCGCGCCTCAAAGAGCGGATCGAGGCCGGCTCCGAATCGGAGTGACTACTCCTCCACCACGAACTGAAAGAGCCCCGCTCCGGCCACGATGGCCACCAGAGCGTACGCCCCGAGGAGACGCAGCTCTCCCGCCGCCTCCGACGGGGGGAGGCCGGCCAGGAGGGTTCCGGTTCCGGAGACGCCGAAGACCACCAGGGGGACGAGCACCGGGAAGAGAAGGACGGGGAGGAGGGTTTCCCCCATGCGGGTCCCGGCGGTGATCCCGCTGAAGAGCGTCCCCACCGCCGCGAACCCCAGGGCGCCCAGGCCGAGGAAGGCCAGCGTCCACCCCGGATTCCGGGTGAGGTCCACCTGGAAGAAGAAGGCGAAGACCATGAGGGCCAGGAGCGCGGTCACCCCCAGGAGGACGGTGTTGGAGAGGACCTTCCCAAGGTACAGGGCGTCCCGGGGGAGAGGAGCCACCAGGAGCCCTTCCAGCGCCCCCTCCTCCTTCTCCAGCTCGAAGGTGCGTCCTACCCCCAGGAGGCCCGCCAGGATCAGGGTCATCCAGATGAGCCCCGCGGTGATCTCTCCGGGGTGCACCGCGGTTCGATCCACCGCATAGTTGAAGAGGATGGCGGTGAGGACGACGAAGGCTCCCATGGCGGCGATCCGCTCCCGGGTGCGGAGCTCCACCCGGAGATCCTTTTCGGCCACCGCCCAGAGCTGCGCCAGGTAGCTCCTCATCACCCCGCCCCCCCATCCGCCACCCGCTCCCGGTAGAAGCGTTCCACCTCTCCCTCCGGGATCTCCTCCCGGCTGCCCAGGAAGGCGAACCGCCCCCGGGCCTGGATGGCCACCCGGTCGGCGAGGGTCACCCCCTCCGCCAGGTTGTGGGTCACCAGGACCACCGTCCTGTGCCCGTCCTTGAGGCGGGCCAGCACCTCCCGGAGGAGGGTGGAGGCGTGGATGTCCAGGCCGGTGAAGGGTTCGTCGAGGAGGACGAGCGCCGGATCGTGGAGGAGGGTGCGAGCCAGCGCCAACCGCTGCCTCATCCCTCTGGAGAACTCCCGAACCTGGCGGTGGGCGTGGGGAGTGAGCCCGACCTCTTCGAGTCGTTCGGCGACCCGGTGAGAGAGTGCGTCGAGGCGGTGCAGCCGCCCGTAGAACTCCAGGTTCTCCCGGGCGGTGAGAGGGCCATAGAGGAAGCTCCTGTGGGAAAGCACGCCCAGCTCCCGGCGCCACTCCACCCCGCGGACATCGCGGGGCTCTCCCCTGAGGAGAATCTCCCCCTCGTCGGGGAGGAGGGCGCCGCCGAGGAGGGCGAGGAGGGTGGTCTTCCCCGCCCCGTTGGGCCCGAAGATGGCGAGGAGCTCCCCCTCTTCCAGGGAGAAGGACACCCCCTGGACCGCCCGGATGGCGCCGAAGCTCCGGGTGAGCTCCCGTCCCTCCAGGAAGGGAGTCAGGATCTACCCTTCGGTGGGTTGGGGCGAGATCCCCACCCCGGCTCTCCCGGGGAGAGCGGATCCACAGCTCTCGCAGAATCGGGCGCCCCGGGGGTTGGGGTGGGCGCAGGTAGGGCAGACGGCTCCCTCCCGGAGCGCCTCGCGAACGGCGGCGATCTCCGCCTCCAGCGCCTCCCGATCACCGGCGCCCCTCACCCCTTCATGCGACGGGTCCGCGCCTTCCCGCTCCTGCACCTCGGCGTCGAGAACCGCCAGGGCCTCTTTGGCCATCTCCCGCTTCATGGCACGGTAGTCCGCCTCATCCAGCTTCCCGGCGTGGAAGTCGTATTCCACATCCCGGAGGGCCAGAAGAGCAATTCGCTTCCGGTGCTGGAGTTCGGTGAGTTCGTCATCGTCCCGCTCCATGGGGGCTGACACCCCCGCCACCACCGGGTGGAGGATGTAGGCAACGGAGAGAAGGGCGAGGAGCACGCCCAGGAGAAGGGCCATCACCCGACCCCCGACGGGGCCGGTTCGTCCTGCAGGGCGGGCACCTCATCCTCTCGCCGGATCTCTCCCACCCGGACGGGGCGCCGCACCGGCGCCGATCCCGGCGCCCCTCCCCCGGGCCAGAGCCCCACCAGCGTCCCCGCCGCGACGATGAGCCCCCCGTACCAGATCCAGGGGACGAGGGGGTTCACCAGGAACTGGAAGGTGGCCTGGTGGAATTCGGGGTCGTTCCCCAGCCCCACGCGCTCGTCCAGAGTGGCCAGGATGACGTAGAGGTCCTCCGTGAACGAGGAGCGGATCCCCACCTCGGTGACGGGCTGGGGAGGGGCCTGGTAGAGGCGCCGCTCCGTGGCCAGCATCCCCAGGTTCCGGTCCCCCTTTTGCACCGAGAAGGTGGCGATGACCTGCCACATGTTCTGCCCCTGCTGGGTGGAGAGCCCGGTGTACGTCAGGTGGTACGTGTGGCCGAAGGGGGATGGGACCTCCACCGTATCGCCCGGCTCCATGGTGTGGCGGAGCTCCACGTCGTAGGCGGCTCCGGCAAACCCCATGAACATGATCACCACGCCCACATGGACGATGTACCCTCCCCACCGTCTCCGATTCCGACGCACGAGATGGATGAGGGCCGGGAAGAACGCCTCCTCCTCGATGCGGGACCGAGCCTTCGTTCCCTTCCAGAACTCCACGGCGATGATGGTGAGGACGAAGGCGCCGATGGCGAAGGTCAGGAGGGCGTAAAGGTGCCGGACTCCCATCCCCTGGAGTAGAGCGCCGGTGAACACCCCGACACCGGTGGGGAGGAGGAAGTTCTTCCGGAGGTTCCGGGGTGAGGCGCGCCGCCACGCGATGACGGGGCCGATCCCCATGAGGGCCAGAAGAGCCAGCCCGATGGGGATGTTCACCTGGTTGAAGAAGGGGGGACCGACGCTCACCCGGGCACCCAGAAGCCCCTCCGAGATGAGGGGATAGAGGGTTCCCCAGAGAACGGCGAACATGGCCCCCAGAAGAACCAGGTTGTTCAGGAGGAAAGCTGATTCCCGGGAGAAGAAGCTCTCGAACTCCCGCTCACTCCGGAGCTCTCCCAACCGGGAGAAGAGGAGTGCGAAGGCGAACGCCCCCACCACCGCCATGAACCCGAGGAAGATGTACGCGATGGTCAGGTTCTGGGCAAAGGAGTGGACCGACTCGATGAGTCCGGAGCGGGTCAAGAAGGTGGCGAAGATGGTCAGGAGGAAGGTCAGGATGACCAGCCCCATATTCCACACCTTCAGCATCCCCCGGGACTCCTGGATCATGATGGAGTGGAGGAAGGCGGTGGCGGTGAGCCAGGGGAGGAGTGAGGCATTCTCCACCGGGTCCCAGAACCAGTACCCTCCCCACCCCAGCTCCTCGTAGGCCCACCGCATCCCGAAGATGATCCCCACCGTGAGGAAGAACCACGAGGTCAGGATCCACTTCCGGGTGAGCTGGATCCAGCGGGCATCCAATCGCCCGGAAAGGAGCGCCCCCATGGCGAAGGCGAAGGGGACGGTGAACGCGGTGAACCCCAGATAGAGCGTCGGGGGGTGGATGGTCATCCAGTAGTTCTGAAGCTGCGGATTCAGCCCGCGCCCGTTGGCCGGGGTGAAGGGGAGCCGCTCGAATGGAGGGGTGACGAAGAGGGTGATGACGATGAAGAAGGCCAGCACCGCCAGGAGGACCCCCGCCACGTAGGGCATGAACTCCCGATTCTTCCGGCGGTTGAACCAGACGGCGATGACCGAGAAGAACGCCAGGTTCAGCGCCCAGAAGAGGAGCGACCCCCGCTGCCCCGCCCAGAGCCCCGAAAACTTGAAGAAGGGGTCCAGGTTGATGGAGGAGTAGTTGTAGACGTACCAGTAGTCGAACCGGTCCGCCATGAAGGCCGCCACGATCCCTGCCGACGCCAGGAGAAGGAGGGCGAAGACGGCGTACACGCTCCGTTCGGCGGAGAGCACGAGATCCCCCCTTCCCATCTTCCCACCCACGAACGCCAGAACGCCCCCCCAGAGCGAAATGGGAAGGGCGATCCAGAGGGCAAACTCGCCCACGATGGGGATCACGGAGTGGCGCCTCCCCCTTCACCGGCGGGGTGGTACTCCTCGCCCTCCTCGTACCCCTCGTACCCCTCGTACCCCTCGTACCCCTCGTACCCCTCCGGCATGGCCTCGTACCGGCTCCCGCACTTCGTCAACACCTCGGTGGCCTCGAAGACCCCGTCAGGGCGGAAGCGCCCCTCCATGACCACCTCGGCCTCGTCGGTGAAGGTGTCGGGGATGGGATGCCGGAACTCCACCCGGATGGTCACCTCCGGATGGTTCGGATCCCGCACGATGAAGGTGTGGAAGATCCGATCGGTGGCTCGTTCATAGGAGCCGGGGACCACTTCGCCACTCACCTTGATCCCCTGGTCGTACAGCTCCGGGTTGGCCTCCACCCGCGCCAGGAGTTCGGAGGGGGTCAGGTAGTAGACCATGGTGCTGGAGATCCCGGTCCAAACCAGCCAGGAAACCACGGCGGCGACGCCCACCAGACCCGCGAAGAAGCGTCGGTCCCTACGCATGGAAGACTCCGGATGAGAGAGGGGAAATGCTCCTCGAAAGGTAACCGGGGGGGCCCTGAAGGTTCAATCGTTCCGGAACCGAATCTCCTTCAACCGAATCTCCTCCGGGAGGATGGGGATCCCTCCCCGGCCCGTCAGCGGGGGTGTGCCGGGTATCCGGACTCGGCCAACCGCGCGGCGACGGCATCGGGGGCGGGAGCGCCTTCGTCGAGGGAGACCCGAGCCCTCCCCACCTCCACCTCCTCCACGGTGACCCCCGGGGTGGACTCCAGGGTGCGGCGGACGTGGGCGACGCAGTGATCGCAGCTCATTCCTTCGATGGAGAGGTTCAGATCGGTCATGGGGGAGGACGGGAAGGCGGACCGTGGTGTGGACACCAAACGATACCTCGCCCACGCCGGGGGGTTCCTCCCGCCCTTTCCGCTCCACCTCTGCCCGGGTAGGATGAACCACGTCGCCGAATGCCGCCGGACCACCCCGCTTCCGGAAGCACCATGGACGTAGCCACCCCCCCTGATGCGGTGGCTCGCGAGGAGATCCTCCGGCGAGCCTACCTCACCACCTGGCTTTCCGGAGCCCTTGCCGGCGTGGTGGGATTCGCCACCGCCTTCCGTCCCTTCGTCTCCGACGTGGGGACCGTCTTCACCTGGATCGGCGCCGCGAACTCGGCGATCCTCCTCCTGCTCTGGTGGCTCTTCCGATCGGGGCACATCGTTCGGAGGGCACCGGAGGTGCTCCTCGTCTTCGTGACCCTGGTGGCCATCCCCATCATCGTCATCTCGGGGGGCCCCAACAGCCAGTTCGCCCCACTCCTCCCCCTCTTCCCGATCTGTGGCGTCATGCTCGGGGGAAAGCGAGCGGCGGTGGCCATCTTCGCCTTCTGGGCAGTGGCACTCCCCCTCCTCCATCTCCTGGGCCCTGTCATCCCCGACCTGACCGGAGAACTTCATGACCCGGCAAAATCGGCTTCCAGGGCCCTCTGGCTCGTTCTCGCCTCCCTCGTGGGGCTCATCTTCGGGCTCCACTTCGACCGGACGACGCGGCGGCTCCAGGAGCAGCTTCAGGAGATGGTGGAGCGGGACCCCCTCACCGGCGTGGCAAATCGACGAGGGCTGGAGATCGCCATGGCGCAGGTGATGTCGGCGGCCTCCCGCTCCGGGGATTGGGTGACCTTCATGGTGCTGGACCTGGACCACTTCAAGGAGTTCAATGACCGGAAGGGGCACGCCGAAGGGGACCGGGCGCTCCAGGCCGTGGCCCGGGCGTTGGAAGGGGAGTGCAGGCGAGGCACCGACAGGGTGGCCCGCATCGGGGGGGAAGAGTTCGTGGTGATCCTGGCGGACACCGACCGCGATGGGGCCCAGGCCATGGCGGGGAAGCTCCTCGCCGCCGTTCGGTCCCTGGGAATCCCCCACCCCCGGGAGGATGGGCGCCCCCTCACCGCCACCATCGGCTACACCAGCGTCCCCGGCTTCACCGCCCCCGGCGCCGATGAACTCTTCCGGGCCGCCGATGCCGCGCTCTACGAGGGGAAGCGCCGCGGGCGGAATCAGGCGGTGGAGGCCCGGGAGCTGGCGGTGGCAGGGGATGGGGTCCTCGCCGGGGATCTCCCTCCGGAACCGGGGGCGTAACGGCCCGGGCAGGCTCTTCCCCTACCCTCCCCTCCGCTACCCCCCCATGGCCGCCGCCAGGAGGAAGACCACCTGGGCGGAGCGCACCATGGCGGGGATATCGGCCCATTCGCCGGGAAAGCCCCGCTCCCCACCGCGGCTCCCGCCCAGTCCGATGGCGGGGATCCCCTGCCCCAGCGCCACATTCATGTTGGAACTCCCGGCGTTCCCGAGCTGGGGCTCCAACCCCAGGTGACGGGCGGCGCCCTCCGCAGACCGCACGAGAGCGGAGTCCCGGAACCCCGGGATCTGCCCGCCCGGAGTGATCTGCTCCGGTACGAGGCGGAGGGTCACCCCCGTCTCGCCGGCCACCTCCGCCACGATGCGCTCCACCTCCTGCTCCATACGGGCCACCACCTCGGACTCCAGCGACCGGAGGTCCAGGGAGAACCATCCGGTGGGGGGCTTGTGGTTGAACACCTCGCCGCTCCGGAGTATGGCCACGTTCACGATGGTGCGGGACTCGGGCTCCTGGACCCCCGCCGACCAGGTGAGGATCCGGTCGGCGGCGCGGGCGAGCCCCTGGTTCACATTGGGGAGCCCGCCTCCCAGGGAGTGCCCCGGAGGCCCCTCCCCCTCCACCCGCCACCAGTGGATGTTGAGGGCCCCGTAGCTGATGGACCTCCCGTCGCCCAGGATGTCCACGTAGCCCATGGCCCTGTCGCCCAGTTCGGCCACCAGCGCCTTCATCCCGTTCAGCCCCGTCTCTTCCTGCGCCACGGCGGCGAAGATGAGGTCGTGCTCGGGCTGGAGACCACGGGCCACATAGGCCCGCGCCGCCTCCAGCATGGCCACCGTGATGGACGAGGTGTTGGTCCCGGGACCCACCACCCGCTCTCCCTCCACCCGGGGAGGGACCCCGGCGGCGCGCTGGTTCTCCGCCACCGTGGCCAGATCGTCCAGGGTGGAAATGAAGACGAGGGCCCGCCCCGACCGACCGGGAATCACCCCGATGGCGTTGGGCTGATCATCGACCCGGACCTCCCGGAGTCCGATGCGGCGCATCTCCTCCGCCACCCGCTCGGCCCGCTCCCGCTCCTGACCCGAGGGGGAGATGATCCCGCCGATCGCCACCAGGAGTTCCGCCGCCTCGGCGGAGCGCCCGCCCAGCCAGTCCACCCCCTCCCGGACCTCGGCCCGCTCCAGCGCCCTGGCCAGTTCGGCGGGGGGTTCCTGCGCCTCGATGCCGCCCAGCGCCAGCGTCCCCGCCATCGCCCCGAACACTGCGGACCGGAGCCACACGCCCATCACCGGCCATCCATCCTCCCTCTTCATCTCTCACTCTCCATGGGTTCGGCGGCAAACCCCCGGGTAGCCGCCACCGCCCGGCGCCACCCCTCCAGTAGCTGTTTCCGCTCCGCGCCATCCATCTCGGGGTGGAAGAGGCGGGGCTCTCCCTGTGCGCTCAGGAAGTCCTCGCCGCTCTTCCAGACCCCCGTCTGGAGCCCGGCCAGCCCGGCCGCCCCCAGCGCCGTGGTCTCCACCAGCGCCGGACGCCGCACCGGGACCCCCAGCACCCCGGCCTGGAAGGTCATGAGCCAGTCGTTGTCGGCGGCCCCTCCATCCACCCGGAGTTCGCGCGTCTCCACCCCCGAATCGGCCTCCATGGCCCCGATGACCTCGGCGGTGCCATAGGCCATGGCCTCCAGCGCCGCCCGCACCAGGTGGGCCTTCCCCGTGCCCCGGCTGAGGCCGAAGACCGCCCCCCGGGCTTCCGGGTCCCAGTGGGGAGCCCCCAGCCCCACGAACGCCGGAACGAAGTAGACCCCGTCATTCCCCTCGAGGGAGCGGGCCATCCCCTCCGAGTCCGGGGCGGTGGGGAGAAGCCCCAGCCCATCCCGAAGCCACTGGATGGCCGCCCCGGCAATGAAGATGGAGCCCTCGAGCGCGTAGGCCGCACCCCCTTCGGCGTCGCAGGCCACGGTGGTGAGAAGGCCATGCTCCGAGGGGACCGCCTCGTCGCCGGTGTGGAGGAGGAGGAAGGCCCCCGTCCCGTAGGTGTTCTTGGCCAGCCCGGCGCTCCAGCACCCCTGCCCGAAAAGCGCCGCCTGCTGGTCTCCCGCCACCCCGGCCACCGGGGCCTCCACCCCCAGCACCTCCCCCAGCGCCGTCCCGAAGTCGCCGGCGCTCCGGCGAACCTCCGGGAGAAGGGGCTCGGGGACCTCGAAGAGCTTCAGGAGCTCCGGATCCCATCCCCCCGAATGGAGGTCATAGAGAAGGGTGCGCGAGGCGTTGGTGGGGTCGGTGGCGTGGACCTCTCCCCCGGTGAGGATGTGGATGAGCCACGAATCGATGGTCCCGAAGGCCAGCTCGCCGGCCTCGGCACGGGCCCGGAGACCGTCGTCGTGGCGGAGGAGCCAGGTGAGCTTGGTGCCGGAGAAGTACGGGTCCAGGACCAGCCCGGTCTTTCGGCGCACCTCGTCCTCGTGCCCTCCCTCCTTCAGCTCCCGGCAGAGCGCCGCCGTGCGCCGGTCCTGCCAGACGATGGCGCGGTGCACGGGGCGCCCCGTCTCCCGATCCCAGAGGACCAGCGTCTCCCGCTGGTTCGTGATCCCCACCCCCTCCACCGACACGCGCTCCCGGTTCCGGGCCCCCTCCAGCGCCTCGCGGGCCACCCGGATGGTGACGTCCCGGATCTCGCCGGCGTCATGCTCCACCCACCCGGAGCGAGGAAAGTGCTGGGTGAACTCCGAGTAGCCCCGGCCCAGGATCCGCCCATCGGCGGCGATGACGAGGGCGGTGCTGCCGGTGGTGCCCTGGTCCAGGGCGAGGATGGCGGGGGTAGGCATGGGGTCCGGTCCGGGAGGATGGGTTCTCCGACTCCGCAGCGCTCACGGGTCAATGTGCGGCGGCGGGAGGCGGCGGGCTACCCGGGAAAATGACTACCCGGCGGCGTCCTCGAACCCCCAGGGCGCCGGAGGCGCCTCCACCGGACGGGTGAGGTCGAACTCCAAGTGGTACCGGAGCCCGGTGGCCTCCCGGCGGAGGCCATAGACGAAGGCGTCGCCGGGGCGGAGTTCGATGTACCAGAGCTGGCTCTCCCGCGCCGGAACCGCGGCCACCGACTCGGCATCGGCGGGGAACTCCTGCCGCCAGACCGTCCCGGGAGTGGCCGTGTCGCCTCCGTACCAGGTGTTGGCCAGATCGGGCTCGCCGGTGTCCAGGCGGTGATCGTGCTTGAGACGGAGCCCGGTGGCGGTGCGGGTCACCACCCAGGTTCGGGAGCGGTTCTCGTCGATGTGGAGGGGAATGCGGATCTCGTCGGCGTCGCACTGGCGAACGTGCATGACAATGCGCTCCGCCTCCCACCAGGCGTCATCCTCGGGGGCCATGAAGAGGCGCCCTTCGAAGGCCCCGCCGCAGAGGGCCTCGAGCCCCTTCCAGAAGCGCTCCTGCTCCACCGAGAGCCCCACCGGTTCGCCTGCTTCAGGAAGGCCGGGGTCCGGAGCGCAGGCGGTGGACGCCAGGGCCAGGGACAGGGCGAGGCCCAGGGGGGCCACGAAGAAGCGGGGGCGGCGGTGGCGGGGCATGGCAGGACCGGGTTGGCGTGGGCGAGAGGCCGGGTGAAAAGGGGACCATGGGGAGCCTCCGGGCCCGGCGCCAGTCACGCCAGTCTTCCCGCCCGCCTGGCCCAGCTCGCACCACCCCCACGCATCCATCGCCACCGCTCCGCGTCGGCCTCCCCGGGTTGCCCCCGCCCGTGGCCCTCCCCAGGCCCAGTTCGCCCTCGATCAGTCCTCGCTTCACGAGTGGAAGACATGAGGCGCGGAGGCATCTTCACCCGCGCCTCCCCTGGACCCTGGCACCAGGCCGCCTCCAACCGCCCATCCGAACTTCCCTCCGGCCCCGATTCCCATGGCGCTTCGTCCACCGCCGCTTCGGCTGCTCTCCGGCGCCTCTCAGGTTCACAGCAGGCCCCGCCATCCCCGAATCCTCAGCACCTCGCACGGCCAGACGCCGCGCCCCATCTTGTCTCCGCACCTGAGAGGGCCTTTGAAGTTCCTGTTCTTTGTTCAGAGGCCTCTCGAGGCCTCTCCGCCCAGACGCCCCTCGCCAGTCCGACCATTGGGTGGTGGCTTCAACGCTCTCAACCCCCGCCGTATCCGTAGGTTGCGAAGGGATTGAGAATTTGCTTCCCCCACATCTGGTCTCGTTCCACACGGGTCAGCATCGCCATGCCCGCCGCCTCGTCCCACTGCGTCCGAATGACGTAGATCTGGCCATCGATGATTTCTGTTGCCTCTCTCACCGAAAGATCGTAGTGCCCAGCCCACTTGAGACAAGCAGCAATTTGGGCCAACCGCTCTCCGTCCGACCCGAACGCCATCGCTTGAGCCGCCTCCTCCCCGGTCCGCTTCTGCGGGCAAATATCGTAGGCCGGGGTCAGTTCGAGCTCACCCTCCCCGCCGCAGAAGGCCGCGTGGTTCCGCGCATGGTCGTCCGTGTTGCTGACCAGGATGTTGAACACGATCCTCGAGAACAGTTCTCGTAGCGTATCGCCTCTGGACACCGACCTCTCCCGCAGTTCATCCGCGAAAGCCGTATAGGTGACGTACCTGGCATTCATTTCGGACTCCCTCGCGATCGTGAGCGCCGAAACGAACGCCCGCCTGGACCCGGCCGGACCGCGGTCGAACCGATCGACCAGGAGTACGTCGCGTCCGGCGACCGAGAGGAGCTCGGTTCCGGCCACCTTCAAGCCGACGCGCCTGGCCAACTCCATGGCGACCGCCTCTGCCTTCATCACCGGGTAGGTGTCGGTGATGGAGGAGAACTTGGCAATCAGATTTCGATCCCCGTAAACAAGGGTAGCCTTGGGGCGCGCTCCACCGACCGAGGACCCCGCCCCGAGCGCATCGAGCAGCTCCTGACTGATCGGGGCACCCTTTTCCACATCTTCTGCGCCCCGCAGGAGCTGTTCAAGCGTCGCGCTGTGGGTCCTCGGCTGGTAGGCGTCGGCACTGGCCTGAAAGTCGAGCGCGCCGGGACGGTCCGAGCCTGACTCGAGCAGGTAGGTCAAGAGTGAGATGTCCCCAGGATCCTCGTGCCGGACGTCCCTTCTTCCCAGGAGCTTCCTCATGATGACGCGCTGACCCCATGAATCGGGTCCAGCGTCCCGAATCACCCCGGCGACTGTCAGACTTGACAACGGAACCTGCCGACCTGGCTTGAGAGGGAGTTCCGGAGTGTAGAGGGGGCGGGCACCCTCCCGTTCCAGATAACTCCTCCCATAGGCGAATGTGATGATCTCGGTGCCTCCGTGCCGTTCAAGTACGCCGGCGGGAACGGGTTCGGTCGCACCTGGAAGCCACACCCAAACGTATGCCTTATTCAGATCAGAAGTCATCGTCGAGCCCTTCATCTCCGATTGGCGCAACCCGGCCAGGGAGCAGCGCGATGCGGTCCTCGATGTGTTCGGCGAGACGGTCCACATCCGAGCCGAACAGGGGCACCCCGACGGCCACGGCCGCATCCAGCACACTGCCGATGGACACACTCGGATCTCCCTTCTCGATCTTCCTGAGCGTCGGAAGGGAGACATTGATCTGCTCGGCCAGCCGTGTGGTGGTCCAGCGACGATGCGTCCGCGCAGCGCTGATCTGCGCTCCGAGAATTCTGGCGGCGTGGCGCGCCTTAGGGGTTGGCATCCGAGTGGCCATAGCTCCTCGACAGAAACAATACGTTCATTACCTCATGTTAATGAAACTATCCTTTCTCTCCAGCCAAGGGCAAGGCATGGGACGTGAGCGGAGAACGAGACAGAGTTGATGACAAACAGATCCGGGCGGCCGGACCTCGCGGAGCGCCGAGACCACGCAAGCCCGGGCGCGCCGGCCGCGGTTCACGAGGCGCAGCTCGGAGCCATTTCCCTCCCGCAGCGCTTCGGGAGCTCGCTAGACCCCCACTACCACTGCCATGTGCCCGCTCTCGACGGCGTGATCTCCGGCGACGTCGAGCGGGGAGTTCGGTTCCACGGTGGCGGATATGCACACGTGGCAGGGCACGGGCGGGTTTTCAGTGGACGCATCCGTCCGCATCGAGGGCGAGGACCGAGCGGGTCTGGAGAGGCTCGTTCGCTACTGCGCACGCGGGCCTCTCTCCCTTGAGCGGCTCCACGCCCCCGCCGGCCTCGAGGCGCTCACCTCGCCGGACGCTCGCCTGGTCTACCGGCTCACCGAGCCCGATATGCACGGCCGTCATCAGCTCCGCTTCACACCCCTCGAGCTGCTCGACCGCCTGGCCCGGCTCGTTCCGCCGCCCCGCATCCATCGCCATCGCTACCACGGAGTCCTGGCTCCCAACGCACGGCTGAGGTCCACGGTGGTCATGATCGGTCGGCCCGTCCCCGATGAGATTCCGGCCGGGGTGGAGTCTCGCTCCTCACCCGGTCTCGCGTCCCACCCCGTGCCTCCGACGCGTCGCGCCCACGAGCCGGAACCGAGTGGCAGCGTGGCAGCTCCGCCCCGCTCACGATCCAGCCGCATGCTCTGGGCCCAGCTCCTGGCCCGGATCTACGAAGTGTTACCGCTCCTCATGCCCCGCCTGCGGGGGCGAGATGCGGATCATCTCGTTCCTCACCCTCCCCGCCACCGTACAGGACATCCTCCTCCACCTCGACCTGCCCCATCGGCCTCCCCGCGTGTCCCCCGCTCGCGGCCCGCCCCAGGCCGAGCTCCACTTCGACCAGACCCCGGCCTTCGATCTCGCCGCTCCTGAGCCCATCCCGGACTACGAGTTCGATCAGTCCGCTCCCGAAGACTGGGAGGCCTGAGCTACGACTCCGTCCCCTCCTCTGGCCCCCGGACCCTGGCACCAGGCCGCCTCCAACCGCCCATCCGAACTTCCCTCCGGCCCCGATTCCCATGGCGCCTCGTCCACCGCCGCTTCGGCTGCTCTCCGGCGCCTCTCAGGTTCACAGCAGGCCCCGCCATCCCCGAATCCTCAGCACCTCGCACGGCCAGACGCCGCGCCCCATCTTGTCTCCGCACCTGAGAGGGCCTTTGAAGTTCCTATTCATACTAACTTTGGGATTGACTCCGATCGTATCCCGTCCGGGGCTACTGTCGGAGATCTTCACCGTAAAAAAGTTCGAGCCCTCCGTCTCTTCGGAGCCAGCACATCTCGTGACGTCCGCGCAGGTTCGGAAGCGCAGCCAGGCTTGGCTCCTTCCTTCCAGCGCGCCGAAGGGCTCACCAGCGTGACCCGTCGACCCGGAGGGGCCGTTGACCTGTAGAGTATCCACCCGGAACTCTCCTGGCCTTAGCCGGATCGGGTTGTTATTTCCTGTACAGGCCCAGACCGGATTGTACGCTGACGGCTCTGATTCACCAGCAATACCGTAAATCAAGCGTCCCGCAGAGCCGCACCGATCCAGGTACACGGTGCGACGTCCGCGGTTCTCAGTCCGGAGCACCATCGAGAACGCGTAGCGCTCCTGCCCGATGGGCATGGCCTCGTAGTGGTCTTGGTCCGTCTGGATCGAAAGACGCTCCGCAGGCCCGAAGATCTCTGAACACCCAGTGAGAGAAAGAAGACTTAGAGAAGTCACTGTTGCTACCGCACGCACTTGATTCATCGGGTACCTCTCATGTCATCAGGGTCGATTAGGGCCAGGGGCGCGTGAAACACAGTGGGATCCCGAGCGAATCCAATCCCCCTGAGGGCGAGACATGGACTCGGGCCCCTCCTCAGACTGGAAGGCGTTCGATGCAACTCCAATCATCGGGGCCTCCGGGCGACCTCCGCTGTAGTCTGGGTCCCGAGGGCGGTTGCCAACTGAGGCGCGAAGTCGAAGGCTACCTCAGTTCGTCACCCCTCAGTTCCCGGAGCCGAGTGTCGCCTCAGCTCCCTGCGGCCAGGGGCATAGCACCCATCCCCATGGAATACACCCTTTGAGCCTTCCGGTTTCCCAGCTCGAGGGTCTGGACGAGTGAGGGCATCTGCGGGATCACCAACCGTCTGTTCCCAAGACTACTCTTGCCCCCCTTTGCCGGGTGCCGATGTCGGCGGACCCAGCAGAGGCCAGCGCCTGCGGGCTCGGGCCCGTGACTACTCAACAGTCAGGGGCAGACGAACTCACCGTGACCGCCAAGGCCGGGAACTGGACCTGCCCATCGCTAGAGGTCACCGACAGCATCAGACTTCCCGATGAGCCAACCACTCCTGTAACCGAGCTGCCCGTCCCAGTCAGGATGCCCGACCAAGAATAGCTGAACGGGGCGTCACCGTTCGTCACTTGCGCATTCCAAGTGCACAATTGGGTGGGTTTCACTTCGTTAGGTCCATCGATGGACACGATGAGTGGTGACGGAAAGGACGGGTCTAATGCAACTCCCAAATGGGCCTCGATCGCATCCCACGGCGAGTACATATAATAGTAGGGGGACTGCCCGGAGGGGAGGTAGTTTGCGAACACGATCCCGAGTCCCATCCTATTATTCGCGAGCAAAGGAGCGAACCATCTGACGACCCCTGAGCCGCTATCGCCGCCATCGGCCCGGGCTTGAACTTGATATGAACATGGAATATACAGTAGGCCGCCCACGTTGACATTATGACACGTGTCAGTCACTTGCCCGGACGTGGTACCGGTGGTACTACCCGTCTTCTCGACTGTGGTCCCCAGTGGCACACCAGACTGAGTTCCAACGAGCCGTAGCTGTCTCGCCACGCTGGTGCTTCCAGCATTGTTTCCCGTTCCGATGGTTGTCGTTTCTGCGATGAAGGGGTTGTCCAGAACACCGGGGACATACGTCGAAAGGGCGACATCCGCGACGGCACAGTAAGTTGCTTGTGGGCAGGTATGGGGGCTGCTGTCCCATGCTGGGTTGATAGTGACGTTCCCAATCTGATCCGCGGATGATGCGCCCGTCTGATACATCGGCCCTCCCGTGGCTCCTGTAAAGCTCCCCGTGCAGTGCGCTGCAGTCAGAAAGTGCCTTCCCCCTTGTCCATCGCGGACGTTTAAGCCCAGGGTGCACCAATCTCCGGGATTGGTCAGGTTACGGCGAATGCGATACCCCCCGGTCGTAGGCCGAGGCCGACCGCTCGACACATCTGAGGACAGTCTTATGCTCCCGTCAACTACAAGAAAGTCGACAGCCGATGGCGGGAACCCGTGCCGCGCCCACTCCGATTCAAGTTCCTCGACCAGATCGCCTCGGTTGCTGCGCACCCGAACAACGTTCGCCTTCTCGTTCACACCATGAGCAAGGAAGTCCCCGTCATTCAGGCGTCGATACGTTTCGGCGCTCATTGCGTGCCCGAGGATCTGAGACCAAGCGATCAGATCGGCGAACGAATGTTGGGCGGGGGAGACATGGATCGTTGGAATGCTACCAGAGGGCCCTCGGAACCGATCCGGACCTTGGGGTCCGAAAATGAGTTGGGAAGTCACGATCGCCTTCACCGCCTCGGATCGCTCCATGTGCGTCACGAGGACCACCAGTCGGTTCGCACCTTCGTCTACGTAGAGTCCCGCTAGTTCCGGAATGTCGACGGCGAGAGTGAGCAGTTCACGCTGGATGCCAAATATTTGGCTCGGAGGCGAAGCCTGCGCGAGGAACGAGGTCGGGGACGCACGGGGCCCGTTACGCTCCGACTCGACGGGAAGGCTCGGTGAGTCAACGCATGAGCCAAGCGCGGACGTGAGTAGAAGTAAGACTGACCAAGCGCCGATGGCGCGGATGTTCTCCGAGGATGCCATAGCAGTCTCCCGAGGTTGGGTGCTGAAGGATCCAACGATAGGAATAGGCGTTTCAAACTCCCGCTTGGGAACGGAAGCAACGTAGGGCGCAACGTACGACCCTGCAAGTTGCCAACGGTTCCGAGATGGCGGGAGCGGCCGTGAGCCTCGGGAGGTGGCGGAACACAGGCGAAGAAGAGAGGGGCGGGGCGCCATGGGAATTGAGGCCGGAGGATGTTCTGATGGGCGCTGGGAGGAGGCCTCCGCGCCTCATGCATCCCAGTCGCGAGGCGAGGACTGACCGAAATCGTATTCCGGGATGGCTTCGAGAGCCGCGAGGTCGAAGGCCGGGTTGCCGGGACAGGAGAAGTCTTTGAACATCTGTTTGGGCGATGTCTGTGCAAAAAACTGAACATCCCCGTGCATATGCCCGATGAACCGCCTTGAGATCACCGGGACCGGTCGAGCGTGGAGCGGCAGATGACTCCTCAGGTACTCCTGCATTTCTCTCTACGTATTCTGAACGGTTCCCTTGCGGTTTCTCTTCGCATGGTGATACCGCCATCCCTGAACCGCCCCGGGATTGCCGGAGACCCCAGCGTTTAAGGGGATGGGGTCATGAAGACAACGAAGCGGTACTTCCTGGAGCTGCGGGAGCGGGCAGTGCGGATGGTGTTGGAGCATGAGAAGGAGCACGCTTCCCAGTGGGGAGCGATCCAGTCGATTTCGGGGAAGATCGGTTGCACGGCGGAGACCCTGCGGCGGTGGGTGCGCCAGGCCGAGAGCGATAGCGGTCGACGGGCGGGGCTCACGACGGAGGATCGCTCCCGCCTGAAGGAGTTGGAGCGGGAGAACCGGGAGCTCAAGCGGGCGAACGAGATCCTACGCAAGGCTTCGGCATATTTCGCACAGGCGGAGCTCGACCGCCGACGGACGTGATGGTGAAGTTCATCGACGACCATCGGGAGGTGTACGGGGTCGAGCCGATCTGCCGGGTTCTGCCGATCGCTCCGTCCACCTACTACCAGTGGAAGGCATGGGAGGCGAACCCGCAGCGACGGTCGAGGCGAGCGCAGGAGGATGAGCGCCTTCGCCCTCAAGTCCATAGGGTCTGGACTGAACACCGGAGCCTCTACGGGGCGGAGAAGGTGTGGAAGGAGATAGGCCGCCAGGGGATCCGGGCGGCTCGCTGCACCGTCGAGCGGCTCATGAAGTCCATGGGACTCCAGGGGGTGGTCCGGGGGAAGAGGACGTTCACGACGATCCCTGGAGATCTGGCAGATCGTCCCATGGACCTGGTGAACCGGGACTTCAGGGCGGAACGCCCGAACCAGCTCTGGGTCTCGGACCTGACCTACGTGGCGACGTGGAGCGGGTTCGTTTACGCGGCGTTCGTGGTGGACGCGTTCTCCC
>JBJHBD010000016.1:0-33289 GCA_050485305.1 Gemmatimonadota bacterium
ACTAAGTCGGGATCTTCCGAGATGCGCCAACTGAGCGATCGGAACTCATGCTCTCGCGAGGATTCGATTATCCTGACATCCGCGCTGTCCCGCACGACCACACCCGAATCTGCAAGTCGCGACTCCCCGCATGCCGCAAGAAGCAGTGCGAGCACACCGCACCCGCAAAGGACGCAAACCATGTCCCATCGTCTCAGGAGATCCATTCTTCTCACTCCCTTCCGTGCGTGGGCGAATGGCAACTCATCACCTCTAAGACACACGCCACCCCGGCCTGGGTTGCGCTGTCCGCTCCTTCCTTCCGGATCGTTGGAGTCTAATGGCGCGTAACGAATCTTGCGTTATGCGAAGGCGACGTCCGTCGACTGATTCTCACCCGTGATCATCTGACCTCGACCCACCCCCCCTCGTCGGTGCTCATTTCAAACTGCTGAATCCAGTCCAACTTGAGTTCCGCCGTAGGGAGCTTGTTCGCGGCATGCTTATTGTGAAAGACCGCGAGCTGACCCAGCCCGTCGTCCCCATCCTTCAAGACAGCGACACCCGAAATCGAAGTGTTCACGGTGTCCGTCATCTTCTTTCTCGGACCTGTCCGCGGGTCCAAGAACCTTGGCTGTTCATGAGGGGACTCGGGGATGACGACGTCCACCACGTCGAGGCCCCGCATGGCAGTGAGAATTGCATATGGATGGGTGTGCCGGCCAAGATGCACGTTATCGTAAACCACAAGGAGAGCGGGCTTCTCGCGCCGCGAAACAGCCTTCAACTGCGAAGACGCCGCTCTGATCGCGCGGCGGACGCGTTCCCCCGGCATACCGCCATGCGCAACAGCCTCACCTGCCAGTACTCGTTTACGGATCTCGGCCTCAGCAGGATTGGGGTCGAATTGCTTTATCTCTACGATAATCTGAGTGCCCCGGCCCGTGACCATCATGTAATCCGGTCGCCGTTCCCCGGGAACGTTACTTTCTTCGATCGGCAGCAGCTGAATGCTTCCGCGAGCGCACAACTCCTCAAAGAGCTTCTCGGACTTTGTCTTCATCGCAATCAAAAAATTGAGAGTCGCTTTCGCGTAACGTACCCGGGGTTGCCGAACCGGCCCCCCAAGATGGCCGAATCCAGTGTACGGCTCCCGCCGTTCGCCCCGCCAGAGAATCGATTCCGTCAGGGGGCCGGTTGAAGCGGAGGGCCGACGCCAGGAGGCCCGGAGCCGGCAACCCTCTCAGTTATGTGACGTAGGCGTCTGGGGGTAGGGCCAGTCCGATCGTCAAACTACTCGGCTCCCGGAGCCTCTCCGCGCGCCTGCTTCCGGGCTTCCGAAAGGGCTGATGCCATGATACCGGCGGGAACGGCTACCACGCCCAAGCCCATGAAGAGAATTACCCCCGTAAAGAGGCGGCCGCCGAGCGTGATGGGGTAAACGTCTCCATACCCGACAGTGGTGAGGGTGACGAGGGCCCACCACATCGCATGGAAAACGGAAGCGTAGAGCTCAGGCTGAGCCTGGTTCTCGAAGTAGTAGATTCCAACGGCCGCGAGGTACACCACGACCAGGCTCACGCCGAGGAAGAGGATCAACTCCTCACGGGCCAAGAGGAAGGCACGGTGCAGTCTTGCCAACGCTTCGCTGTACCTCACGATCTTCAGAAGGCGGACCAGTCGGATCAGGCGAACGGCTCGGATCGACCGAAGGTCCACACCTGTCCCGAGGTATACCGGGAGTATTGCAAGGAGGTCAACAACGCCGTAGAAGCTGAAGATGAAGCCCCGCCTTCGGTCAGCGACGAGAACCCGAAGGAGGTACTCCACGGTGAAAAGGCCAACGATGACGAGTTCGGCGATGCTCAGGGCCTGTCGCATGGGCCCCGGAAGGTCCGGCAGGGTTTCGACCGCGAAGCTGACCAGTGAGACGACGATGAGGACCTGTACCACTACGTCAAAGGCGCGCCCGCCAAGGGTATCCGTGTCCTCAACGATGCGCTTAAGCCTGGACTTCACATCCCCTCCCGTTCGACTGGGGCATCTAGGCGTCACCCTCAACGTGGGGCTCAATGGGAGTGAAGATTCCTGTCTTGGTCATGCGTCTCCGAAGATCGAATCCCTCGAAGCAGGCCACCACATCCAGCCCAGCCAGGTTGGTGAAGTTGAGCCCTTCCCATGCTGCCCTACAGATCCGCGCGCTGAGGAGATAATCGTCTCGTAGGTGTCCGGTCGCTGGATCGGGCCGTTGAGAGTATCCGCTCGCGACCACTTCCTCGACAGACGGGAGTACGTGCATGACTTCTCCCACGATCCGGAAGACGACGGCGTGGACGTGCTGCATGTATTCGCGGCGGACTTGGGTGTCGGACTTGGACCGGATGTTGAGCTTGAGCCCCCGTGCGGCTGGGGCGGCAGTCTCCTTCGGCATCTCCTCAGCCTCGGGAAGATCCACATCGAGCAGAACACCTCGTCCGCCGTCGCGGACCTGGAAGGACACCCTTGTCTCTCTGGGCCAGCGGAGGAGAGCTAAGCGGTCTTCGAGCACGCGCTCCATCGCTTCCGGATCTGACAGCCGGCCGGTCTCGTGGTCCAACCTCCGTTCTTCCTCGTCATGTCGGAACCGGGCGTTCGCTTCCTCCCACTCGTCCTTGGCCGCCTGCCAGCGCTGACGTGCCAGCTCGTTCTCCTCGTCGACCCGCGTTCGGTGAGGCGGCCAAAGCAGCCCCTTGAGCCCCGCGCGCCTGGGGGAGAAGGGCGGGGGCGGGAGGTCAGGGAACTCCTTGGGGACGAACACCGCTGGTTCAGTCGGTCTCGGGGTTGAGAGATGAAGGGTCAGAATCTCATCGATGCCTGCGTTCCAACGCTCTGCAGCCCGGTCCATGAACGCTTGGATTCGATCAGGGTTGGCCTCCCGAAACACCCTCGCAGCCCTCCGAGGCAGAGGCAGCCCGTCATCACCCACGATTTCGACCCGCCCGTCGGCGTGTAGCTCAAGGACGGCGCCCGCAGGGGTTGGGGATCCGGCTCTGCCGTCTCTGCGGCGGGCACCCGTGTTTCGAACAGCACCCCAGGTGGTTTCCTCTCGGTAGTGAATCCCGGTCCCCGGTAGGCCAAGGCTTCGGTGCACCCCTCGCGGCCCAACCCCGACCTTGGCGCCCCTTGGGCCGGCCGAAACGCCCACTCCAGACTTGCTGATGTTGAGCGAAAGCCCGGGGAGGATCGTTACTCGCTTTCGGAATCGTAGGCCCATTCGGTTCCTTTGAGGCGGGTTCCTTTAAGCGGGAGGGGAAGCAGGTGGAGCCGATACCGCGAAGGAACGGCGGATTCCTAAAAATGGGTGCGTTCCTCTGGAGTCGCCCTCAGGTCAAAGGAAGAGCTTCATCCGCTGCTCGAGTGATTTGCGGTCGAGAATACCGGTGACGTTGAACACTTCGGGGTTGAACGCCTTCTCGGGCCCACGCGCCTGCCACTGGTCGGCGACCCAGAGGAGGTCCTCTGCGGTGATCAGCGCCACGTCCGTATCGGAGCCTGATTCGATCTTGAGCCGAGCCGCGACCTGGCCTGCTGATTCAGCGATCCTGGGGGCGATGATCAGGAAACACGCCACTCGCTCTGAAGAGTCGCGAATGTACCTCTTGAACTGCTTGAGGTGACTGGGGGGGAATGAGTACACAGACTCCTTGCTCTTGTTGTCCCACAGGAGGATGTCTCCACGGCGTCCGATCCGGAAGCCACCATCAGCGTGGTCGGACGCTTGCATCGGGAGGAGTTCGAGGCCGAGTTTCTCCGAGAACAGATAACGGGTACCCGCCTCGAAAGCGGACTCCATTTCCCGGTCCTTCTTGATGACCTTGTTCGCAAGAAGGATCTCGCGATCCCGCCGGGCGAGCTCGTCGAGGTACCTGAAGTAGAGTTCCTCGACCGGCGCTTCGGCCGGCACCTCCCTGAAGACCATTTTGTCGAAATAGTCGAGGATACGGTCAAGGCGGGCGCTCTTACTTCCGCTGACTTTGGCGCCGGGGAGCGAACTGAGAACGGCGTGGAGATCCTCATTGCTCAGGGTCTCAAGAGAGGCCCTGGGTGAGAGCCCAGCCAACCGAATCCGCTCCTGCAACTCCGACTTGTTCCCTGACTTCGGGAGGCCGGCAGTCTCGAGCACATGGGCGAGCTGTTCCCTCGACAAGCTCTCAAGCAGCTTTGACCAGCCGAGCTGGGTCATTTCGATCCCGAGGGCTTCCTTGACCCCCATGACGATCTCATCGGGGATTACGTACAAACCACCGTCCAGCTTGTTGCAGTAGAAGACGAGGCCCCTCTTCTGGAGGTCGATCAGGAGATCTCGGAACTCCGATGGCGTGTGGATCCGGTTCCCCTTCCTCGGGAAGCTGTCGAGGTGAGCAAGCAGAATCCGCTTGGTGCGCTCGTGGATACCGAGTTTTTCGCGCAGCCTGCGGATGAGGTTCAGCTCTTCGTTGCTCAGGCGGTCGTCTTCTAGCGCCACTTCCAGGACTGCCTTGAAGACATCGACGGCCTGGGCGTCGGCGTACTTCAGGGCATCCGGTTGCTCAGCGTCCTTCAGGACAGCCGCTTCAAGCGCCTGCACTTCGGCGATCAAGGCTTCCTCGGTCGCGGCGTGGTTCGGTCGGTTCACCAGCGCTTCGAGGATGTACGTCTCCAGCAGCTGGTCGGAGAAAAGCCCCTCGCGGGAAAGCACGGTCTTGATCCGGAGCGGATCGGTAAGTTCTTCTGCATTCCTGGCGATGATCTCTCGGGATCGCTCCTCGTCAGGCTTCGTGATGTCCTTCGTGAAGCTGTCGATGATTCGATGGAGGTACTGCTTGGTCATGTGCCGGACTGTCTCAGCAACCTTCATCTCAGCTCCCGGGAGGGGGTGTGATTTAGCTCTCGGATCGGATCCGCGGTTCTCGGTTAAGGGCGGCTGTCGTGACCTGATGCTTAGAAGCCTATGTCGGATAACTCGTTTTATGCGCCGTGCGGCCCCCCAGATCCGTTATCGCCGTCACTAGGAGGTGCAGACAATCGGCCAGCTGCGGACTCCTCGTCTTCTTCTTCGATGGAACGAGAAAGAGATTGTGGGCCTGCCAGGGGAGATTGCACTGGATTCTCCAGTCCAGACCCATCGACCCATACAGGAATTGATCGCTTTCCCTCCAACACCTCCCTGAAGCCCGATCTGATCTGCTGCACATCCCACTCAGCTTCTCCATACCCTCGGGGATAATACGCGGACCGCCGCAAGTGAGTCTTGTCGAACTCGTAGCCGACTGCGTTGGCAACGGCATAGATAAGATCTACGAACAGGTCATCGCCACGAGTACCCCACACCTCAGCGGACATACTTGAATCATTCAAGTGATCCAAGTACGCCTTCCACGCATCGACAACTTCTCGCTCCTTTCGATCATTCCCAGAGAACTCTACGTCGAGCATGTTTAGCGCTTTGATATGGTCGGGAGCCATCCTAGATCGTCGCGTCGTCATCAGCGTGCGAAACACTTCCACTTGGCGGTTTCGCTTGTCCCTTGCCCGATCAAGCCACTGACTCACTTGGACCGCGATGAGGGGCGCCAATACTATGGCGATGAACATCAGCCAATCCGCAGCTTGCAGCGCATTCATGTCGATATCGCTCCTAGGCAATCAATCCGTACTGCGTAAGTGGTACAGCGCCGCCTCTGTTGAAAAGCATGGCGCGTAACTCGTTATTGCCGAACGTGAGCCCGGCTGTGCCGCCTGGCCGCAGGTTCGTGATGGACCAACTAGGCGTGGGATTGGCGGATATGGGTTCTGATGCGAGGGAGGCTGTACTATGCCCGGCCCCGCGCCCCACGTGGGGAAGGCGGCCCCCGAATCTCCAGCCTTCCGGCCTGCCAGCCACGCCCCCTCACCGGCCCGTTCCCCCGCCGGATCCCACCTCCTAAGCCCGCCGTCACTGCGAGAGTACCCTCGGACTCCCGCCCCCGCCAGAGAACAGATTCCGTCAGCCGTCCGGGGAGAGGGGCTCGAGTTCCAGGATCTCCTGCACCGTTTCCGAACGGAGTGCGTGCCACAGGTCCCAATCCTGCTGGAGTCCCAGCCAGAAATCGGCTCCCATCCCTGTGACGCGGGCAAGGCGAAGTGCCGTGTCGGCCGTGACGCCGCGTCGGGCGTTGATGACTTCGTTGAGCCGAGGGAAGGAGACGCCAAGCCGAATGGCGAAGGCGGACTGGGTGATGCCCAGGGGCCGCAGGAACTCCTCCACGAGCATTTCCCCGGGATGGGTGGGCGGTCGATCGGTGGGGAGGCGCCGGCGAACGAGGACCGAGGGGTCGCTGCGTTCAGTGGTGGTCGGTGACTTCGACGTCGTGGGCATGGTTGCTCTCCCATCGGAAGCAGATGCGGTACGGTGTGTTCACCCGGATGCTGAATTGTCCCGCGCGATCTCCCCGAAGCCGCTCCAGCCGATTCCCGGTCGGGGAGGCGAGTTCCCGGAGATCCTGAACCCTGTTGAGCTGGTCCAGCTTCCGCCTCACCACCGGCCAGAGGGTTCGGGGGCAGGCTCTTCGTGCCTGGGGACCGTCGATCCCGTGAAACAGCTCCTCCGTGGCAACGTCAGCGAAGGAGCGTATCACGGCAGGTGTTATAACGAATGGCGTGATAGGGCGACAGCGCCGTGAGCCTCATTCCCCGCCCTCATCCCCATCCTCCAGCGCATCGAGGGGATTCCGGATCTTCCCCAGCTCCCGGTTCGAGACGTGGGTGTAGATCTCGGTGGTCCGGGACGAGGCGTGCCCCAGGAGCTCCTGGATGTAGCGCAGGTCGGTCCCCGCCTCCAGGAGATGGGTGGCGAAGGAGTGGCGGAGCGTGTGCGGGGTGACCTTCTTCCGGATGCGGGCGCGCTTCGCCGTGGCCTGCACCGTCTTCTGCACGCTCCGGGTCCGGAGGTGCTGAGATGGCGGGTTTCCGGGGAAGAGCCAGGGCGATGGAGGCTCACCGCTCTCTTCCGGATCGCGGAGCAGGCAGTGGCGCTCCACCGCCCGGAGGGCTCGCCGGCGGCCCGGAGCAGGGCCTCCACCTCTTCCTTCGAGAGCACGGTGGGCAGGTGCTTCCGCCGCTTGGGTCGGGGGATCTCCGTCACGATACGAGGGCGCCGCAGCACCGAGTCATAGAGGAAGCGAGGGGCGTAGCCCGCCAGCACCATGGTCCGGTGCAGCTCGTCCAGTAGCTCCTCATTTGCCGCCTCTTGCGCTGGGAGGATGGGTTCCGGAGTGGGCTGGGGTGCCGGCTTCGGAGGAGGGGTCGCGGCACCCGCGTCGTCCGCGGGCGAGGCGGGCCCGGCAGTTCCTCTGCCTGCCGAAGGCAGCAGCACCCCCGGGAACGCCGACGTGAGACGTGCCCGGATTTCCTGGGTGTCCGGCACCACCCATCCTCCCCGGTGGGCGTCCCACCGGCGCTCGCGGAGCTCCCGGAGACTCCGGATGGCGGGGGTGGCCCGGCCCCGAAGGCGCACGAGGAGCTGGGTGGGGGAGAGACGGGTGACGGCCACCCCGGCGTCGCGGCGAAGGGGAGGGGACATCTCGGGGCGGCGAGCACCGGGGGGTGAGGGAGCGGAGCGGTTCATGGGTCGGCCTGGAAGAAGGCGTAGATGGGATTTCCAAATACTCTTCCGCCAAGCCTGGCGCCTCCATGGCACGATGGGCCGACGCGCCTTCGGAGGCGTACCGTCCTCTCCCGCTGGCCTCGACCCCCCAACCCCATCATCTTCCCCACGAACTTCCCGCAACCGGAGAAGGGGACGTGACGGCACATCGAAGGGAAGGGATGGAGCGGAGGAGCAATGAGAACGGCGGAGTGAACCGGGTTGCCGGGGGCCTCGCGGTCGCCGGGAGGCGCAGGTTGGTTCAGGTCTCGGGTAGGGTCTTCACCCTGGGAGCCGTCGCGACCACCCCCCTGGTTGCAGTGTTCGTCTCCCTCCTCCTCGCTCCTCACCCGGCCCCCGCCGCCTCGCCCGCGCCGTTGACCGGCACCATCGAAGGGGTGGTGGTCATCCCCGAACGCCCGGCCCGCCGGACGGCGGACCGGTATCCGGGGGCGGGGGCGGCGGCCCGGGCCCGGGATGAGGCACAGGTGCCGGTGGCGGTCCATCTGGAGGGGGTGCCGGGGAGCCCATCCTCCCGAAGCGGGGTGCGGATGGTGCAGCGCGACACGGCCTTCGCCCCTGGGCTCCTGGTGGTGCCGGTGGGGACCACGGTGGACTTCCCCAACGAGGACCCCTTCTTCCACAACGTCTTCTCCTACTCCCGGCCCAAGCGCTTCGATCTGGGGCGCTACCCCCGAGGCGAGAGCAAAGCGGTGGCGTTCGACCAGCCGGGGTACGTGAAGGTCTTCTGCGAGGTCCACGAGTGGATGCGGGGCGCCGTTCTCGTGGTGGAGAACCCGCACCACGCCCAGGTGGCCGCCGACGGGTCGTTCCGCCTCGCCGACGTGCCTCCCGGGAGCTGGACGGTGGTGGCCACCGACTTCGAGCGGGGAACCGCCGAGGCCCGCGTCACCGTTCGGGCCGGAGAGGTGGCCCGGGTCCGCCTCGAGTTCCGCCGGTAGGGCGGGGCGGGGACGGGGCGGGAAAGCGAACGGGACGGGCGGCATGCGACTCACCTTCGGGGCGAAGATTCTCCTGGCGCTGGTGGGGACGGTGGTCCTCCTTCTCGGGACGAGCCTCCTGGCGGTGCGCCATCAGGTCCGCGCTCAGGTGGAGGTCCTGGTGGACGACACGGTGGAGCGCGCGGGGCGGGTCCTGGCCGAGGTGGAGCAGCTGCGAGCCCAGGAGCTGGAGCGCATCGGGCGGCGCTTCACTCGCTCCATCCGGTTTGCCGCCGCCATGGACGACGCCCTGTTCCACGACGACCCGGTTCCCCTGGTGGAGGCCGCCGAGTACGAGCTCCAGCTGGCAGGGTACACCCCCGCGCTCCTCCTCTTTCGCGATCTGGCCGGCGTCCCCCTGGTTCGCATTCGGGACGGGGCTGTGGAGATGGATCATCTCGGCCCCGACGAATGGGTCGACGCCGACCTCTGCGCCTTCGAGACCCCCGAGACCGGCTACCTTCCCCACGACGGCGTTCTCCACACGGTGCAGCACTGCCTCCTGGAGCTGGGGCGCCAACCCCTCGGCACCCTCACGGTGGGGCTCCCTCTGGACGACGCCGTGGCCCGCCAGATCGGCGACGTGGTGGGGGCCGAGCTCTGCTTTCGGATGGAGGGCGCCTGCGTGGCCGGGTCGCTGGACGCCGCAGCCGGGGAGGATGGGACCCGGTGGGCCGAAGTCTCCCGCCCTCTCCCAGGGGGACCGGGCGACGCCGAGCTTCTCCTGGCGGTTCCTCTGGACGCGCTTCTCGGCCCCTTCGATCGGATCCTCCGGGCGGAGCGGCTGGCGGGGGGCGGCGCCCTCGTGCTGGCCCTCCTCCTGGGGCTGGTCCTGGCCCGGGGGCTCACCGGTCCGGTGAAGACGCTGGTGCGCGCCACCGAACGGGTGCGGCGAGGGGAGTTCGACTTCCGCGTGGAGGTGGAGAGCCGCGACGAGATGGGCGATCTGGCCGACGCCTTCAACGGAATGCTCCACGATCTGGCCCTCAAGGAGCGCTACCGCGGCGTGCTGGACAAGGTGGTATCGAAGGATGTGGCCGAAGAGATGCTGAAGGGCGAGATCCGACTCGGCGGCGAGACCCGCCGGGTCACCGTCCTCTTCGCCGACATCCGCGGGTTCACGGCCCTCACCGAAGGGCTCCGCTCCGAAGAGGTCATCGAGATGCTGAACGCCTGGTGCGACGGGGCCGCCGAAGCGGTGGAAGGGGCGGGCGGGGTGGTGGACAAGTTCCTGGGAGATGGGCTCATGGCCATCTTCGGGGCCCCCATCCCCCACACCGATCACGCGGCCCGCGGGCTCCGGGCCGCGCTCGGGATCCAGGAAGCCACCGCCCGACTGAACGCCGGGCGCATCGGGGACGGGCTCCCGCCTCTCGCCGTGGGGATCGGGGTGGCCACCGGCGAGGTGGCGGCGGGGAACAGCGGCTCCCGCACCCGCCTCAACTACACGGTCCTCGGCGAGACGGTGAACCTGGCCGCCCGCCTCTGCGGCGAGGCCGAGGGAGGCGAGATCCTGGCGGGGGTTCACAGCTGGGAAGAGGCGCAGGGTGGGGAAGGGGAGGGGGCGACCCCATTCACCGGCGAACCCGCTCCCGCCCGCAGGGTGAAGGGGCTCAG
Source organism: Gemmatimonadota bacterium (assembly GCA_050485305.1). Classification (GTDB taxonomy): domain Bacteria; phylum Gemmatimonadota; class Gemmatimonadetes; order Longimicrobiales; family Gaopeijiaceae; genus JBJHBD01. The sequence goes on from JBJHBD010000016.1 coordinate 10,240, forward strand.
CTACGAGATCCGCCCCTGGCGGGTCCTCGCAGCACTCCTCCTCCTCGCACCGGGCGCCCTCACCCCCTCCTCCGCCGAAGCCCAGCTCTGGCCCCCCGACCCGCCCACCCTCGCCGAACTGGGGGTGGAGTACATCTCTCCCACCGGGCGAGTGCAGCTCCTTACCTCGGGGCGTCTGGAACTCGAAGCGTTTGCCCCGGGTGCCGAGGAGCCCTGGCTCATTCCCGAAACGAGCCCCTTCCTGGCCGGGCGCCTCCGCCTCTTCCTGGACGCCTTTGTGGGGGATCGGATCATGGCCACCGCCGAACTCCGCGCAGACCGGGGTCAGGCACCCTCGGCAGGAGACCTCCAGGCCCGCCTCCAGCAGGTGTTCGTGCGAGTGGGGCTGGATCGGGAGGGGGCGCTCGCCCTTCAGGTGGGGCAGTTTGTGGGGCCCTTCGGGGGGTACCCGTCCCGTGCCCGCTCCCCCGCCGATCCCTTCCTTCGCCCACCCCTCCTCTACGACTACCGAACCGTGGCGTGCGCCGGAATCGCACCGGCCTCCACGGAAGGGTTCCTCACCTGGAAGGACCGCCCCGACGAGTTCCGCTCCAAGGGGGCCCCGGTGGTCTGGGACGTACCGTACCCCACCGGGGCGCTCCTGGTGGGGGAAGGGCACCTTCCGGGGGTGGGAGCCGTCACCGCCCGGATCGGGGTGGTGAACTCGGCCCCCTCGGCGGAGCCCCGGCTCTGGCGCCTCGACACCTCCCGCCGGGGAGCCGCCAATCTGGTGGGGCGGGTGAGCGCTCGCATCGTCCCCGAGCTGGAGCTTGGCGTTTCTCATAGCCGGGGAGCATGGCTCAATCCCGAAGTTGAAGGGTTCGGCGATCCCGACGGAGTGGGCCCCTCCGGGTCATCCCCTCGCACCTCGGACTACGACCAGATCCTCTGGGGGGTGGACGCCCACTGGGCCCGCGGGCGCTTCGAAGTCCGCGGCGAGGTGGTCCGGGATCTCTGGGAGGTCCCCAACGTCCCCTACGACGTCCGCGACACCTCCTGGTTCCTGGAAACCCGCATGCGCACCGGTGCCGGAGGATGGGTTGCCGGGCGCATCGGCGAAATCCGCTTCAACTCCCTCCCCACCCCCGGCGGGGAGTACGAGCGCTGGGACTACGACGTACGCCGCCTGCAGCTCGCCGCCGGGTACCGCCTCTCCCGCACGGTGGATGTGCGCGCCGAGTACATGGTGAACCGCATTGCCGAGGGCCCCCGGGAGGGAGGCAACCTGCTCTCGGCGCGGGTGGGGTGGACCTTCTGACGGGGTGGCGCCCGGCTGACGTCATCCTCGGGAACCGGAGGGTGTCTCCTCGACGGGGAGTCGCACGCCGTGGCGCTCGGCAAGGTACGCTGCCGCCTCCGGAAAGCGGCTCATGACCCTCAGCAGGTTGTCGGTTGCGTGATTCTGAAAGATGGTGCCTGCCTCCCATCGGACCACCGTCTTTGGTCCCACGCCGAGCAGTCTCTCGAACTGGGCCTGCGTCAATCCAAGACCCTCCCGGAGTGCCCGAATCTCCTCGGGCTGGAGAAGGCCTTCGGTCTTCCTGATGGCGCGGCTCGCCCGGGTCTGAGTTGCCGCCATCTGCCCCGGGAGATAGACCTCCTCTCCACATTCCGGGCAGCGAAAGAACTCATCGAACACGATGGCAGATCGGCGCCCAATGGAGACCGAGCGCCTTATGCGCTCCGACCGCATCGCGGCATCACAGGAAGGGCAGGGTTCAATCATGATTGTACCTTCCGCCACCGCCGGGGAGGCCGTCATCTCGCTTGAAGGAGACCACCACGGCGGCGCCAGATCGGTTGACCTGAAGCTTCAGGTAGATGCTCCGGCTCTGATATCGGAGCCGGTAGACATCTTGGTGGAGTCCGGGGGCCTTGGAGGCTGGCATGGTCTTGTAGAAGTGCCGCTTCTCGAGGAGGAGGACACAGTCGAGGATATCGGATTCGTCGAGGTAGAGGTCTGAAGCGCCGATCCGAGCGGAAACGGTGATACGGTAGTCTCCCCGCCGGACCAGCCTTTGAACGTCCTCAAGCGTGTACCGTGCAGGTGGCATGAGCCGCAGAGGTAGCGTGATGCTACCATCAGAAGAGAATAGGAGTGCCGAAGCCGGCGGGCAAGGGGCGGGCCACTCCAGGGTGGCCGGTGGGGAGTGTGCCGGATCCGTCGAGTCCCCTCCATGGCTCGATGGGCCACCCTCTCAGCCGGGGCAGCCAACCTCAGGGGTAGCCCCCACCGCCCCGATCCCGCATCTTCGGGCCTTCCTACCACGCCCCTCACCCTCCCCCCTCCGCAGGAGTCCGGCATGCCGCGCCTGAAGGCCCTTCGCGTCGCTCCCTTCCTCGCCCTCGTCCTCCTGACCCTGGCTCCCGCCCCGGAAGCCCGGGGACAGGACCGGATCCCCATCCCCCCGGAAGGGACGGTGGTCACCGAGCACACGGTGACCATCAATGGCCGGCGGGTTCCGTACCGGGCCACGGCGGGGACCATGCCGACCTTCGATGACGAGGGGCGCCCCACGGCGTCCATCTTCTACATTTATTACGAGCGCACAGACGTGCGGGACCGCACCACCCGCCCCCTCTCCATCTCCTTCAATGGGGGACCGGGGTCGGCGTCGCTCTGGATGCACATCGGGTACACGGGGCCGCGCTTTCTCACCATCGACGACGAGGGGTTCCCGGTGCAGCCCTATGGCTTCGAGGAGAACCCCTTCTCGGTGCTGGACGTGACCGACATCCTCTTCGTGGATCCGGTGAACACGGGGTATTCGCGGGCGCTGGAAGGGGTGGATGCGCGCCAGTTTTTCGGGGTGCAGGCCGACATCAACTATCTGGCGAGCTGGCTTCGCGTTTTCGTGACCCGCCATGACCGGTGGGCGTCGCCCAAATTCCTCATCGGCGAGAGCTACGGAACCACCCGGGTGGCGGGGCTGGCGAACCGCCTGCAGGCGTCCCACTGGATGTTCCTGAACGGGGTCATCCTCGTCTCGCCCACATCCATGGGGGTGGCCCGCGGGGGGCCGGTGGGCGATGCCCTCCTCCTCCCGCACTACGCGGCCACCGCCTGGTACCACGGGGCGCTGGATCCGGAGCTGCAGGGGCGCGATCTGGCCGAGATTCTCCCTGAAGTGGAGCGGTTCACGGTGGAGGAGTACATCCCGGCCCTCACCTACGGAGGGTTCCTGGAGGATGGGCGTCGCGACGACATCACCCGCCGGGTGGCCCGCTACGCCGGCGTCACCCCCACCTTCGTGGCGCAGAACAACCTCTCCATCCCCATCACCCGGTGGCGGAAGGAGCTCCTCCGGGACGAGGGGCTCACGGTGGGACGGCTGGACTCGCGCTACCGCGGGGTGGACCGGGACGACGGCGGGATCAACTACGACCACGATCCCGCCCTCACGGCGTGGAACCACGCCTTCGCCCCGGCCATCAACCTCTACCTGCGCAACGAACTTCGCTACGAGACCGACCTGCAGTACAACCTCTTCGGGCCGGTGAGTCCATGGGAGCGGGGTTCGGACAACACGGCGGAAAACCTGCGGGCGGCCATGGCGCAGAATCCCTTCCTGAAGACCATGATCCAGGCGGGGTACTACGACGGTGGAACCGACTACTTCGGCGCCAAGTACACCATGTGGCAGATGGACCCTTCGGGGAAGCTCCAGGACCGGTTCCGTTTCGAGACCTACCGGAGCGGCCACATGATGTACCTCCGGAGAGAAGACCTGGAGAGCTCGAACCAGCACATCCGGGACTTCATCCGATGGGCCACCCCGGAACCCGGCACCCCGGCCCGGTACTGAGTGCCGCGCCCCGCCGGGGTCCTCATGCCTGACACCTGGCCCGCCCATCGGTCGTTCACCTGGGTGACCGGTGCCGCCATACACGAAACCGCCCTCACATCCCTTCCTGCGGAGATCGCCGGATGAACCTCTTCGAGATCGGACTCGTCTCCCTTCTCTCCCTCGCCTCCCCTCTCTCCGCGGATGCGCTTCCTCCGCCGGGCACGGACGCCCCCGCCCACCGGGTGGAGGCGCTCTACCTTCCGGGAGACACCCTGGTCATCTCCCCCGACACTCTCGTCGTCTCCCCCGACACCCTCCCCGGGGTGGTCGACGGGCGCAGAGAGGCGCAGGATCATTCCACACGGAGCTCCTTCCTTCGGGGGGTGGGGTGGGGGACCGTGCTCGGGCCTGCGGGGGGGATCATCGCCATGCGCCTCGAGCAGGGGAGAGATGTCCCGACCCCCGAGTCCACCCTCGAGGGGATTCGCGGACGCCCCTCGAACTATCAGGAGGGGTTCGTCTTCGGGTGGCAGGATGAGCACCTGACCCGTCGACGGGAATCCAGCGTGATGGGATCCATGGTGGGGACCATCGCCTTTCTCGCCATCCTCATCACCGTCATGGATCTGGGACAGACGGAGCAGAGCGTTCTTCCGCCCGAGGCCAATGGGATGGGATCGTGGATCCCCTTCCTCCGGGGCGGGAGCGGCGCCGGAATCTCCATCCCCCTGGGGATGGGAGGTCGCTAACGGGCTCGCGTCGTAAACATTTGTCTCTTGTGCCGGATCGATGGGCGGAATAGCTTGGGTTCCCCGGTTTCTTTAGGCGAAGATACGGAAGGGATCCGGATGCGGGCCGAGACGCCATTTTTCAGAATTCCGTACATGGGTTGCTTCGCGGACCGTCGACTTCGGCGGTGCCGGTGATTCGGCATTTCTCAGGCGGGCTCCCCGGAATTCCCCTCTCGGCCCTGGTGGTGGATGGGGGTGGGGGAGCGGTCCATGCCCCCTCCACGCCCCCTCGTCCTGCCCGACCGGCCTCGCGGGGGAATGCCCACGCCGCGGAGGAAGCACCGGACCCGGGTACGACCCTTCGCTATCTCACCCGTGAAGCCTCCCGAACCCTTCGGGTCCCCCGAGTGGCGATCTGGCGGTTGGATCCCGGGAAAATCCGATGCCTCAGCCGATTCTACCGCACCGCGAATCGCTACGATGAGGGGGCGGAGGCCCCCCAGGGACTGGCCCGGGCCTTCTCCACCCTTCTGCAGCAGAACGCCACGGTGGCGCTGGAGCACGACGCCGCCATCCGCGCGGCCCCCCCGGCCGTCCGCTCCTGGCTCGACGAGGAGGGCGTCCGTTCCCTCCTGGCCCTCCCCATACGGGTGCGGGGGCGCCTCGTGGGGATCCTGACGCTGGAAGAGGTGTCCGGCCCTCGCCGATGGCCGCCCCATGAACGAGATCTGGCGCTGGCGCTGGTGAACCAGATCTCCTCGACGCTCACCCTCCCGGGACCCGGAGATGCCGATCCCGAACCCACCGCCGTCGAGGAGCAGGAGGCGGCGGCGGTAAGGATCCCGGAGGTCGTCGAGGGAGAAGAGATACCTCCGGCACCGACCTCCCAGCCGGCACCGACCTCCCAGGATGATGAGGTGGGGAATATCGCCGCCGCCTTTCACGCGGAGGATCCGGTCCCATCGGCGCCGCGGGTGGCAGAGGAGGTGCTCGATCCCATCTCCCCCGCCGCGGGTGTGGCGCAGGAGGCGTTCCGGACCCTCCGGCGGATCCGGCCCCTGGAGGGGGCGGCCGTCATCGGTGGGGAGACCGCCGCCGAACTCCTCCCCCTCATCGAGGTACAGCAGGGATACCTCTCCCTCCTGGAGGGGGCGGTGGCGGAAAACCCTGCCGATCTGGTTCTCATCACCGATGCCCGCCAGGTGGCGGAGCGGCTCCGGGAGGGGTTGGAGCGGATCCCGGCCATGGTCCGGAGCGGGATCCCGGATCGGGAGGTGGCCGATCTGAACCACACCCTCCCCGGGCTCATCGCCCGGCTGGCCCGGGTGGCGGGAGAAGGGATGCGGCTCGTCGTCTCACCCGCCTCCGGGAAGCTCCCCGCGGAGGTGAACACGGCGCTCCTGGAAGAGGCGCTCGTCCACCTGATCCGGAACGCCCGCCTCGCCTCCCCTCCCGGGTCCCGGATCCGCCTGGGGTGGGGGCGTCATCTGGAGGGGATGGGGCTGGGGGAGGACGGCCACCCCCGCGCGGCCATCCGGATCCGGGTGGAAGACGAGGGTTCGGGGATCCCGGCGGAGCACCTCCCCTGGATCTTCCGGAGCGGGTACTCGGGGTGGGAGGGGCGCGGGATGGGGCTCTCCCTGGTGCAGGCGGTCGTGGAGGGGCACGGCGGGTGGATCGATGTGGAGACCCGCCCGGAAGGGGGGACCCGGGTCTGTCTGCACCTTCCCGGAGTGGAGCCCGCTCCGCCCAGCACGGCGGCGGGGGCCGCGGCCCCCGCGACAGGTGGGGTGGGGAAGGGGGTGGTCCTCCTCCTCCAGGATGACCCCTTCCTGGGGCGCCTCCTGGAGCGGACCCTGACCCGGGACGGGTACCAGGTGGCCCTCGCCTCCGACGCCGACGAGGCGGAACTCTTCTGGAGGCATCGCCGGGGCGAGGTGGTGATGGCGGCGGTGGAGCGGGAGCTGGAGGGAGGGGTGTCCGGGGTGGAGCAGATCCTCGCCTGGCAGGTGTCCCGTCCGGAGCTCCCGGCCATTCTCATGGACCGCAGGAGCGCCCCCGGAGAGGGCGTCGCCGAGGAGCGGGGACTTCCCGTCCTCACCCGCCCCTTTGAACCCTCCGATCTTCTGGCGCGGGTTCGGAGCTCCGCCCTTCGTCCGGGCAGTGCCTCCCCTTCCGAAGGGAGCGGGGTCGCCCACTGACCACCGCTGCCCCCGGGTCCACCCGGCGGGGCAGGGGCGGGTCCACCCTGCTACTTGCCTTCCTCTTGTTCGTTTCGAACGTCGCTACCGCGGAGCGGCCCGCCCAGCATGGCGGTGAGTAGGCAGAGATCCAGGATCCCTGAAATCACCGGAATCGCGCCCAGAAGGATGAGCGCCACCCCGATGACCCCCTCCACGAGCCACCCCATGGCCATGAGGACGAGGCCGGCGCACACCCGGAAGACACGACCGATGTGGGATGCCATGAAGCGGGCAAAGGGGCGTTCGGAGAAGCGTGTTGCCACGGCTACACCCGTTGGCGGGCGATGAGCCGCGAGAGGAGGAGGACGGGGGCCATTCCGGTGAAGATGATGAGGAGGGCAGGGAGGGCGGACCGGGCCACGAGCTCGTCGGAGGCGAGCTGGAAGGCGTTGGTCGCCAGCGTGTCGAAGTCGAAGGGACGGAGGATGAGGGTGAGGGGGAGCTCCTTCAGAACATCAACGAAGACGAGGAGCCCCGCCGAGAGAAGTACGCCCTTGAGCAGGGGGATGTCCACCCTGAAGAGGGTGCGAAGTGGGGGCGACCCGAGCGATCGGGCGTTTTCATCAAGCTTTCCGCAGATCCGTTCGAACCCCGAATCCACCGGATTGAGCGCCACCGCCAGGAAGCGGACTACGTAGGCGAAGAGGAGCGCCGCCACCGTCCCGGTAAGGATGAGCCCCGGGGAGACATCGAACCACCGACCGGCGAGGACCCCGAGCCGGCGGTCCACCCAGATGAAGGGGATGAGGATCCCCACGGCGATGACCGCCCCCGGGATGGAGTACCCCAGGACGGAGGTGCGGGAGGCCAGGGTGAGGAGGGGGGTCGGGGTGAGGCGCACCGAGTACACGATGAGAAGCGCTACTCCCACCGCGAGTATCGAGGCCGCCAGCGCCAGTCCGAAGGAGTTCAGCGCCAGAGTCAGGAAGCGCCTGTCCAGCGCCTCGGGAGCCACCTGGATGGCCCAGGCGGAGAGCTGCACCAGGGGGATGAGGAACCCGAAGAGGAAGGGGAGGAGGCAGGCCAGGAGTGCCGCTCCCCCTCGCCACCCCCGGAGGGGGTATCGAACCGCCGGTCGGACTCGCCCCGCCGCATGATCGTATCGCGCGCGGCCCCGCTGTGCCCGCTCCACCAGGATGAGGGCGAAGGTGAGGACGAGGAGGAGTCCGGAGAGGCGAACGGCGGCAGGCGCATCCCCCAGGGAAAACCAGGCGCGGAAGATCCCGGTGGTGAAGGTGGAAACCCCGAAGTGGCGGACGGCGCCGTACTCGTTCAGCACCTCCATGAGGACGAGGGTGACCCCGGCCACCACCGCCGGGCGCGCCATGGGGAGGGCGACCCGAAAGAAGGTCTCCCACGCCGACTTCCCCAGGATGCGGGAGCTCTCCAGGATCCCTCCGGACTGCTTGAGGAAGGAGGCTCGAGTGATGAGGTAGACGTAGGGGTAGAGGACGAGGGAGAGGATGACGGTGGCCCCGGGGAGGGACATGAGCCCGGTGCGGAGACGGGCCGTGGCGGCGGGTTCGAACCAGAGTTGGAGGGTCTGCTGGACCCATCCTCCATGATCCAGGATCTCGGCGTAGGTGAAGGCCAGGATATAGGTGGGGATGGCGAGGGGTAGGACGAGCCCCCATTCGAAGAGGCGCCGCCCCGGGAAGTCGCAGGTGGTGGTGAGCCACGCGGTGGACACCCCGATGACCAGGGTCAGGAAGCCCACCCCCAGGACCAGGAGGGTGGAGTTCCGGATGTAGTCGGTGAGGACGGTGGAGGCGAGGTGCCGCCAGGTCTCGCTGGAGTCCCCCAGCACCCCCACGAAGATGGAGACGAGGGGGAGGAGGACGAGGGCCACCGCCACGAGGGTGGCCACCGTCCAGGGGGTGAAGGAAACCCTTAGGCGGGGGGCATACCGCGACCGGAGTTCGGCCAGGGTGGGGAAGGCTACCGCCATCCCGCCCGATCGAAGGCCATGACTGCTTGGTTGTTCAGCTCGCCGAGGCGGTGGAGGGAAAGGGTATCGGCCCGGAAGTCGCCCCACGACTGAAGGGTGGGGGACCACTCCACCCCGGCGCGGATGGGATATTCGGAGTTCCCCTCGGACCACAGACGCTGGGACTCTTCGCTCAGGAGGAATTCGAGGAGGCGGATGGCGTTTTCCCGGTTGGGGGCGTGGGCGGTGACTCCGGCGCCGCTCACATTTACATGGGTGCCGCGGTCTCCCTCCCCCTGGTTGGGGAAGAAGATCCCCACCCGGCGGGCCAGCTCCTGGTTTGCGGGGTCCGGGTCGGCGAGGAGGCGCCCCACATAGTACGAATTCACGATGGCCACGTCAGCCACCCCGGCGGCCACATCCTTGATCTGGTCGGTGTCCCCGCCCTGCGGGGGGCGGGGCATGTTGGCGGCCACCCTCCGGGCCCACTCCTCGGCGCCCTCCACCCCACGGTAGGCGATGATGGAGGCGAGGAGGGAGACGTTGTAGATGTTCTCGGAGCTCCGGCTGACGACTCGCCCGGCCCACTCGCTCCCGGCGAGGGCTTCATAGGTGGAGAGGGTGGTGGAGTCCACCCGCTCCCGGTTGAAGGCGAGGATCCGGGCCCGCTGGGTGAGACCATACCAGTACCCTTCCGGGTCGCGGCGGTTGGCGGGGACCACCGATGTGACGGAGGGGTTGGGGATGGGCTGGAGGAGCCCCCGCTCCTTCGCCCGGTGCAGCCGCCCGGCATCCACCGTGATGAGGAGGTCGGCGGGAGAGGCGGCCCCCTCCCGCTCCAGTCGAGTGATGAGTTCGTCGGCCGAGGCGCTCACCACCCGGACCTGGATCCCGGTCCGCTCGGTGAAGCGGTCGAAGAGCTGCTGGTCCACGTCGTAGTGGCGGTGGCTGTAGACGTTCACCACCGCGTCGGGGCGGGTGTCGCACCCGGTGAGGGTGAGGAGGGTGAGGAGAGGGAGGGAGACGAACCGACGCATGGGGTTCCGGGGAGGGGAGTGGGGTGCAGCGTTGAGAATCATTCTCAACGTCCCTGCCGGAACTGTCAACCCGGGGGACGGGAATGCACCCCATCCATGGTCCCCCCCTCTCACCCCAGCGTGAGCGGGATGGCTGCCCCATTCACCACCCGCCCCTCGGAGGAGGCCAGGAAGAGGAGGACCCCGGCGATCTCCCAGGGGGGGAGCCAGGTGGATCGATCCGAGTCCGGCATGGCTTCCCGGTTTGCCGGGGTGTCGATGATGGAGGGGAGGACCGCGTTGGCGGTGACCCCTCGGTCCACCCCCTCCTTCGCCAGGGTGTGGGTGAGGTTCAGCACCGCCGCCTTGGAGGCGCCGTAGGCGGCCATTCCCTTTGTGCCCCGATCCAGCGCCGGGAGCGCCGAGACGTTCACGATTCGCCCCCACCCCCGCTCCCGCATCCCCGGGAGGGCGGCCCGGGAGGCGAAGAAGGCGGTACCGGCGTTGAGGGCCAGCATCCGCTCCCAGAGCTCCGGTTCGGTCTCGTGGACCGGGGCCATGGCGAACCCGCCGGCGAGATTCAGGAGAATATCGGGGCTCTGCCCGGCCCCCTCCTCCACCTCGGCGAAGAGGCGAGCCACCCCGGCGGGATCGGTGAGATCGATGTCGCGGTGGAGGTGGAGGGCCTGGAACCCATCGCCCAGGGAGCCTTCCAGTGCGGGGAGCTCCCCTTCGTCGAAGATGGGGAGGTGCACCGTGGCGCCGGCCTCCAGGAAGCGCTTCACGACGGCGCGCCCCAGGTGCCCGCTCCCTCCGGTGATGAGGGCGATCCGGTCGTCGAGGCGATGGGGCATGGGAGGGCTCCGGCGGTGAGGGTGGGTGTGGGTGTCGGCGTCGTGGAAGGGGGCGTCTGGGGTGGACGGAAAGCCTTGCCCCGTCTCGCCTGATTCGTGAAACTTGCGGGGCTCCGAGCGGATGGAGGACCCCTTTCGGGTGGATCGGGGGTACTCCGGCGGGGATACTCTGGCCGGGGGGGGCGGTTCCCTCTCCGGCCCTTCCGTTCCCGTTGGCGTCACCACCGCCGGCGACGCACCTGGCTCAGGCCATCCATCCAGCCGCCACTCCCGGAAACCGTCTCCATGGATCTCACCCTCCTCGATCGCTCACCCCTTTCGACGTCGACCCCGCTCCTGGCCATCCCCGTCCCCGAGGGGGATGCCCCCCTCTCCGGATGGGCCGCCGAGGCGGACGAGCGGTTGGGCGGGGCACTCTCCGCTGCCCGCGCCGCCGGCGACTTCCGGGGGAAGGAGGAGGACGGGGCGCTCTTCTATCTGGGAGGCGGAGAGGCACCGGAACGCATCCTCTTCCTGGGGATGGGAAAGGTGGGCGACCTCACCCCTGAAACCCTTCGGAAGGTGGCCGGGCGGGCGGTGCGCCGGGCCGAAGGACTTCGCCTCACCGGGGTGACGCTGGCCCTCCCGCACCTGGAGGCGGAATCCGGCTCCCCGGACGCCGCGGCCTCTCTGGAGGCCGTCGCCGAGGGGCTCATCCTCGCCGCCTGGGACTTCCGTGAGCTTCGCTCCGAACCGAAGGCGGACGACCCGCCGCCCCCTCTGGTGACCTCAGGGGTCCTTGCCCTCCCGGAGGGGTTTCCCCTGAAGGCGGCCGAAGTCCAGGACGCCCTCCGCTACGGGATCGCCGCCGCCGAGGGCGCCAACCTGGCCCGCACCCTCCAGATGCGCCCCGGGAACGTCGCCACCCCCACCCACCTTGCCGGGGTGGCCCTCCAGCTCGCCGATCAGTACCACTTCGAGAGCCGGATCCTGGGCCCTCGGGAGATGGCGAAGGAGGGGATGGGCGCCCTCCTCTCGGTGGCCGCCGGCTCCGACGAGGAGCCCCGCTTCATCGTCCTGGAGCACCGGGGGGGGAAGGAGGGGGAGGCGCCTCTCGTCCTGGTGGGGAAGGGGCTCACCTTCGACACCGGCGGGGTCTCCATCAAGCCCGCCGCCGGGATGGAGGAGATGAAATTTGACATGTCGGGGGGGGCCGCCGTCCTGGGGGCCATGAAGGCGGTGGGGATGCTGGGGGTGAAGGGGAACGTCATCGGGGTGGTCCCCTCGTCGGAGAACACCATCAGCGGGAAGGCCACCAAGCCCGGCGACGTGATTCGCACCCGGGAGGGGAAGACGGTGGAGGTCATCAACACCGACGCCGAGGGGCGCCTCATTCTGGCCGACGCCCTCTCCTACGCCAAAGACCATTTTGAGCCCGCCGCCATGGTGGACTGCGCCACTCTCACCGGCGCCGTCGTGGTGGGGCTGGGGAACCAGGCCATCGGCCTCATGGGGACCGATGACGCGCTGGTGGAGGAGCTCCGTGCCGCAGGGGAGCACTCCGGGGAGCGGTGCTGGCCTCTCCCTCTCTGGAAGGAGTATCGAAAGCAGCTCGACTCTCCGGTGGCCGACATGAAGAATGTGGGGGGACGGGCCGCCGGAACCATCACCGCCGGGATCTTCCTGAAGGAGTTCACCGGGGAGGTTCCCTGGGCCCACCTGGACATCGCCGGGACGGCGTACGGAGATACCCGCGCCCCCTACCACCGGAATGGCGGGTTCGGGCTCCCCACCCGCCTCCTTCTGGCCTGGATCCGGAGCCGTACCCGGTGAGGATGGGTCCCCGTCTCCTCCCCGTCGCGGCCCTCCTGGGAGGGCTCGTGGCCGCCACCCTGGCGGGCGTCCCCCCGCTGGCGGCGCAGGACCCGCCGCCGCCGGACACCATCCCGGTCCCGCCTCGCCCGGACACCCTGCCGCGCCCCACCCCCACCGACACCCTCCCCGGCCTCCCGGAGGGAGACACCATCCCCGAGACGGAGGGGGACACCCTCCTCTTCGGGGAGCCTGCCGAGATCCGACCGGTCCGGAATCTGGCCACGCCCGGGGCCCATCTCCCCGAAGGGTGGGGGAGGGGGGTGTGGGTCTGGGATCGGGAGGCGCTCCTGGCCACTCGGGCCCTCACCCTCCTGGAGCTTCTGGAGCTCATCCCCGGGATCGTCCCCCTTCGAGGGGGTGACTACGGTCAACCCTCCTCGGTGACCGCCTTCGGGATGGGGCCGGGGGAGGTGCGCGTCTTCCTGAATGGCGCCGAGCTGGCCCCCCTCGATGCCGGAGTGGTGGACCTTTCCCAGGTGGGGCTCGGCGCCCTCTCGGAGGTGCGGGTCGAGCGGCGAAGTGGGGAGCTCCGCATCGAACTCACCGGGTTCCGGATCACCGACGGGCGGATCTACTCCCTCCTGGAGGTGGGGACGGGCGATCTCAACACCAACCTCTTCCGCGGGACCTTCGCCCACCCCGCCGCTTTCGGCGGGAACCTGGTCCTCACCCTTGACCGGATGGACACGGAGGGCCCCTTCCGACAGGAGACGGGGGTGCAGGCGGGGGTGCAGCTCCGCTACGACCTCTTCCTCCGGGATGAGTCCGGGATCTCGGTGGACTGGCGGCAGATGTCGGCAAGGCGCCCCTCGGAATTCTGGGCCCCCGCCCAGGTGAACCGGCGGGACCTGGCCATCCGGGGGCGGCACGAGCTCCCGTGGGGGGTGCGCACCGAGGTCTACCTCCACCGGTCGGGGGCTGGGCTGGACGAGGACCGATCCGGCGCCGGAGCCGACACCCTCGTTTCCACCGACACCCGCCGGGAGGTGGGAACCCGCCTCTCCTGGGGGGATGCGCGGCTCTGGACGCTGGGTGAGGGGCGGTTCCGTAGCGGCGAGGGGTGGCCCGAACGGAATCTCGAGCTCCGCGGTGGCGGCGCCCTTCCCCGGGTGGGAGGGCTCTCCGCCGGAGTGCGCCGGGACACCTGGAACGAGCGCTCCGTCACCGGCTACCACGCCCGCGCCTGGACCGAGCCCCGGGCCGGCCTCTCCCTTTTCGGGGAGTTGGAGAGCGGGCGCAGGGGGATCCCGGTGCCGATCCCCATCCGCCCCGAGATCGAGGAGGAAGAGGGGAATGGAAATGGGAACGGAAATGGGGAGGATGACCCCGAGGACCCCTTCCTCCCCTCCTTCATGGAGCGCACCGGGTACCGCGGCGGGGTGGAGTTTTCCCGGAGCGGGGTCTACCTGACCGCCGCTTTCCTCTCGCAGGAGGTGGATTCCCTCTTCCCCCACGGAATCGGAATGGAGCGGGGCGAGGCCCTCCCTCAGGTGGGGGGGAGCCGGACCGGCTTCGAGGTGGCGGGGACCCTCCCACTGAACCGGGTCCTGAACGGACTCTCCCTGGTGGGCCACGCCCAGCTCTGGAACGAAAATGGCGAGGCGTGGCGCTACCTCCCCAGGGAGAACCATGAGGTCCGCCTCCGCTTCCACAACGTCTTCCTCGAGTCCCGGAACCTGGAGGTGTGGACCGACATCGGGCGTCGGAGCCGGGGTGAGATGGCCGTCCCCCTCCCGCTGGAGACGGGGGATGGGTTCCGGACCGTCCCGGAGAATGGCCGGTGGTTCGGCCGCCTCCAGATCCGGGTCCTGGATGTGCACGTCTTCGTGGTCTGGGACAACTTCACCTACCGGGACGAAAACCAGGACTACCCGGAACGCTTCCTCCCCGTGAGCCGGGCCCTCTACGGGGTTCGGTGGACCCTCTGGAACTGAGAACGAACCCCATGACCCCCACCCCCCTTCGGAGCATGACCGGCTTCGGCGACGCCGAGGCCGACATCGAAGGGGGGCGCATCCGGGTGGAGGTCCGCTCGGTGAACCACCGCTACCTGAACCTTCAGATGCGCCTCCCCAACGGGTTGGAGCGGCATCAGGGGGCGCTGGAGCGGGTGGTGAAGGAGCGGGTGGCCCGGGGGCATGTGAGTGTGTCCCTCACGGTGGAGCGGAATGGGGGGGATGACCCCCTTCCGGAGGTGGAGGTGGATCTGGACCGCGCCCGCGGGTACCTGGAGGGGTTCCGCCGGCTCCGCGACGAACTGGGGGTGGAGGGGACGGTCTCGCTGGAGCTTCTCGCCGGGATGCGGGAGCTCTTCCGGGCCCCGGAGCGGGAGAAGGTGCTCCTCGAGGTGGACCCGGATACCCTCACCGCCACCCTCGATCAGGCGGTGGGGAAGCTGGTGGCCATGCGGGTGGAGGAGGGGGAACGCCTGGCGGGGGACCTGGCCCATCGCCTCACCGTCATGGAAACCGAGCTGGAGGGGATTGCCGAGCGGGCCCCTCACCGTCTCCCGGAGGAGCGGGACCGCCTCCGCGCCGCCATCGCCGCCCTCCTGGAGGGGACGGGGGCGCCGGTGGACGAGGAGCGCCTTGCCCGAGAGGTGGCCCACATGGCGGAGCGGTGGGACATCCACGAGGAGCTGGTGCGCTTCCGCTCCCATCTCCGCATGTTCAGGGACGCGCTGGAGCACGGTCACCCGGACGGAGTGGGGAAGCGCTTCGGCTTCATTTCCCAGGAGCTCCTCCGGGAGACCAACACCATCGGTTCCAAGGCCAACGATGCCGAGATCGCCCGGCGGGTCGTGATCCTCAAGGAGGAGATCGAGCGGCTCCGGGAGCAGCTCGAGAATGTGGAATGACGTCATGACGGCTCTCCCGCACCGCCCCTGCCCGGTGATCCTCGCCGCCCCCTCGGGAACGGGGAAGACCACCATCGCCCACGCCCTGGTGGATCGGTTCGACCACTTCGTCTTTTCGGTGTCCGCCACCACCCGCCCCCCCCGGGAGGGGGAGGTGGACGGGGAGGACTACGACTTCCTCACCCGGGACGCCTTCGTGGAGATGATGGCCGCCGGAGAGCTGGCCGAGTGGGCAGAGGTCCACGGGAACCTCTACGGGACCCCCCTCCGGAACCTGGACGCCGCCGCCGAACGGGGGGAGCACGCCCTCCTGGACATCGATGTGCAGGGAGCCCGCCAGATCCGGGACCGGATCCCCGACGCCGTCCTCATCTTCATCTTCCCCCCTTCGGCGGACGACCTGGTGAAGCGCCTCACCGCCCGGGGGACCGAGTCGACGGAGGAGGTGACCCGCCGCCTCCGTGCGGCGCAGGGGGAGCTGGAGGCGGCCCGGGACTTCGACTACATCGTGGTGAACGACGATCTGGAGCACGCGGTGGCGCAGGTTCGGGCCATCGTGGAGGCGGAAGGGCATCGCCCGGCACGGGCCACGGACTTTCTCCGGGAGGTGGCCCGGCTCCGGAGCGAGATCGACGGCCTCCTGGCCCATCCCCCCCTTGGGTCCGGGGCCCCTTCGCGGTAACTTGTCCGGTCTGGGACGGGTCGCGGCGGACCCCTCCTCCCTCGAACCGTAACGACAGAGGTGCGCGTGCGCGTCTTCACCCCTCATGAGGTGGCCCTCCACACCCAGAGCAAGTATCTGGGGGTGCTGGTGGCCGCCAAGTATACCCGTGAGCTGAACGCCCTCCCCCGGGATCTCAAGCCCCTGGGGTCCGAGAAGAAGCTCACCACTCGCGCCCTCGACGCCCTGACCTCTGGGCAGATCGAGTTCCGCCTCGTGGGGCGTCGCCGCCGCGAGGAATAGCTCCATGCCCGGTCGGCCCCTCGCCCCCCGTCCGCCCTGGAAGGGGCGACGGGTCGTCCTCGGCGTCACCGGAGGGATCGCCGCGTACAAGGCGGTACAGGTCGCCCGGGACCTGACGCGCCTCGGGGCTCAGGTGGACGTGATCCTCACCTCGGGAGCCACCGAGTTTGTCCGCCCCCTCTCCTTCCAGGGGGTGACCGGACGCCCCGTCCACGAATCCCTCTTCTCGGTGGAGGGAGCCGCCCTCCACATTCGACTGGGGGCGGAGGCCGATCTGGTGGTGGTGGCCCCCGCCACTGCGGATTTCCTGGCCCGCGCCGCCCACGGGCGCGCCGACGACCTCCTCACCACCACCCTCCTCGCCACCCGCGCTCCGGTCCTTCTGGCTCCCGCCATGAACGACCGGATGTGGGCTCACCCCCAGACCGTGGCAAACGCCGCCCACTGCCGCGACACCCTGAGATACCGGATGGTCGGTCCCGGTGTGGGCCCCCTTGCTGTGGGAGAGGGGGAAGGGGCCGGGCGGATGGTGGAGCCGGACGAGATCGTGGAGGAGGCGGGGCGCCTCCTCGGCTCCGGAGGGCCCCTCACGGGGAAGCGCGTCCTCGTCACCGCAGGCCCCACCCGGGAACCGCTGGACCCGGTGCGGTATCTGGGAAACCGCTCTTCCGGGAGGATGGGGTTCGCGCTGGCGCGGGAAGCCCGCCTGCGAGGCGCCGAGGTGACGCTGGTCACCGGCCCCTCGGCGCTCCTCCCTCCCGTCGGGGTGGAGGTGGTTCGAGTAGAGCAGGGAACCGAGATGCTCGAAGCGGTGGAGAGGCGAATCGGAGAGGCCGATCTGGTGGTATACGCCGCCGCGGTGGCGGACTTCCGACCGGGATCGTCCGCGACCTCCAAGATGAAGCGGAGCGAAGGGGGAGTCCCGGAGGTCCGGCTGGTGGAGAACCCGGACATCGCGGCGCTCACCGCCTCGTTGCGGAAGGAGGGAGCGGTGGCGGTGGGGTTCGCCCTCGAAACCGACGATCTCCTGGCAAACGCCAGGAAGAAGCTCGAAACCAAGGGGTTCCACCTCATCGCGGCGAACCCCGCCTCGGAAGAGGGGGCCGGGTTCGAGTCGGAGACGAACCGGGTCGTCATCCTGGATGCCGCCGGTGGCGAAGACGTTCTCCCCACCCTCGGGAAGGACGAGGTGGCCCGCCGGATCCTGGACCGGGCGGAACCCCTCCTGGGGTGGACCGATCCGGAAGAACGCCTCCGGGGCCCCGAACTCTGATGGTCCACCCTCCCGGATCGCGCCCCGATCCCCACGAGGTGGCCCGGTACCTCCGGCAGCGAAAAGAAACGGGGGAAGGAGCCTGGATCCTGGACGGGATCGGCGCCGGAGAGGCGGTGCGAATGGCGGCCTCCGCACCCACCGACCGAAGCCGGGTACCGGCGGTGCCTGCGGACCCATCCCCGAAGGGAGAGGAGAAAGCGGTGCAGAACGCGGTGGTCACGCCGGACCAACTCCCCGCGGACCATGATGAGCTCCGCACCCTCACCCTGGGGTGTACCCGATGCCCCCTGGCCCGGACCCGCACCCAGGTGGTTTTTGCCGACGGGAATCCGCAGGCGCGCCTCATGGTGGTGGGGGAGGCGCCCGGCGCCAACGAGGATGCCACCGGGCTCCCCTTCGTGGGGGCGGCAGGGAAGCTCCTGGACCTTCTCCTGGCGGCGGTGGGGTTCTCCCGGGAAGAGACGGTCTACATCGCCAACGTCATCAAGTGCCGACCGCCGGGGAACCGGAACCCCCTTCCGGCGGAGATCGAGGCGTGTTCCCCCTATCTCCGGCGCCAGATCGAGGTGGTGAAGCCGGAGGTGATCCTGGCGGTGGGGACCTTTTCGGGGCAGCTTCTCGCGGGGAGCGAGGCCCCGCTCGGGAAGCTTCGCGGGAAGGTATATTCGTACGAGGGGACCCCTCTCGTGGTGACCTATCACCCGGCGGCCCTCCTCCGGAACTCGGGGTGGACCCGCGCCACCTGGGACGACCTCCAGCTTCTCCGTCAGGTGACGGATCGAGAATCTACGTGAACAACCTCGATGTAAGCAGCGGCACCGCAGGACGTTACGACCGGGAGCCACCCTTCTCGCTGGAGGCGGAGGTGTCGGTGCTGGGAGGGCTCCTCCTGGACGCCGACGCCATGACCCGCATCGAGGACGTGGTGGACGACACCATGTTCTTCCGGGAGGGGCACCGGGTGATTTTCCGCGCCATGCGGACCCTCCATACCCGGAACCAGGCCATCGACGTGGTCACGCTGGGGGACCACCTCACCGGGGCGGGGGAGCTGGAGCGCTCCGGGGGGCTCGAGTACCTCTCCGAACTCCTGGATGTGGTCCCCACCGCGGCGAACATCTCGTACCACGCCCGCATCGTGCGGGACAAGGCGCTCCTTCGCCGCCTCATCGACGTCTCCACCAAGATCATCCAGGATGCGTACCAGCCCGGTGACCGGTCGGTGGAGGAGCTGGTGGACGAGGCGGAGAAGAACGTCTTCCAGGTGGCGGAGAGCCACGACCGGGGCGGGTTCGTCTGGATCAAGGACCTCCTCTGGGACACCATCGAGCAGATCGAGGAGAGGCAGAAGTCGGGGTCCTCCATTACCGGGGTCCCGTCGGGGTACCCCACCCTGGACAAGATGACCACCGGATTCCAGAAGGGAGATCTGGTCATCGTGGCGGCGCGCCCATCCATGGGGAAGACCTCGTGGGTGCTGAATGTGGCCCAGAACGCGGCCATCTCCCACGGGCGGTCGGTGGCCATCTTCTCCCTGGAGATGTCGAAGGAACAGCTCGTTCACCGCCTCCTCTGCTCCGAGGCCCGGGTGGACGCGCAGCGCCTCCGGCTCGGGCGCCTGACCCAGTCGGATTTCCAGCGGATCGCCACGGCGGCGGGAAAGCTCAACTCGTCCCAGATCTGGATCGACGACTCTCCCGGCGGGACGGTGCTGGACATGCGGGCGAAGGCTCGGCGGCTCAAAGCCGAGGCCGAGGGGGGGCTGGGGCTCATCGTCATCGACTACCTCCAGCTCATGGGGGGGAGCGGACGGGTGGAGAGCCGGCAGCAGGAGGTGTCGCAGATCTCCCGGGGGCTGAAGGGGCTGGCCAGGGAGCTGGAGGTGCCGGTTGTGGCCCTTTCCCAGCTTTCCCGGGGGCCGGAACAGCGCACCGACCACCGCCCCCAGCTCTCCGATCTCCGCGACTCGGGATCCATCGAGCAGGATGCCGATCTGGTCATGTTCCTGTACCGTCCGGAGTACTACAGTTCAAGCGGGCAGGACGAAGACGGGAACTCGCTGGAGGGGAAGGCGGAGCTCATCATCTCCAAACAGCGAAACGGCCCCACCGGGACCATCGAGATGTATTTCCACAAGGCGTACACCCGCTTCGACGAGATGGCGCGGGAGACCGCCGAGGCCCACCCGGCGGGGGCGGCGAGCGGGGGGTATGGAGGTGAGGACGCCCCCTTCTGACGGGAGGCCGCCCACCAACTCTGAAACCAGGAAGCGAGCGCACCAGATGGTCGGCACGACACCGGAGGGAGAGGAGCCGAAGGTGGGGGTGGCGATCCCCGCCGCCGGAGTGGGACGGCGCATGGGTGGAACCCGGAAGGCCTTCCTGGCGCTGAGCGGGGAGCCGATTCTCCTTCACGCGCTCCGCCCCTTCCTGGCCCACCCCGCGGTGGTCTCGGTGGCGGTGGCCCTCTCTCCCGAGGAGTTCGGGGACCCGCCGGAGTGGCTCGGGACGTTGGACCCCCGCCTTCTCCTGGTACGCGGGGGCGACACCCGGACCGCCTCGGTTCGCGCCGCTCTCGCCGCCCTCGCGCCCGAGGTGGAGGTGGTCCTGGTCCACGACGCCGCTCGCCCCCTGGTGAACCGGGAGATCATCGACCGGTGCCTTCAGGTGGCGCTGGGAGGGGAGGGGGCGGTGGCCGGATGGCCCGCGGTGGACACCGTGCAGGAGGTGGATGGGGAGGGGCGGATCGTTGCCACCCCGGACCGGACCTCCCTCTGGCAGGCCCAGACGCCCCAGGCCTTCCCCAGCGCCCCCCTCCTGGAGGCGTACCGCGCCGCCGAGGCGGCGGGGGTCGCCGCCACCGACGACGCCGCCCTCTTCACCCGCATGGGTGGGCGGGTGCGGATGGTGGAGGGGTCCCCCTGGAATCTGAAGGTGACCCACCCGGACGACGTCCCGGTGGCCGAACTCCTCCTCCGACTCCGGCCCGGGGAGACAAGGTGATGTCGAACCCTTCTTCTCCATCGGGCCCCGGGCCTCGCCCGGGGAATGGGCTCCCCATGGACCCCGGGTCCGAGGCGGACCCTCGCGCCGGGCGCCCCCACGTACTGTCGCTGAGCGCCCCCCTGGAGGCGGTCCTGGACGAGGTTGTGGCGCACCTCGACGGGGGCGGGCTCCTCGTCTACCCCACCGAAACGGTCTACGGGGTGGGCGCGGACGCGACTCCTGAAGGGGTGGCGGCGCTCCGGGCCCTCAAGGGGCGGGAGGAGGGGAAACCCTTCCTGGTGCTGGCTCCCCCGGAGCTCCGTGCCGAGGGCCCCCTGAATCAAAGCCCTTCCGAGGGAGCCCCTTCACCCTCCGGTTCCCCTGGAGGATGGGTGGCCGGACTCCGACTTCCGGAGGCGGGTCTCCGTCTCGCCGGCCACTTCTGGCCCGGTCCGCTGACCATGGTCATCCCCGATCCGGACGAGCGGTATCCGGAGGGGGTCCGGTCGGAGAACGGGGGGGTGGCGGTGCGCCGCTCCCCCCACCCCTTCCTGGAAGCGCTCCTGGCCCGTCGTCCTCGCCCCCTCCTCTCCACCTCGGCGAACCCCGCCGGGGCGCCACCGGAAGGGAGGGCGGAGGCCATCGCCGAGAGCTTTGCCGGGCGACCGGGAGCGGCGCGCCTCCTCGTCCTGGATGCCGGGGAGCTGGCGCCCTCTCCCCCTTCCACACTGGTTGAGCTGACCGGCGGAGAGGTGCGGATCATTCGGGAAGGCGCCATTCCCCGCGCGCAGATCGAGGGGGCCGGAGCGGCGGGGGGCGAAGCGTTCACCCTCCTCTTCGTCTGCACCGGGAACACCTGCCGGAGCCCGCTCGCCGCGGCGCTGGCCCGGCGGGAGGCGGAGCGAAGGGGGTGGAAGGGGATCCGGGTTCGGTCGGCGGGGATCGCGGCCTTCCCGGGGGAACCGGCCAGCGACGGCTCCCTCGCCGTGGCCCGGGAGGCCGGGTTGGACCTCTCCGACCATCGGAGTCGCCCCCTGGACGGGGAGCTCGTGGCGGCGGCCGACCTCATCCTGACCATGTCGGCGGGGCATCTGGAGGCGGTCTTTCACCTCGGCGGAGAGGGGAAGGGGACGCTCCTCACCGCCTTCGCCGACGGCGTTGAGGGGGCACCGCACCGGGGGTGGCGCGGGGTGTCCGATCCCTACGGGAATGGGGTGGAGCACTACCGGGAGACGTACCGGGAGCTGGAGAAGCTGGTGACCCGCACCTTCGACCGGCTGGCGCCGGTCCTGGCCCCGTGAACCACGCGCTCTCCCCCGCGGCGGGGCCCACCCGGAACGAGGTGCGCGCCACGACCCGCCTTTACGCCCTCCTGGGCGACCCGGTGGCGCACTCCCTCTCGCCCGCCATCCAGAACGCCGCCTTCGAGGCGGCGGGGGTGGATGCCCGGTACCTGGCCCTCCGGGTGGCGGAAACCGACGTCCCCGGGCTCCTTCGGGGGGTGGCCCGAGCGGGGGGAGGGGGGAATGTGACCATCCCTCACAAAGGGCTCGCCGCCCGCACGGTGGAGGTCCCCTCCGAGGCGGTTCGCCTCACCGGAAGCTGCAACACCTTCTGGCTCGCCGGAGGGAAGATCCATGGGGACAACACCGATGTGGAGGGGTTCCGGGGCGCCATGCGGGATCTCCTGGGAGGGAGTCCCCGGGGGGCACGGGTTCTCCTCCTCGGCGCCGGCGGAGCGGCTCGGGCGGCGCTCTCCGTTCTCCTGGAAGAGGGGACCGGCGAGGTGGCGGTCCTGAACCGGACCCTCCGGCGGTCGGTGGCCATGGCGGAGGCGCTGGGCCCTGACGGGGTGAGAGTCCTCACCCGCCCCGCGGAGGCCCGGAAGGGTCGATGGGAGCTGGTGGTGAACGCCACCTCCCTCGGACTGAACGATGCCGACCCGGACCCCCTCCCCCTCGGCGACGAGTCCCAGGTAGGCGCGGTTCTGGACCTGGTCTACCGACCGGGAGAGACCCCCTGGGTCCGAAGGGCCCGGATGCGGGGGATCCCCGCCGCCGACGGGAGGACGATGCTGGTTCACCAGGGGGCGGCGGCCTTTGAGCGATGGTTCGACCGTCCGGCACCGGTGGAGGTGATGCGAGCCGCCTTCGAGGGCGCCGGTGGGAGGGGGGAGGGGTGACGACCGGGCTTCGACGGGAGCGATGGGGGGGCCGGATCCCATCCCCCCGGAGCGTCCTGGACTTCTTCCTCCCTCCCGCCTGCGCCGGGTGCCGAGCCCCCCTCCCCCGGGGGAGCGGGGGCGGGCGGGTCTGCCCCGGGTGCCTCACCCGGATCCGACCCATCCCTTCGCCGGGGTGCCCGAGGTGCGGGGCCCCGCGTGGGACGGGGCTCCCCGCGGACCGGATCTGCCCCGAGTGCGAGGGGTGGTCCCCCTTCCTCCGGACGGCGCGGGCGGCGGCGGGCCGCGCTCCTCCCGACGCCGACCTGGTCCACGCCCGGAAGAGCGAGGGGGGG
>JBJHBD010000017.1:0-32947 GCA_050485305.1 Gemmatimonadota bacterium
GAAACCGGAGGCCGACTCAGAACCCGAAGCCGCCTAACTCACCCCCGGAGGGGGACAGAGTTTAGAGAGAAATGGGGACAAAGTTTAGAGAACCCACAACGGGGAACTGAGCGCGGGCGAAATGCGGACGTTTCTAACGAGCGTGGTAGCCCCAAATCCTGATCTGGAGCTGTACCTGGCGCATCTCGGCGGCAATGGCGGATACCGAGCCTCAGCGCGCCGGGCGGTGCAGGAGCTGTCTGCGTTCCTACGGGCAACGGAGGATGCGGCCCACCGGAGGGTGTATGTTGAAATATCGGGAAGCTTGCTCCAGCGTAGGACGGATGGGGTACGCGCCTCGAGCCGTTCTGATGCGGTTGCGATGGCAGCTGACCTCCGCGCGCTCGGCATCGAGCGGGTTCTGTTTGGATCGGACTATCCGGTGTTCGATGCGAAGGAGTACGCGGATCTGCTGCGTGATCGCCTACCGTTGTCGGACGCGGAATTCAGACTGCTGATGACGAACGAAGCGCCGCTGTTCGTATCACAGCATGGGCGTCTCCGGGTCCACATCGGGCCGGATTGGCACCCCGAGAATCACCGCCTAACGAGGCGCTGAACCTGTCACGCCGCTTCGCGCCGCGCACCTATGAAGCGAGACGAGTCAACAGGGCGTAGCCCTCCCTGACCCGCCGTGAGGCGGGTGTGAGGTGTGCGGAGGGTGAGGTCGAAGATCCGAGGCCGGAGCCCCCCGCGAGCTACCAGCTCTTCCGCCTCGCCACCGGTGGGGTGTGCCATCAGGAGGATGGGTTTTCGGACTCCCACGTCCGCCAGGCGATGGACTTCGTCCACCTTCACCACCGCCAGTCCCACTACCTCCGGGACCCGGTCCAGGACCCGGCTCACCTCCTCCAGCCCGAGCCGTACCCGCTGTTCTTCACCGTGGCAAAGACGGGGCGCCCTCACGAGGCCCGGGCCGCCTCCCGGGCGTTGGCCTCCATGGCCGCCGGATTCACCTCGATCCAGGGGGCGGATCCGGCACCCGAGGGATGTGTACTCGGGGAGCGGCGGGACCGAACCGGAACGATTCCGGATTAGGAACCCTCATCCTTTCCGGCCCCTCCACGAACCTTCCGATCCTCCCCCTGGTTGCCACAGACGAGGAAGCCTTTTCGGTGAAACGATTTCTGCGATTCGCGCCGTATGCCCTGGGCAGCGTCGCGGCTCTCGTCGGCGCAGGGGTGATCTACTACGCCACGACCCTCTACCACCCCGGATCACCCCAGGAGGGCTACCTGGTGTTGACCGGGGCCACGGTGCTTGCCGGTGAGGAACTCGAGCCCCTGGCCGACGCGACGGTGGTGGTGCGCGACGGTGTCATCGTACATGTGGGCGATGTCGCCGGAATCGAGATCCCTTCCGAAGCCACCGTCCTCGATCTCGACGGCTTCACCATCATCCCCGGATTGATCGATCTGCACGTCCACCTTGCCTCCCCCGAGCTCGAGGTGGGTGAAGGAATGAGCCCGATCCGGATGGCGCGCCTGGTCATCGACTACGTGCAGTACTTCCCCGCCAAGCGGCGCGCCTTTCTGGCGCACGGTGTCACCACGGTGCGGAGCCTGGGAGATGACCATGGCTGGGTGATGGAATTCCGGCGCATGCTTCGTGACGGGGAACTCGAGGGACCTCGGCTGTACGCCGCCGGACCCCTGTTCACCACACCTGGTGGGCATCCCATCGTCACCATCGGCGTCGATCCGGAGTCCGATGGGTTGCGAACCCCATCCACCCCCGATGAGGCTCGACGGGCGGTGGCCGAGCTGATGACGGGGAACCACCGGATCGACCTCATCAAGGTGGTTCAGGAACGCGGTCGGCCGGTGTCCCCGCTGGAGCCCATCGCCCCCGACGTCCTGAGCGCCATCGTGGACGAGGCGCATCGGCACGACCTTCCGGTGGTGGCGCACTGGGGCACGTTGGACGATCTCCGGGACGTCATGGCGGCCGGAGTGGACGGCCTCCAGCACCTGGAGCCTCGAGGGGCCTCCGAGTCCTGGCCGGAAGACCTTTTCGCCTCGATGATCGACCTGGGCATCTCCATCACGCCGACATTCGCGGTGATGGAGGCGGCGACATTGCGCCCCGACTCCCCCCTCCCATCCGATGCGCTTCGGTGGCCCATGGCACAACTGCGCACCTTCCACGAG
Source organism: Gemmatimonadota bacterium (assembly GCA_050485305.1). Taxonomy (GTDB): domain Bacteria; phylum Gemmatimonadota; class Gemmatimonadetes; order Longimicrobiales; family Gaopeijiaceae; genus JBJHBD01. The sequence goes on from JBJHBD010000017.1 coordinate 2,190, forward strand.
GCAGGTGGGCGCGTCGTCGCGGGGAGCGACGCAGGGATGCCCGGCGTCCGTGCGGGAGCTGGTCTGCTCAGGGAGCTGGAACTCCTGGTGGCGAGCGGGCTCAGGCCGGTGGATGCCCTCCGGGCCGCTACGTCGGAGGCAGCCCGGGAGCTCAGAACCGGACAGGTCGGGGCCATCGAGGAGGGTCGTTCGGCTGACCTCGTGGTCCTCAACGGCGATCCGCTCCGGCGAATCGAGGATGTACGCAACACGGTGATGGTGCTACGGGAAGGGAGGATCGTGGCTGACCATCGAGGGGAGCCGCGGTAGGGGCCCGTAGCCCTCCTTGAAGGCCTGATGGGAAGCGGTCGTAGGGAATCAGGAGGTTCGCCCATTCACTGCCCTTGTAGCAGGAGTTGCTTCGTGAGCCGAACACTCACCGCCATCCCCCTCTCCGTCCTCGCGGCCCTCACGATCTGGGCGCTGCACGTGAACGCCAACGCATCCGATTCCGCCGGGCCCAACGAGAGAGCCGACGAGATGGACGCCCTTGTGAATGGAGAATGGCCGGTGGTCGGCGGGGACAGCTACGGAGCCAAACACTCGCCGCTGAGCCAGATCGATCCCTCGAATGTCGCGGGGCTGCGGGTTGCCTGGATCTACCGAACCGGTGAGGCCGATGTCGCCACCCGGCGGGAGCCCCGACTTTCGGCAACGCCCATCGTGGTGGATGGGGTGATGTACGTGGGCACCCCGCTCGGCCGGATCGTCGCCCTCGATCCCGAGACGGGGGACGAACTCTGGAGCTCCGATTCGGAGGTGGATCGGGAGCGAACGTACGGCGATTTTACGAACCGCGGGGTGGCTACCTGGCTGGATCGTGAAGCGCCCGAGGGCGCCATCTGCCGCCGCAGCGTGTTCATCGGCACCATCGACGCCCGCCTCGTCGCGGTTGACGGTCTGACCGGCGAGCCGTGCGGCGCATTCGGGGACCGCGGCCAGATTGATCTCCGTGAGGGGCTGAGGACCGCTCCCTTCGAGTTCGAGGCGTACCAGGTCACCTCTCCCCCCATCGTGATCGGCGACCTCGTCATTACCGGATCGGCCATTGCGGACAACAGCCGCATCAATCCGGTGAGTGGCGAGGTGCGAGCGTGGGATGCGCGCACCGGAGACCTCCGGTGGAGCTGGGATCCCATCCCCCAGGACCCCTCGGATCCTGCCTATACAACCTGGGAGTCCGGGAGTCCGGAGAACACCGGGGCGGGGAACGTCTGGTCCATCATGACGGCGGATCCGGAGCGGGGGTTGGTCTTCCTGCCCACCACGAGCCCCGCTCCCGACTATTACGGTGGGATGCGCCGAGGGGAGAACCGCCACACGGGCTCCATCGTGGCGCTTCGAGCGGAGACCGGGGAAGTGGTGTGGAGCTTCCAGACGGTGCGTCACGATCTGTGGGACTACGACAATGCGGCGGCCCCGGCCCTCGTGACCCTGGTGCGGGAGGGTGAGGAGGTGCCGGCGGTCCTTGCCGTCACGAAGACCGCTCAGCTCTTCGTGCTCCATCGGGAAACCGGGGAACCCATCTTCCCGGTGGAGGAGCGCCCGGTTCCGGCAAGCGATGTTCCCGGAGAGGAGGCATGGCCCACCCAGCTTTTCACCCGGGGGATCGAGCCGCTCAGCCCGCAGCGACTGAACCCTGAAGACGCATGGGGGCCCACGGATGAGGATCGGGCCGTATGCCGAGCCATGGTCGAAGAGCTTCGCAACGACGGGATCTACACCCCTCCCAGCCTCCAGGGCACCCTGGTGATCCCCTCCAACATCGGCGGGGCTCACTGGGGGGGAGTGGCTTTCGAGCCGGAGCGCCAGATTGCCGTGATCCCGGTGAACCGCCACGTCGCGATGGTGCAGCTCATCCCGGCGGAGGGGTTCAGTCGGGCCGCCGCGGAGGAGGAATCGCAGCGCCTCGGACTCGGCTACGAATACAATGTCATGCGGGGTACACCGTACGCCATGCGGCGGCGATCCCTCCGCTCTCCGTCGGGCTTCTCCTGCGCACCCCCACCCTTCGGCGCCCTCGTGGCCGTGGATCTACGAACGGGGGAGCGGGTGTGGGAGGTGCCGCTGGGAACCATGGAGCGGATAAATCCTGCCGCGGCCGCTCTGGGCGGGGAGCGCCTCGGAGCAGTGAACCTCGGGGGCCCCATCAGCACCGCATCCGGGCTGGTGTTCATCGCGGCGACGCCGGACAACCTCCTGCGCGCCTTCGATGTGACCACGGGTGAGGTGCTCTGGCGGGGCGAACTCCCGGCGAGCGCACGGGCCACCCCCATGACCTACCTCGGACGCCGAACGGGGAAACAGTTCGTGGTCGTGGCCGCGGGGGGCGGGGGTGGGTTCCCCCGCGGGGACTACATCGTGGCGTTTTCCCTTCCGGAGTGATGGTGAGCGAGCCGTTCGCCAGGGGCTGCCCTGAGGGCGATTCGATCAGGGGGTGGACCGCCCGCCGACCGGATCGTATCCGCTTCGCGCAAGGAACTCCTCGTAGTCCTGGACGTTCAGAATATCGGACACCGCCTGTTCGTTGGCTCCGGCATTCATGTAGTACGCCTCCGCGATGCGGTACCCGATGAAGTAGCCCAGGTCGGAGGGGCGGCCTTCAGGTGCACCACCGTACAACCACCCCGAGACATCCTCGTCGTGCATGACCTGAGAGAACTCCCTCCACAGCTCTGCCTCCTTCGGGAGGGCATACTCGTGCGCCCGATGGTTGGTGTGATCGCCGGAAATGAGTTCGGCCACGAAGTCCGCGCTCCCCTCCATGATGGACTGGGCCAGGAGGGTGCGTCGGTCCGGAGGGATCAAACGCTGCTGGTAATGAACGAGTTCATGGGCTATGAGTGGGAGGATGGGCGCGTGATCCGCATACATCTCCGCCCCGATGAGGAGCCCGCGCTGCGAGATCGTTCCACCGGTGTTGAGACGTCCGATCAGGAAGTAGACGTCGGGGAAGACGGCATCCGGGTATAGTGCCTTCATCCTGTGGAAGACTGCGCGGATCTCCGGCTCCAACGCGGTGACCGTCGTGCTGCTTTCCCGAGCGGCTTCGTACCGCTCGCGTTGAGCCGTCACCGTCTCGGCCAGTCGCTCCCCGCTTACAATCCGAAGGGGGAGGAAGTCCCTGAGCCCATCCGATCCCCGGCGCAGGTAGTCGCAGTGCATCCGTTCGGCCAGGGTGCCGGGGTCCGCGGCATCGAGCACCTCCCAGAACAGGGTCACATCGGAGGTGACGATCCGGGGAGCGGAGGGGTCCGGTGTGGGAGGAGGGAGGACACGGGGTAAGGGGAGGTCGCCTGAACCGTCGGGACAGTTCGGCGACTGGGGTAGGAGGTCGGGATTTGCGCCCCGCCGGCCGGTGAGCGTTCCAGGGTTCTCAACCCCCAGGACCCATCTCCCGGAGAAGGTGGTGTCCGTTTCAAAGTGGAGTTCGAAGCGGATGGGAGCGGCAGCCGCCTGATCGAGGAGAGTGACCCGCCTCCCATCGACCTGGACCGTGCCCAGCGTCAACACGGACTGACCGGGTAGGAGAAAGTGCCCGAGAAGCGAGCCTCCCTCCGAGCCAATCACCAGGAGTCCGTCCAGAGTGGCTCCCCCGAACTGCACCCCAACCGTATACTCACCCACCGGGTCGAACACCCCCGGCTCCTGAGCCGCCACGGGGGAGAGGAGTGCCAGGTAGGCCACCGCCATCAGAGCAAACCCATGTGATCTGCCTCCACCAACTCCCAATCGATTTCTCGTCATTCTCGTTCAACCTCCGATAGAGTCCTTGCCGCAGCGCCCCTCGGGGAGGTGATCCCCCGGCGGAGTTGCCCTACCAGCGACGCGCGTAAAGCCTGATGTTGCGCACCGTTTGCCTGGCTCCGGAAGGTGGACGGAGAGACACCCACGGCGCGGCGGAAGGCGGCGGAAAAGTGACTGTGCGAGGCGAATCCCAGGTCCAGGGCAATGACGCCGATCTCCCGATCCGTGTCGAGGAGGAGATCCAGGCCGTGGGTGATCCGGGCGCGTAGCTGGAATTCGTGGACCGAGACACCGGTGGTCCAGCGAAAGAGTCGGGCGAGGTGGAAGGGGGATGCGTATGCGTGATGCGCCAGCTCCCGGAGGGTCCACCGTTTCCGGGGATGGATCATGAGGAGCGTGCGGACCACCTCCGATTGCCCCCTCCACTCGCGAATCGTCCGTTCCCGCGGTTGCCGCGCCGATCTCTCCCGGCCCGTCGCCTGCAGGGCGGTGGCAAGGAGATCCATCCCAATCCCTTCGACCTCGAGGTGATCCGAATCTCCGGCGGACAGCCGCCTCCGGAGGAGCGCCCGTTCCGCCAGTGCGGGGGGAGGGAGGGTGGCATGGGGCGGGAGCTCACCCATCCGGTCAACCTGAGAAGTGGTCTCCAGCGCCTCCTGCATCACCTCCGGGTGAAACTCCAGCGCGAGGCAATCATCACCCTTTCCTGCGGGGTGACTTACTCGGTAGGGCCTCCTGGCCGCAAGGAAGACGGCCTGGGTCGCTTCGGCCAGGAAGTCTTCATTTTGGGAGAGGTGCATCCGGTAGACGCCGCGAAGGGGGAGGACGAGTATATCCCGCTCCACCTCTTCGACGTCGCCCGCACACGCATGGGTGGGACGGCAATGGACATGGCGGACTTCGAGGAGGTCGCTTTGCAACAGGCGGGTTCGGGTGAGGGACATGGGCTACCGGTCACGCCCGGCGCGTGCTCCTGCCGAGGTGCGTTGATGGCGGTTCCCCATTGGGTGTCGCCGAAGGGTGCCCATCCTCAATCGCTCCGTGCGCTGGCGTCACCGGAAAACTCCACCCGCTTCGAAGGCTGATCCGGACCCACTCGACCTGCCGAGATATCCGCTCGTGCATACGACTCGGGGCGGATCGGCGCTCCCGCCAGGCGCCGAAGGAGGGTGAGTTGGCCCACATGGGTGAGGGCATCGGCGATGGGGCCCTGGAAGATCTGTTCGACGGGGTGGCCGGGAGGGGTGGTCTGGAGACGCTCGTCGAATCGGGTCAGGGCGCCGAAGACCCGCTCCTTTTCGGCCTCCCAGTCCTGGGTCGATCCGGCCTCCCACCGATATTCACCCGCGGCCATCCGTTCCCCCCACTCCATGAGATCCCCGATGTGTCCCAGGATCTCGAGTGGTGTGCGGACGCCGTCGCCGCATCGGAACTCCGCGAACCCGGCGGGAGCCCGCCGAAGGGGCTTCTCGAGACGGTAGGCCAATGTCGCCAGAGTATGACGAAGGAACCGCGAACCATCCTCCATACCCGTTCTCCCCGTTTCAAGGATCCGACCTGCTGCTTCGGCTCGATGCGGAGGTCAACGGCGCTCCGACCGTCGACCTCCCCCTGCGTCGAAGTGTAGTGGACCGCCGCTCGCGGAGCTATCAAGAACGTGCGCATGGTGCGGGGAGGCGGTAAGGAAGGAGGTGAGGTGAAAAACGCTACGCCGATCGGATTCGAAATCGACGGCGCCCCGATGGCTGTGCGCCTTGCAGGTGGCCGCGACGAGCCCGCGCTTCTCCTACTCTCGATCTGGAAGAGACGCTTTCCTGGATGAAGGCCCGCGGATGGAGGCGCACATTCTGGATGGTCCTCTCGAGGATCGGCGCGGCGCGGGCGTTCACGGTTCGGGCTTGACATTAAAGGGCGAAGGGCATCAGATGCGTTCCGAGATAATCTCGTGTGTGCTGATTTTCGCCTCTGGAATGTTGCGCCGGCCTCGACAAAGTAGTTGGCCCACGGCGGAGAACAGGTAGCCTTGCAAGGCGGCGAATCGGTCGAAATTTCCAACTTGGGAGGGGTGGGTATGTCCAAGTACCTCAAGACGGTCGTTCCCGCGGACGAAACGGCTCTACGTGATCGGGTCATGAACTGGGCCGCTCTACATGATGTGAACGTTCTGGACACGCATGTGCAGGACGCCACGATGAAGGTGGTCGGAAAGAAGACGTATCACAGCAAGCGCCGCTTCAACATCGGGCTATTCGTGTTGTGGATTGTAATCGGGGTGATAATCAGTGCCTTGGTAATCGATCCAGATAACAGTGAATACGATGTGGCGGGAGGGTTCTTCCTTCTTGCCATCCCCGCGGGCTATGTCATCTATCACTTCGTTCGGGGACGTACGCGCACGGTGGAGTTCGAAATCCTGTCTCGCGAGATGGAAGGAAAAAACACCCTGAAGATCTCGGCGTCGGATGACTTCGACGAGGTGAAAGCAGATGTGAATGCGCTGGCAACGACCATGCTATAGCCGGCATCCTGATCGTAGGAAAAACCCATCATGACAAAACACCGGATTTACACCACGAGCTTTGCGAGCGTCTACCCCCACTACGTCACCAAGGCGGAGCGGAAGGACCGCTCCAAAGCGGAGGTGGATGAGATCATCCGCTGGCTGACCGGATACGATCAGGAGGAGCTGGAGTCGCAACTGGAGCGGCGGACGGACTTCGAGACCTTCTTCGCGGAGGCACCCCGGATGAACCCCGCCCGATCACTCATCACGGGGGTGGTGTGCGGGGTCCGGGTGGAGGAGATCGAAGAGCGGACCATGCGGGAGATCCGCTATCTGGACAAGCTCATCGACGAGCTGGCCAGGGGTAAGGCGATGGAGAAGATCCTTCGGCAGCCGTAGCCTCGCGCAAGACGCTCTCCTCGCACGGCACCCCATGGGTGCGGTGGAGCGGGTGTGCCGGAGTTCCTCCCCCGCTACACCAGCTCCCTGGGCGCCTTCCCGCTCTCGGTGACCCATCGGCGCACCTCACCCCAGCTCGGCTCCTTTCCGTACATGAGCATCCCCACCCGGAAGATGCGTCCGGCGACGAGAGCCATGAGCCGGGCCGCCGCCAGGAGGAGGAGGAGGGAAGCCGTCACCTCCCACCACCCCACTTCGGTGACGAGCATCCGGATGGGCATGACCGCGCCGGAGGTGGGAGGGAGGAGGGCGAGGGCCCGCACCCAGGCCGCATCGGGGTCTCCCACCGCCATGAGGGCCGCCACCAGGGGGAGCATGGGGAGGAACATGAACTGGGTGCGGTTCGAGGTATGCGGGTCGTCCATGATGGCGGCCACCGCCGTGAGGAGGGCGAACCAGAAGAGGAACCCCGCGGCGATGATGAGAAGCGCCACCAGGAGAAGTCCCGGGCTTTCGATCCGTCCCGGGAGGGCGAGCTCCCACCCCCAGGCCAGGGCGCCGAACCCCAGGAAGATCACCCCTCCCAGGACCGTGTTCACCACCGCCACCGCGGACACTGCCGAGAGCCCGAGGATCTTCCCCTCGATCCAGGTCTGGGCATCGATGGCCGAGATGACCTGCTCGGAGAGCCGATTCTGCTTCTCCGCCGTGACGCTCGAAAAGATGTAGGAGATTCCGGAGAAAAGCCCCAGGAGGGTGAGCCCCAGCGCCACCCAGGCCGCGACCCGCTCCATCCGTCCGGCGCGGGGCGCCGCCTCCTCGACGGCCAGGTGGAAGGGGGCCAGGAGCAGCCCGAGGGTGAACTCGTCCAGCTCGGTCGCCGAGATCCGGTCCCGCTGCACCACCGCCGAGAGGACCCCCTCCAGCTCGGATCGCCACCCCGGATCCTGACGGGTGTGGAGGGTTCCGATCCCCATGGACTCCACCTGGAGGATGGGGGTTCCGCGCCGCTCACCCGCGCCCTCCAGAAGCTCCGGGAGCGCCTCTTCCGGGTGGGGCAGGAAGCGGAACCGCCCCTCCTCCTCACCGAGGGAGGGGAGGTGTTCACCTCCGATCACCCCGATCTCGATGGCGCTCCGTTCCCCGCCCATGCGAGAGAGGGCGGCGCCCCCGATGAGCATGAGGACGAGGATGACGAGGCCGACGATCTGCTGCTTCAACTTCACGTAGCGGCGGAACTCCCACGCCGCCACACGCCAGAGTCGGTGGGATGGGGTCATGATGCGGGATCCGGGTGAGGCGCTTCGGGTGCCGGGGGCTCATCCCCCAGGACGGAACGGAGGTAGATGTCGTGGAGGGTGACGGACTCGGTGGCCAGGTTCAGGACCTCGGTCCCATTTCCCAGCGCCGCCAGGAGGGGGCTCAGGGAGGCATCCGGCTCCAGGAGGATGCGGAGTTCGCCCTCCCCCTCCCGGGTTACCGAACGCACGCCGGGGAGCCCCTCCAGGGTGGGAGAGCCACCCCCGATCCGGAGGCGAAGGGAACGACCGGCGCCCCATCGTTCCCGGAGCTGGGGGACGGTCCCTTCCGCCACCGCCTCGCCCCGGCGAATGAGGATGATGCGGTCGGCCAGGCGTTCCACCAGCTCCATCTGGTGCGCGCTCAGGAGGACGGCGGTCCCCCCTTCGGCGAGTTCGCGGATGAGGGTGAGGAAGAAGTCCTGGTTCACCGGGTCCAGCCCGGAGAAGGGCTCGTCCAGCACCGCCAGCTCGGGGCGGTGAAGGATGGCGGCGATGAACTGGACCTTCTGCTGGTTCCCCTTGGAGAGCTCCCGAACCTCGTCGTCACCCCGCTCCCGGAGATCGAAGCGCTCGAGCCACCGATCGGCTTCCGTGGCCGCCTCCCGCGCCGGCATCCCCCGAAGCCCGGCGAAGTAGAGGAGCATGCGCCGGACGGGGACGTCCAGGTAGAGCCCCCGCTCCTCGGGGAGGTATCCGATGCGGGTGGGGTCGGGGCTTTCCCGGGGGAGCCCACCGAGGCGATACCCGATCCGCCCGCGGTCGGGGTGGATCATCCCGATGATCATGCGGAGGAGGGTGGTCTTTCCGGCCCCGTTGGGGCCGAGGAGCGCCGTGATGGAGCCGGGGTGGGCGGTGAGAGAGACGCCGTTCACGGCCCGCACGGGACCGAAGTGCTTCTCCACGGCGTCGACGCGGAGAACGGGGTTGGTGGTGGGCATGAAAGAGGGGAATGAAGGCCGGGGGATGGGGTTTCGGTTCGACGTGGAAGTCGTGTGGTCCGGTTTCACTACGGGGCACCTCTCCGGCGTCTTCACCCCGCCGTTTTTCCGGGCGGTTCCCCGGTGTGCACCGGCCCTTCCTTGAACTGCGCCCGGTGAGGGAGGAGATTCAGGGGAGATGGAGGGGACCCGGTCAGGGTGCCTTCCAGGAACCCATCCTCCCGGAGAGACGTGGAACGATACCGCGCAGTCTTCGATGCCTGCCCCGACGGGATTCTCCTCGTGGACGGCGCCGGCGTCATCCGGGACCTGAACCCGCAAGCCCTCACCCTCTTCGGGTACGGCGGGGAGGAGCTCCTGGGGAAGCCGGTAGAGGTGCTGGTTCCCGAAGCGGTGCGGGGGGTGCATGGAGCCCACCGGGATCGGTACGCGGCCGATCCGCGCCCCCGCCCCATGGGGATCGGGCTGGAGCTGGAGGGGCGTCGGAAGGATGGGGTCGCGGTGCCGGTCGAGATCTCGCTGAGCCCCCTCGAAGTGGGGGGGGAGATGTGGACCATCGTCATGGTCCGGGATGTGGGGGAACAGCGACGGCTCCGGCGCTTCGGGCGGGGATCGCTCCTGGCGGCGGAAGAGGAGCGGCGACGGATCGCCCGGGAACTCCACGACGACACCGCCCAGGCGCTGGCGGGGCTCCTCGTCCGGATGAAGGTGCTGGAGCGGACGGAAGGGGTGGCGGAGCGGGCGGAACTCCTGGCCGAGATGCACGAGGCGCTGGAGGGGGCGGTGGAGGGGGTGCGGCGCATCTCCCGGGGACTTCGCCCTCCCGCCCTGGAGGATGCCGGGGTGGTGGCGGCGATTCATGCTCAGGGAGAGGAGATGGCCGCCACCTCGGGGATCCCGGTGGAGGTGGTGGCCGACGGGGTGGACGAGGCGCTGGACCCCGATGCGCGTCTGGTGGTCTACCGGGTGGTTCAGGAGGCGCTCACCAATGTGATCCGGCATGCCCGGGGAGCGTCGTGGGCCCGGGTGTCGCTTCGGAAACGAGAGGAGGGGGATGTGGTGGCCGAGATCGTGGATGACGGAGCCGGGTTTGAATCCACCCCCCATCGACGGTCGGGGGAGGGGCTGGGGCTCGTGGGGATGGAGGAGCGGGCAGCCTCGGTAGGCGGCTCCCTGGTCATCGAGAGTGCTCCGGGAGAGGGGACCCGGGTCCGCCTCACCCTGCCGGCCCGAACCCCGACGGGAGTAGCCGATGTCTGAGCGGATCCGGGTGGCGCTGGTGGACGATCACGCCATGTTCCGATCGGGGCTCCGTGCCCTTCTGGAGCTGGAGGATCGGATCATGGTGGTGGGCGAGGCGGAAAATGGGGACGACGCGGTGGCGCTGGCGCTGGCCGAACGCCCCGACGTCATGGTCATGGATCTCTCCATGCCGGGAACCAACGGACTGGAGGCCACCCGCCGCATCGCGGCGCTGGAGATCGGGGTGAAGGTGCTGGTCCTCACCGTCCACGCGGAGGAGGAGTACCTGGTTCCGGTGGTGGAGGGGGGAGGGAGCGGGTACCTCACCAAGACCAGCGCCGATCGGGATCTCATGGAGGCCATCGAGACGGTAGCCCGGGGAGAGGTCTACCTCCCGGCACGAGCTGCCACCCTCCTGCTCCGGAAGTATCGGGATGCCGAGGAGCGCGATGGCGACGGGGGCGGGGTGGAAGACCTCAGCTCCCGGGAGCGGGAGGTGCTGGCCCTCACCGCCGAGGGATACTCCTCCACCGAGATCGGGAAGAAGCTCTTCATCTCGCCGAAGACGGTGGATACCTACCGAGCCCGCATCATGCAGAAGCTGGGGCTGAACCACCGGTCGGAGCTGGTGCGCTTCGCTCTCCGGGTGGGGCTCCTTCGGGACGTCTGAGGGGGGAGTGGCGGAGCCTGCGGCCCCGGAATCTCCCCATCCCCACCGAAATTCCCCTACGGCGGTGTAGGGATTTCTCCTACGTCTCACACCGCATTCTCCCCGACAGACCTCACCGGCAGGGTTCCGTAGCTTCCGAGCGTCGGATTCACCTGCTCGGGAGGGAACGATGGTGGGACGGACCGGATGGATGGCGGGGGGGATGGGAGGAGCGGCCATGGCCGCCCTCCTGGCCGCCCTCGCGCTGACCGGAACCCCCGACGCGGCGGAGGCTCGTCAGCCCCGCGTCACCCTCCCCTTCGCCCCCGGCGAGACGCTGGAGTTCCAGGTACGCTCCAGCCGATTCGGGACCATCGGAACGGCCACCATGGCGGTGGGCCCCCGGGAAATACTCCTGGGGCGGGAAGTTCTCCCCCTTTCCATGGAAACGGAGGGGAGGGTCACCCTCTTCCGCTTTGAAGATCTGGCTCGCTCCTGGTTCGATCCCCGGACCCTCTCCGCCGTCCGCTTCGAGAAGGTCGAGCGGCATCCGCTGGCGCGGAGAAACGAGGAGGTGGATCTGGTGAGCAATCCGGGGCTCTGGGTCTCCATGGCGGGTGAGGTGGGGCGGCTGGGGGATCCCAACCCCCTCGACGAACTCTCCTTCATCTACTTCATCCGCACCATGGAGCTGGCTCCCGGAGACGTGGTGGCGCTGGACCGTCACTTCGACGAGGCGCGAAACCCCGTGCGAGTACGGGCGGTGAAGGTGGACACCCTCACCGTTCCGGCGGGGACCTTCCCGGTCCTGGTCGTGGAGATGGAGGTGCGGGACCAGGAGCGTTTCGGGAATGGAGAGGGAGCCGTGATCCGGCTTCACCTCACACGGGATGTACGCAGGATTCCGGTTCGGGTGGAATCCACCGCGCCCTGGGTGGGCGGGCTCACCATGGACCTGGAGTCCATGACGCCGGGCCGGCTCCCCGGGGACGACCGCCGGTCGGCGGCGAATCGATGACACACATAGAACCAGGAGAACGAACCATGAACTCGCGCAAGAAGCACAACCACATCGGCCGTCGCTGGGGCGGGATCACCCTCGGGCTGGTCCTCCTGGGAGGCACCGGCTTCACCCCCGCGGAGTCTCCCACTCCCGCCCCCACCCCGGTGCCGGCCGACAGCGCCGCCCGCATCCTGACGGCGGAGAGCCGAATCCAGGTGGCGGGAGGGTCCACGGTTCGTTCGTGGGAGTGCGGCACCGGGACCTTTGCCGGGGAGATCCGGCTGGCTCCCGGGCTGGCCGCCTTCCAGGTCGCCGACCTGGGGCAGGCGGTGCAGGGGGTGGACCTCCGCATCCCGGTGGCCACCCTGGACTGCGACAACGGGACCATGAACAACCATATGTGGAACGCGCTGAAGTCCCGTGACCACACAGAGATCCGCTTCCAGCTCGACCGCTACACCGTGACCCCGGAAGGGACGAGCGGGAGCGCGGAGCTGCGCGGGAATCTCACCATTGCCGGAACGACCCATCCTCACACCCTGACCGTCGAGGTCAGCGAGATGGAGGGAGGGCAACTCCGGGTACGGGGGACGAGCGAGTTCCCCATGACCGAGTTCGGGGTGCAGCCTCCCCGGCTCATGCTGGGCACCCTCCGGGTCCACGACCCGGTCACCGTGACCTTCGACCTCGTCCTTGCGGCGAGCCGTTGACCCCCCGGCGCCGACGGCTCGCATGCCCCGGCGGTTACCACGATAGAGGAGAACGACGATGAACAAGCTGATTTCCGCGGCGGTGGCGGGCCTCCTGCTCCTCCCACTGGCCGCGAACGCCCAGGAGGACCCCTCGGTCCTCCAGAACTTCCGCCCCTACGACAAGCGGGGCCTCCACATCTTCGAGGCTCCGAAGGAAGAGGGGGTCCCCTACACCGGCTTCCGCATCTTCTGGGGAGCCTCGTTCACCCAGCAGTTCCAGGCCCTCTCCCATGAGAACACCTCCACGGTGCCCCTCATGGAGATCGGGAACGGCTTCAACCTGGCCACGGCGAACCTGCACCTCGGTGCCCAGCTCGCCGACGGGATGCATGTGAACCTCACCACCTACCTCTCTTCGCGGCACCATCCCGAGGCGTGGGTGAAGGGGGGGTACGTCCAGATCGACAAGTCGCCCCTCGACAGCGAGCCCCTGCATCGGCTCATGGAGAACCTCACCGTGAAGGTGGGGCACTTCGAGATCAACTACGGCGACGCCCACTTCCGCCGCACCGACAACGGGAATGCCATCTACAACCCCTTCGTGGGGAACCTCATCATGGACGCCTTCACCACCGAGATCGGGGGTGAGGTCTACTACCGGAATGAGGCGGGGCTCCTGGCCATGGTGGGAATCACCGGGGGCGAGATCCAGGGGAGCGTCCTTCGCCCCGATGACCGGGCCCCTTCCTTCTACGGAAAGCTCGGCTTCGACCGGCAGGTGAACGAGGACGTCCGCGTCCGTCTCACCGGGTCGGTGTACACCACCGAGAAGTCGCTGAACAACACCCTCTACGGGGGTGACCGGGCCGGTTCGAGGTACTACTTCGTGGTGGAGCCCACCACCGCCACGGCGGCGGCCAACTTCACCTCGGGGCGCATCAACCCCGGGCTCCGGAGCGAGATCACCGCCATGGTGCTGAACCCCTTCGTGAAGATCGGGGGCATGGAGCTCTTCGGGACGCTGGAGCGGGCCGAGGGTGCCGCGGCGAACGAGACCAGCACCCGCACCTGGACGCAGCTCGCCGGGGAAGGAATCTACCGGTTCGGCGCCGAAGAGAACTACTACCTGGGCGCCCGCTACAACACCGTCTCGGGGGAGCTGGCCGGGAGTGGCGCCGATGTGAGCGTGAACCGCTTCCAGCTCGGTGCCGGGTGGTTCCTCACCCAGCGGATGCTCATGAAGGCCGAGTACGTGAACCAGAAGTACAACGACTTCCCCACCGCCGACATCCGGAATGGTGCGAAGTTCAGCGGGTTCATGGTGGAAGGGGTCATCTCCTTCTGATCCGTGTCCCCGCAGCACACCCCCCGGGACGCCCGAGCGTTCCGGGGGGTTCGTGTTTCCGGGCGGTTTATCCGCTCACCGTGGGCGCCGGAGCCGCCTCTTCCCGAGGGAGGGCGTTCAGGCAGACAGTCCCCGGGGTGGGGCGGCAGCGGCACTGTCCGAACCGGAGCCCGGCGGCGCCCGAGTCTCCGGTGAGGAGGGGCTCCACCAGATCGGCCATGACCCGGGCGAAGCGGGGGTCGTCGTGGGGGACCGGGACCCGGTGGAACTCGAGCCCGCGCGCTTCCGCCTCTTCCCTGAGTTCATGGTCCAGCTCGGCCAGCGTCTCGGACTGCTCGTGCATGAAGGAGACGGGGTCCACCAGGATCCGCCCCGCCTCGACGGCCTCCACCACCTTCTCGATGTCGGGTTGGGTCCACTCGATCCGGCGGTTCGTGTGGTTCTGATACCCGAGTTCGTATCGCTCCACCCCCAGGAGGTCGGCGATCTCCCGGCAGAACTCGTGGACGTACTCCACATACCGGCTCCCCTCGTCGATGTACTTCCGGGGCGTCCCGTGGGCCGAGAAGACGAGGCGGGTGTCGGGGGCGTTCAGGTCGAGCCCCGCCGCCTCGGCGGTGCGGGCCACCATGTCGGCGCGGAGCTGGAGGTAGAGGGGGTGGCGATGCCACCCGGTGACCCCCTCGAAGGGGACCGCCCACCCGAGTTCGGTGAGGGCGCTCCGGACGGCGTCGAGGGCGGCGACGTTGGTGGAGGGGCCGCAGAGCGGGTAGATGGGGAGCCCGATGAGGCGCTCCATCCCATCCTCCCGGGCCTGAGCCGCGACCTGAGCCGGGAGGGGATCGGTGAACTGGAAGGCCGAGTACACCGTCACCTCATGCCCCCTCCGCCGCAGCTCCCCGGCGAGTGCCTCGGCCTGGGCGTCGGACTGATGGTTCAGCGGCGAGCCTCCGATCTCCTCGTACTCCTCCATGAGCCCGGGGGCCCGACGCTCGGCCAGCTCCCGGGCCCGGCGCCGCTTCGCCTCCAGGTCGGGGAACTCTTCCAGGTTGGCGTTCGTGAGGAAGATCCGCTCCAGGAAGGGGATGACCTCGTCTCGGGTGGGGGTGCGAGGTTCACCGAAGTTGAGGACGAGGATGCCGGTCTTCATGGAGGGCCGAAGTAGGGGAGATGATACACCCGCGAAGGGGGGGAGGAACCGAAAATGAGGACCCCGAATGCGGGGCGGGGTTCCGGGGATCGGGGTGGAGCAGGAGGGGGGGATTCGGAACCTCATCCTCCCAACTTGGGAACCTTCAACGAGTTCCGGGGTCGCCTCCTGAACAGAGTCCTCGGAGTGCAGCGGGATTCTGCCGCAGGTGCAGGCGTATGGGAAGGGTAGATGGGTAGGCAAATGCGGTGTCCGCTTCACTCCGGCGATATCCCTCGTAGGTGAAAGGAGGCGTTATGCCGCTGGGAGAGCTGGGTAACCGTGTGAAGAGCGGGCTCGTGGGAACGGTGAAGGGGGCGGGAGACGTGGCCGCCGCCACCGGGAGTACGGTGAAGAGCGCCGTGGTGGGAGCCCTGCGGGGCACCAAGGACGTGGCGAAGGAGGCCACCGCTCTGGTGAGCGACGTGGTGCAGGGTGCACTGGAGGCCGGCCAGCAGGTTGGGGTCAGCGCGGGGAATGTGGTGAAGGGAGCGGTGCTGGGGGTGGTCTCCGGGATCGGTGAGGTCACCACCGTCACGGCGGGGGTGCTGTCTGACACCGTGCGTGCCGCCATCAAGGGGACTCGCGAGGTGGGGACCGACCTGGGAAGCACGGCGAAGGACGCCGCCCAGGGGGCCCTCGAAGCCACGAAGGATCTGGCCATCTCCGTCACCGATGCCGCCTCCGGGGTAGCCACCGGAGCCATCCGCGGGGCCAAGGACGTGGGAACCGACCTGGCCACCACCGCCCGTGATGCCATGCAGGGGACGGTGAGCGGAGCCAAGGCCATCGGGGACGACGTCCTGGGGGCCGTGGAAGGAACCGCCCGCGGCCTCGTGAAGGGGACCGCCGAGGTAGGAGGCGATGTGGCCACGGTGGCCCGTAGCGCGGTGCAGGGTGCCATCGCCACCGCCGGTTCGGTGGGGGTTCAGGCCTCCGACGCCGCCTCCGCCGCGGCCACCGGCGCCATCACCGCCGCTCGGGATGTGGGAGAGTCCGCCGTGACCTCCGTCTCGAGGATTCTCGACACCACCGTCGACGGGGTGAAGGTGGTGGCGAAGGCCCCCTTCAAGAAGAATGGAGAGTCGGGAGGATCGGCGCAGGGCTGATCGCTCCGCCGGCGACCTGACGGTCGTCGGGGACGCAGGGTGCGGGGGCGGGGCCGAAGAGGCCTCGTCCCCGCCGTGCTTTGGGGGTGGCGAGGTAGCCCGGCAGGGCCACGGTGCGGCGGTCGGGTTGCCCGGTTGCCCTGCGGCCACCCGGAGCCATATTGCGGCAGCGCCCGGGGGCCACCCCCGGGAACCCATCCTCCCACCCCGGCCCCCTCCCGAATGGAAACGAAGCGCCCCACCGTCCCTGCCGCCGAAGAGATCCTCGGCGGGTACTTCCCGGTTCTGGATCACGGCTTCGTCTCGCTGGTGGACTACATGGGGTCCGATGAGGATGTGGAGCGGGCGGCGCGGGTGAGTTACGGGTACGGGACCCGGCACAGGTCGGCCACCCGGGGGCTGGTCCGCTACCTCCGGCGGCACCGCCACACCACCCCCTCCGAGATGGTGGAGTTCAAGTTCCACTGTGCCATGCCCATGTTCATTGCGCGGCAGTGGATACGGCATAGAACGGCCTGCCTTGCCGAGGGAACGGAGGTATACTTCGACCTGCCCGGTGGGGTGGCTCGCCGGGGGAATCAGCTCTACAAGCTCCGCATCGAGGAGATCTGGGAGCGGTTCCAACCCACCCGGAACGTCCATCGCCCCGATAAGCAGAGGAACCCGTGGCTTCGACGAGATCGGGTGAAGGGGATGCTGCTCCGGCAGGTGAACGAAGAGACGGGCCGCATCCAGCACACCCGTGTCGTGGACGTATACCGGAACGGGGCGAAACCGGTATTCCGGGTGAAGCTGGCGGATGGGAAGACCATCGAGGCCACGGCAGACCACCAGTTTCTCTTCGCCGACGGCTGGAGCACCCTCAAGGCCCGCACCGGGCTCCGGGAGGTGAACGGGCGGGCCGTCTGGGAGCCCGGAGATCACTATCTCCATGTGAACGGGATGGTGTGTGAGGTGCCGGCGGCCTCCGGCGAGGGATGGGAAACGGAGGAGCGCTCCCGCCTCGTCCGGATCGAATCCTTCGAGTACGTGGGCGTGAAGGAGACCTACGACCTCGAAGTGGAGGGGCCGTTCCACAACTTCGTGGCCAACGGGATCATCACCCACAACTCGGTCAACGAATACAGCGGCCGCTATTCCCTCATGCCGCTCCTCTTCTATCGCCCCGAGGCGGAGCAGTTCTCCCTCCAGAGCGCCCAGAACAACCAGGGGCGGGGGGCGCAGGCCGGCCGGGAGGTATGGGAAGAGGCCGTTCGGCGCTGGGAGCGCATTCGCCGCGAGGCCACCGACGGCTACTCCTGGCTTCTCTCGGAAGACGTGGCCCGGGAGATCGCCCGCATCGACCTCCCCCTCTCCACCTACACCCAGTGGTACTGGAAGATCGACCTCCACAACCTGCTCCACTTCCTCTCGCTCCGCGCCGACCCCCACGCCCAGTGGGAGATCCAGGAGTTCGCGCGGGTCATGGCGGGGATGGTGAAGCGGGTGGCCCCCCTCTCGTTCGAAGCCTGGTTCGACTACGACCTGGGCGGGGCCCCCTTCAGCCGCGGTGAGCGGGAGGCGCTGGCGCGACTCCTGGAGGTCCACGGGGAGGATGGGATTGCCGTGCGTCCCGACGCCTCGGCCCTCGACGGGGCCGCGCTGGGAGAGCTGGGGCTTTCGGCCCGGGAGATCCGCGAGCTCCGGGACAAGCTCACCCCCCCGGCGCGCCCCTCCTTCGATCTGGACCTCTCGAAGATGCGCTCGGCTGACGATGTCGGACGTGAGATGGCCGAAGCGGTTCCTGGGGTCTTCGAGTAGTCAGAAGCTCCAGCGCACCCCGCCGTTGATGACCCGTCCCTCCTGGGAGGTCCAGGCCTCCCGGGTCTGACGACCGGCGGGGGAGGGGAGGCTGGTGGGCGACAGGGCGGGTTCATACCGGTCCTGCCGGACATTCCCCAGGTTTTCCAGGTTGATGAAGAGGCGCGCCTGCCCCACCACCCATTCGCCCAGGACCCCCACGACCCAGGTGGTGCGGGAGCGGTCGGCGCCCGAGGCGTGATCCAGAGGGAAAGACGCCGTCCGGTAGACCTCCACTCCCACCCGCCCCAGGTCGTGCTCTTCCAGGAAGGCCACGAGCCCCGTCTGGTGACGAGGGACCATGGGAGCCGGGGGGCGCCCACCCTCCGGGCGAAGGGGGTCGGCCTCCCGGACATTCAGCCAGGTGTGGAAGAGGGTGAAGGCCAGGGGCTCGGCGTGGTGCCGCACCAGGAACTCCGCCCCGGTGGTGTGGAGGTCCGTTTCCAGGTTGGCCACCATGAGGCGGCCGAGTCCGGGGGCTCCCTCTTCCCAGTGGGCGAGGGGGTTCCGGATCCGCGACGCGAAGAGGGTGGCGGCGGCCTCGGTCTCGTCGTGGTGCCAGGTCAGGTCCACCGAACCGGAGAGGGCCCGCTCCGCCTCCAGGTCGTCGGGAAGGTGGACCCGGGCGATCCCCACCTCGTCCACCGCATCCACCAGGGCAGTAGGGGCGAAGCCCCCCGCCCCCACCGAGGTCCGGAGCAGGAAGCCCTCGGGGAGCTCCACCCGGAGGGCGGCCCGGGGGCTCCAGAGCGTCCCGTACTCCGAGTGGACGTCGGCTCGGAGGCTCCCCTGGCCGGTGACGGTCGGGAGGAGTCGGGCCTCGGCTTGCAGGAAGGCGGCGGGGGTGCGGAACCAGAAGTTCAGGTCGGAGCGCGGCCCCTGGTACCGATCTTCCTCGT
This sequence comes from Gemmatimonadota bacterium, assembly GCA_050485305.1. Lineage (GTDB taxonomy): Bacteria > Gemmatimonadota > Gemmatimonadetes > Longimicrobiales > Gaopeijiaceae > JBJHBD01. Next base: position 21,084 of record JBJHBD010000017.1, read on the forward strand.
AGACGGCGCCGGCCAGCCACCGTCGGCCCCCGCTCACCCCGCCCAGGGTGCCCTCCAGGTAGATGGACGAGTGGCGATCGGAGGTGTCGGAGCCGGGGTGCCGATGGTCGTGGTCGGCGCGGGAGGCGGCAGCCGCCAGTCCGGCCACGAACCTGCCCACGGGGAACCGGAGGGTGGCGCCGGCATCCAGCCGCTCCGTGTCCACCCCCACGGGTTCGAACTGGCCCACCCCGCCCCTTCCACCCCCTTCGCGGTCTTCTACGGTGGCGCCCACGGTGGCCATCCAGCGCCCCGATCCCCCCAGGGTGCCGAAGGCCCGGGGGCGCACCACCGCCCGCCGGTATCGAGGGAGGTTGGCCCACCCGTCGTCGGAGAGGTCGCGCCGGTCCTGCTGATGAACGCCGGCCAGAACGGTGACGCCCCCCTCCACATCGCCCTGGCTCCACCACCCCAGGAGGTCACGCCCCCCGGCGGAGGTGATGTTCAGGAGCAGCTCGGTCTCTCCGTCGGGCTCCCGCGAGATGAGGTTCACCACCCCGCCCATGGCGGCGGGGCCGTAGAGCGCCGAGGCCACCCCCTTCACCACCTCCACCTGCTCCAGATCCATGGGGGGGATCTGGAGAAGCCCGAGGGACCCGGTGGGGCCGGGGTGGAGGGGAAGCCCATCCACCAGGAGACGGGTGTAGCGCCCGGGGAGCCCCTGGATGCGGATGGTGGCGCCTCCCAGCGCAGGGGACCCCTCCTCCACTCGGATCCCCGCCGTCTCGGCCAGGAGCATGGCGACGCTCCCGGGGGTCATGAGGAGCTTCTCTTCCACCTCCTCCCGGGAGATGACATCCACCCGGATGGGATCGTCCTCGATGCGACGCTCGCCGCGGGTGGAGCGGATGACCACCCCGGGGAGGCGAACGGGGAGGGTGTCGAGGACCGGCGCGACGACCGGTGGTATCACCGCAGAGGAGAGGGGCGGCGTATCGAGCTCCGATATGACAGGAGGGGGTGTCCCCTCCTCCCCGACCGCAAAGGCCAGGGAGGAGAGGAGCACCCCCACGAGCCGAAGGATCACTCGTCCGAAGCGGTGAGTGTACGGATGATCCCGATGATCTCCTGCGCCCGAACGCGATCCCGACCCTGGAAGGTGTAGATCATGTCCTCAAGCGCGGGGAGGGCGCCCCGCAGCTCGGCGCGGGCTGCGGCCCCCGAAGGACCATCCTGCTCCGCCTGGGTCATGAGGGCGAGCCCCTGCATGGCCATGTCGGGGTCGATGGCCCGGCTCCGCTGGAGCTGATCCACGTATGCGCGCGCCACCACCCAGCTCGGCTCCCAGGTCATCCGGGGCTGATGCTGGGGGTTGAACTCATCCCACCGAACCGTCTTCGCGGCCTCGATCTCGTTCCGGGTGAGGAGCGGGCTGGGGGTCAGCTCGAAGATGTCGAGCCCCCGGGCGATCTCGGTGGCGTAGATGTACCCGTTGTACCAGTAGGAGGACCAGTGCCCGCCCAGGTAGAGGCGCTCGTCGGAGATGGGGCCGCGATCGAAGTAGGCGATCTCCACCACGTTGGACGGGTCGGTGAAGTCGATGACGGTGGTCCCACCCTGGTACCAGGCCTGCACCTTCAGGTCCCGGCCCGGGACGGGGATGAGCGAACCGTTGTGGGCGACACAGTTCTCCGTGTCGGTCTGGGGAACCGGGAGCTTCCAGTAGCCGGCCAGCTCCATCTTCCCGTCCACGATGCGGAAGAAGGCGTTAGCCCCCCAGGTGGGGAGGTCCGACTCACGGCAGCGAGGCGAGGTGCCGCCCCCCCATTCGTCGGTGAAGATCACCGTGGTCCCGTCGTTGTTGAAGGTCGCCGAGTGCCAGTAGGCGAAGTTCTCGTCGATGACCTCGTCGATGCGCACGGGGGCTCCCGGGTTCGTGACGTCGAGGAGGATCCCGTTTCCGGAGCAGGCCCCGCCGGCGAGGCCGATCTCCGGGTAGATGGTGATGTCGTGGCAGTGATTGGTCTGGGCGGAACGCTGGGTTCCGTCACCATGGTCACCGCCGGGCCAGAGCCCGGCCACGGCCCCGGTCTGGTGGTCCGCGAAGATCCTGGGGGCGGCGATGACCTCGGCATTCTGCGGGGCCGCCAGGGGCACCCGGATCACCTCGATGCGGAAGAGCGAGGTCTGATCCGGATCTTCGTCGGGAGTGGCGCGGGAGCAGCTGGGAAGCTCCTCCGGAGAGCGTACTCCGCCGGTGCCGGAGACGTAGACGTAGAGGTTCTCGGCATCTCCGGGGTGGGCCAGGATGGAGTGGGTGTGGGAGCCCCGGCAGGTCTGGACGGCCGCCACCTGCACCGGGCTCTCCAGGTTGGTGATGTCGAAGATCCGGACCCCCAGGAACCGCTCGGCGTTCACCGGACCGAGAGCGCCCTCCGTCCCGCAGTCGATACGCCCACGGGGCTGCTCCACCGACATGAAGAGGAGGTTCCGGTAGACCGAGACGTCCCCCTGTCCACCGGGGCAGACGATGGACGAGACGAGCACCGGGTTCGTCGGGTCGGCCACGTTGTAGACGTTGATTCCCCCAAAATTCCCCACGAAGACCAGGTCGCCCTGGAAGGCCAGGTCGGAGTTGGCGAAGGCGAAGTCGCCCGGATTATCGGGGTTGAAGAAGTGGTCCGGCTTCGGCTTCAGGGTGACGAGGCGCATATTCCACGCCGCCTCTCCCGCGTCGAAGAGTCCGGCCTGAAGGCCGATTCGCGGGTCTTCGGGGTCCCACCACCGGTCGGTGGCCTGGGCGAAGGCGGGGAGTGCCGATCCGAGGGTCACCGCCATGGCGAGGAGGGCCATGAGGGGAGCCCGGAAGTGCGTTCCGAAGTTCCTGGTCATTCCGGTCATTCCTGATCTCGGTGAAGGGTACGGGGTACGGTGCGCTGTCCGAGCGCCGGGGTCAGCGGAGCTGGAAGTAGAGTCGACGCATCCGCTCGATCTCCATGCGCTGATCGGAGTCGATGTGGGAGGCGAGCTGATAGATGTCTCCCTCCTGCCCGCCTCCCGGCGAGGAGAAGAGCTCCTGCACCATGACGATGGCCCCTTCGTGGTGCTCGATCATGTACTCGAGGAAGAGGCGGTCGAACTCGATCCCGGATGCGGCGGCCAGATTGGCCATCTGCTCGGAGGAGAGCATCCCCGGCATGTCGGAGTGATCGTCGTGCCCACCGGCGGGAGCACCGTGCCCGGTGTGGGCGTCGTGGGCGCCATGTCCCTCGTGGGGGTCGGATTCCAGCTCGTCCCGGTCGGCGAGCCACCGTTCCATGAGGGCGATCTCGTCCTGCTGGGAGGCGAGGATCCGGAGGGCGAGCATCCGGATGTCATTCCGGGAGGTCCGGTCGGGGACCAACTCGGCCATCTCCAGCGCCTGCTCATGATGGGGGATCATCATGCGCATGAAGCGGACATCCGCTTCCGTGTAGGTGGGGAAGTCGATCCCGATGACCTCATCCGGACCGATGACCCGCCCCGCCTCGCCGGGGGCACCGGGTTGGACGGTGCGCGGAGGCGTCTGCTGCGCCTCCACCGACGAGACATTCATTGCCGGAACGAGAAGGAGCGCCGCGCCGGCTGCCACGGCTGTCAGGGGAGACCATATCATCCGCATGACCCATCCACTCCGCATTCACGTGGGACAAGGTGGTAAGACCGTCGAGGCTCGCACTCCGGGTCGCGGTGCGCAAGCCCTTTCTCCTACCTCCCTGGGTGCCCGAGGGTCCAGTTCCGGAACGGCAAGGGGGGAGCCGGTCAGGCGGCGGGGGGCGGGCGGTCGTACAGCGGGAGCCCGAACTCCACGGTGGTCCCCTCTCCCGGAGCGCTGCGGATGGCCAGAGTCCCCTCCACGGCGGCCGCGCGCTCGTGCATCCAGAGGAGCCCCATGGCCTCTCCCCGAGGGGAGGGCGCCGTGGGGACCCGGAACCCCTTCCCGTCATCTCGCACCTCGACGACCAGGTGTTCTCCACGGAGGGCAAGCCGGACCTCGATCCGGGGGGGAGCGGCGTGGCGGAGGGCGTTGGCGAGGGATTCCTGCACCACCCGGTAGACGGTGACGGCCTTCTCGGGGACAATTTCCACCGGACGGGTCGGTTCGACGATGAGGGCCATCTCCACCCCGGATCGTTCGGCGGTGGAGCGCACCAGCGCCTGAAGCGCGGGGATGAGCCCGAGTTCCGTCAGCTCCGGAGGGTTCAGCCCCCAGGCGGCGGAGCGGATCCCGGTGAGAGCCAGGCGAATGTGGTCCCGGAGCGCGTCCGCCACCTGCCGTTGTTCCGGGGTGGTCATGCGCCGCTCCAGCACCGAGAGTTCCAGGAGGGCCGTGGAGAGAACCTGGGCGGGCTCGGAGAAGAGTTCCTCCGACACCCGCCGCCGCTCGGCATCTTCCGCTTCCAGAACGGTGGCGGTGAGCTCCCGCCGACGCCGACTGAGCGCCGCCAGGGAATCGAGCATCCGGTTGAAGGTGCTGGTGACCCGGGACAGCTCGCGGTCGGCCCATCGGGATGGGTTCACCCGCACATCATCGTCGCCGCTCCCCACCCGCTCGGCGGCCTTTCCCAGCTCCCGGACGGGATCGAGCGCCGTCCGGACGAGGAGGACGTTCAGCACCACCGAGGGGATCAGGGTGAAGAGGGTCACCCGGAAGAGGAACTGGAGCTGGGGGAGCGAGGTGAGTTCAGGGAAGACGCGGCTCAGGCTGATGAGGATGACGGCGCCCGCCGCCAGGAGGAGGGCCACGTTCGCCACCACCAGCTTCACCACGAGCGGGACCTGGAGGAGCCCGATTCCGAACTCCCTCAGCACATGGCCCACCCTCCTAGACCCCTTCATGGATTCCCTGGTTCTGGGGAGGGTCTTCCTTCCGCCCTCCCTCCCGGAGTGTGTCATCCCGATGGTAAGATCCCCGATACTAAGATCCCGGAACGACCCCTCCCGGTCTGTCGGGGGAATTCACCCCTGACATGTGGGGAAATCCTCTACACCCTTCTTCGCCGTCACATGGACCCTCTCCTTCCACTTCCCTCACGGGCACCGCTCCGGCTCGCGGCCGAGATACGCATCCACGCACCCCCCGAACGGCTCTGGGAGATCCTCCTGGATGTGGAGCGCTGGCCCCTCTGGCACCGCGGGATCCACTTCGCCACCCTCCGGGCGGGCCCGGATGGAGAGGGGAGCGAAGAACCGGCGCAGGCCCCGGAGTTTGCCGCTCCGGAAGGTCACCTGCGTACCCCGCCGGAGGGGACCCGGATGGACTGGCGGGCCGACGGGATGCGCCTCCGATCCACCCTCACCCTGGTTCGCCCTCCCCGGGTCCTGGAGTGGACGTCGCGAACCCTCGCCGCCGGCGCCATTCACCGCTGGATCCTCACCCCCGAGGGGGACGGGGTTACCGTGGTCCACTCCGAAGAAGTCTGGGAGGGGCTCGTGGTTCGCCTTCTCCGGGGCACCCTCCTACGGACCCTGCGCCGCTCCCGCACCCACTGGCTGGAGGCGCTGAAGGCCCGTGCCGAAGGCGGATCGTAGGCGGGGAGGGGAGGGGGATCCGGTGTCCAAGCGGGGCGATGAATCCTCCCGCGCCACCGAGTCCGGGACGGGGCGCGAATCCCCGGGCGGCACCGAATCGGGTGGCGGGATCGAGTCACCTCCCGGTATGGAGTCCGGAATGACCAGGGTGTCCGGAAGGGGAAGGGGTGGGATCAGATCGGTGGGAAAGTCCGGAAGGTCCGGGGGTTCCACCACCGGGGGGATGGGCACCGTGCTCCTTCCGAGAAGCCGGTCGAGGAGGAGGTCCCTCCGCCACGCCATCCGTCCGGGGTTCTGCGCGGGGTTGGCGGTGAGGGGGTGGGGGAGTGTGGCGGCCAACGAGGCGGCCTGGAAGGTGTTCAACTCCCCGGCCCCGACTCCGAAGTAGTGGCGCGCCGCCGCCTCCACCCCGAAGACACCCGGGCCCCACTCCGCCAGGTTCAGGTAGAGTTCCAGGATCCGGTCCTTCGGGAGCGCCGCCTCGAGCTTCCAGGTGAGGAGGAGTTCCTGCCCCTTTCGCAGGTACGACCGCCGGGGGGAGAGGTAGAGATTGCGGGCGAGCTGTTGGGTGATGGTACTCCGGCCCCGCACCTGGTCCCGGTTGTCCCGCCAGTATCGCCATGCCTCCCGAAGCGCCTCCCGATCCGCCGCTTCCCGGGGTCTCGGGGGGATGGGTCCCCGGTACCGCACCTCCTCGGCCAGCGCCTTCAGATCCACACCGCGATGCTCACGGAAGCGGTCGTCCTCCGCCAGGAGGACGGCACGAACGAGAGGGGGAGCCACCTCCTCCAGGGGAATCCAGCTCATCCGGAGTTCGAAGGGAGTCCCGGCGGCCGCGGCCTGGCTCTCCCGGTGGAGGATGTACGCCGAGGTGGACGGGTCGACCCACCGGAGGGGGAGGACCCACGGATGGACCAGCCAGAGTGCGGCAAGGAGGAGGAAGGGGAGGGCGAGGAGGAAGACGATGCGGCGAACCCATCCTCCCGGAGAGAGGGAGCGCCCCTTCACGAGCGGGACGGCTCCTCGCGATACGCCGGGATGAAGAGGCGGATGGTGGTTCCGTCGGCTCCGGTTTCCACCTGGATTCCGCCCCCTCCCTGCCGCATGATTCCGTGCACGGCGGGGAGCCCCAACGCCATCCCCCCATCGTCGTCCAGCGCGATGGTGAAGGGGAGGAAGAGGTCCTGGAGCCGCTCCTTGGGGATCCCCGGCCCGTCGTCGGATACCTCCACCACCACCGAGGCCATCCGTTCCTCGTCGGAGAGGAGGGCGCCGTCCACCCGTCGGCGTCCCGGGCGAGGAGGGGCTCCATCCGCCGGATCGGTTCCCCACACCCGGGCCCGCACCTTCACCCGACCACTTCCGGCCATGGCCGCGTCGGCGTTTTCCATGAGGTGGATGAGGGCTTCGCGGATCTGCCCGGGGTCCATGAATGCAGGAGGGAGCTGCGGTTCCGTGATGATTTCCAGGGCGATCCCCTCTGCCAGATTCCTCCGGAGTTCTTGTTCCACGTCTCGGAGGAACTCGGCCACCGAATGGCGGCTGGGGACCTGCATCTGACGTCCGGTGAAGGCCAGAAGGCGCCGGGTGAGTTCGGCGCCCCGCCGCGTGTGGGTGAGCGCGGCCCGTAGATCCTCCGTGACCTCGCTCCCGAGCCCGGGATCTTCGAGGGCAAACTCCAGATAGGCCTGCACCGCCGTCAGGAGGTTGTTGAACTCGTGGGCCACCCCTCCTGCGAGGCGCCCGACGCTGCGGTACGCCCGACCGCGGAGGGCCTGCTCCTCCAACTCCTTTTCCCGGGTCACATCGGTGGCCACACCGGCCACCGAACGGACCTGGCCATCCTCGTCCCGGATGGGGAAGGCGCGGTCCCGGATCCAGCGGATTCCCCCATCGGGGCGCACGATGCGGTACTGGATCCCCAGGTCGCTCATTCCCTGGACGGGGAGCCAACTCTCCACACGGGCCCGGTCTTCCGGGTGCACCGAGTCCAGCCAGGCCCGGGGGCTCTCCAGCACATCCGACACCTCCTGCCCCCAGATGTCCCGATAGGCCGGGGAGAGGTAGAGCATCTCCCCCTTGTCGGGTGTCGTGAGCCAGAAGACCTCCCGGATTCCTTCGGCGAGCTGTCGGAAGCGGCGTTCGCTCTCACGAAGGGCTTCCTCCGCCTGCCGAACCCTCGTCCAGATCAGTCGGAGAACGCCCACGCCCATGAGGAGGATGAGCACACCGGAGAAGAGAAACCCGGTGCGGATCCGCTCTCCCGCGGCCTCGGTGAAGGTTCGGAAGTCGAGGGCGGCCTGGGCCAGATCTCCGGCGAGAGACATGTCCAATGCCTGGATCCGGGCGAGGACCTGAACCGCACCCGCGGAACCGGGGCCTTCCGCCTCCACCACCTCCGCGAGGCGGATGGCTTCCGCTTCGAGTCTCCGGAGCGTCTCGTCGGAGGAGGCCCATCCTTCCAGGAGCCGGACGGTGGTGGCGCTTCTTCCCACCACCCGGGAGAGTCGGAGGTACGGATCGGGGTCCAGGAGTTCCCGGTCCGCATCGGCAAAGGTGTCCCGCAGTTTTCCCAGGTCGCCTGGGCTCTCGAGAGCCACCGCGAGGGGCGCGCGCATGGCTCGGTGGGAAGCGAGGGCCGCGCGGTACCGTTGGAATTCGACCGGGTCACCCTGGAAGGCGTATCGCTGGAGGTGGACCACGGCGGCTTTCTGCCCCGCAGCCCATCGCCCTCGATCGGTTTCCACCGCCCGAACCGCCTCCAGGAGAGAGAAGCCCACCAGTGCACCCGCGATGATGAGCGCCACGGCCAGGACGAGAACCCCTCCGGTAACGGCGAGAGGGGTGGTGAGTCCGGTACGGGAGCCGCGAGCGGCGCGAGTGGGGAGTACGGTGGCGAACACGGTCTTCGGATGAGTGGGAGATAGCCTGACAACAATCGGACCCGGACGGTCAGATGGCAACGTTCGGGAACATCCTGTGGATGGGGAGGAGGTCTGCCCCGAGCCCGGGAAAGCGGTTCTCGGCGCGGCTGCTCTGTTGCGTGAGCGCGGGGAGGCCACCGATCTTCCCGCCATGCAGATCGGCTATCTGGACGGTCCCCGCCTCCGGCGCTCCCTTCTGGCGGCATGCGCCCATACGGAGGCGCAGCGGAGAGAGTTGAACCGGATCAACGTCTTTCCTGTTCCCGATGGGGACACGGGGACAAACCTGGCCCTCACCGTTCGCGCCATCGCCGAGCACCTCTCGGTGAACCGTGACCGCGGGGTGAGCCAGGTGGCCCGGGAGGCCGCGGAGGCGGCCATTCTGGGCGCCCGAGGGAACTCCGGGATGATGCTCTCCCACTTTCTCATCGGCTTCGCCGACGAGGTGGAGGGGGAGGAGCGGATCGGCACCGAACGCTTTTCCCGCGCCATGGAGGCGGGGGTGCGGGCGCTCTATGCCGCCATCGAGCGACCGGTGGAGGGGACCATCCTCACCGTCATGCGCGAGACCTCCGAGGCCGCCGGGGAATCGGAGGAACCGGACTTCAAGCCGTACATCGACGCCCTGGTGGCGCGGGCGCGGGAGTCCCTTCGCCGCACCCCGGAACTTCTCCCGGTGCTTCAGAAGTCCGGAGTGGTGGATGCCGGGGCGAAGGGGTTTGTGGCTCTGCTCGAAGGGGTGGCCTCGTACATCGCGCAGGGGGATCTCGTGGAGGGCCTCGATTTTGTGGCCGCGCCTCCCGACGAACCTTCGGGGGACGAAGTGTTTGCCGCCGCCGCCCACGCCGAGTACGCCGCCGGCGAGGAGTACCGTTTCTGCACCGAGGGGCTGGTCCGGGGCGAGGGGCTGCCCGACCGGGAGGTGGTACAGGACGTGCTCCGGGAGATGGGCGATTCTCTCGTGGTCATCCGGAGCGGAGACCTCCTCAAGGTCCACATCCACACCGACGAGCCGGGGAAGGTCTTTGCCTACCTCCGCTCCCTGGGGACGCTGGCCACCCACAAGGCCGAAGACATGGAGATCCAGCACGGGGCGCTGGCCGGCTCCGGCACCGACGGCGTCCTGGCCCGCCGCCCGGTGGCCTTCGTCACCGAGACCACCCACGACCTCCCGGAAGAGGTCATCCGCGCCCACGGCGTCCATGTGGTCCCCCTTCTTCTTCTCATGGGCGACCAGGTGCTCCGCGACAGCATCGACATCACCGCCCAGGAGTTCCACGGGATGATGGAGCGGCAGGAAGAGCTCCCCACCACCTCCCAGCCGGCCCCCGCCGACTTCCTCACCTACTTCCGCCGGGCCGCCGAGGAGGGAGAGGAGATCCTCTATGTGGGATTGGGCTCCCGCCTTTCCGGGACCTTCGGCTCGGCCGAGGCCGCCGCCGCCCGCTTCGACGAGGTCCCCATCCACGCGGTGGACTCCCGGGGCGCCTCCCTCCTGGAGGGGCTCCTTCTGCTCAAGGGGTGCGAGCTGGCCGAGGCCGGAATGCCCCCCGCCGAGGTGGCCGCCACCCTCCGGAAGCTCCGGGACCGCTCCAACATCTTCGTCACCGTGGACACCTTCGAGCGCCTCCTGGCCTCGGGGCGGGTGGGGAAGGGGAAGGCCTGGTTCGGACGGATGCTGGGGCTGAAACCCATCCTCGATCTGGATGAAGAGGGGGTCATTCGCCCCATCGGGAAGGCGCTGGGGCGCGACCGGGTGGTGGACGAGGTCATGCGGATTCTCCTGGAGCGGGTGCCGCCGGGGAGCGTCCCCGTCCGCTTCGGGGTGGTACACGTCGGGCGTCCCGATGTCGTGGAGCGCCTCTCGGCCCTTCTCCGGGAGCACTACGGCGCCGAGGTGGAGATCCTCACCGGGCTCGTGACTCCGGTCATCGCCACCCATGTGGGGCCGGGGGCGTGGGGGTTGGCGTATCTGGTGGAGGAGGCGTGATCGAGGGACTTGCCGCCGACGGCTGGGCCGTCGCCGCTTTCCTCGGCTACCTCCTTCTCCTCATGGGAATCGGCGCCCTCTCGGCCCGCTTCTCATCCATGGGGATCGGCCACTTCTTCGTGGGTGGCCGCAGCATGAACCGCCTGGTGGTGGCCCTTTCGGCGGTGGTCTCGGGGCGAAGCGCCTGGCTCCTTCTCGGGGTCACCGGGATGGCCTGGACCATGGGGATTTCGGCGGTGTGGGCCGTGGTGGGGTACACCGTGGCCGAGTTCCTCCTCTTCCTCTTCCTGGCCCCCCGCCTGCGCCGCTTTGCCGGAGCCCGGGACTGCGTCACCCTCACCGACTTCTTCGCCGAGCGGCTGGACGACCGGAGTGGGCTCCTCCGGATTCTCCTCTCGGTGGTGGTCATCCTCTTCATGACCGCCTACGTCTCGGCGCAGTTCGTGGGAGGCGGAAAGGCCATCGGCGCCTCCTTCGGCCTGGGCCCCGGCACGGGAATCGTCCTCACCGCCGTCATCGTGCTCCTCTACACCGCGGTGGGCGGGTTCCTGGCCGTGTCCCTCACCGACACGTTGCAGGCCTTCTTCATGCTCCTGGCGCTGGTGGCGCTCCCCTTCCTGGCCGTAGCCGGGCTGGGAGGATGGGAGGCGCTCGCCGCCGCAGCCTCCGGGTGGGAGCCCGGCTTCCTGGACGCCGCCGCCCTCGGGGGCGGAGCCCTTCTGGGGCTGGTGGGAATCGGGCTCGGGTCCCCGGGCAACCCCCACATCCTCGTCCGCTACATGTCCATCGACGATGCCGAGCAACTCCGTTTCGCGGCCTGGACCGGGACGGCGGCCAACGTGGTCATGGGGGCCGGGGCGGTGACCATCGGGGTGGTGGGGCGGGCCTGGTTCCCGGAGCTGGATCAGCTCGCCGGCGACACGGAGAACCTCTACCCCATGCTGGCCCGGGACCTCCTTCACCCCGCCCTCTTCGGGGTGGTGGTGGCCTCCATCTTCGCCGCCATCATGTCCACCGCCGACTCCCAGCTCCTGGTGGGGGCGTCGGCGGTGGTGCGGGACGTCTACGAGAAGGTGCTGAAGCGGGGCGAGGAGGTGCCCCAGGAGGTCCTCGTCCTGCTCTCGCGCCTCGTGGTGGTGGCGCTGGTGGTGGCGGCCCTCGTCCTGGGGTGGTTGGCCACCGACCTGGTCTTCTGGCTCGTCCTCTTCGCCTGGGCCGGGCTGGGCGCCGCCTTCGGCCCCACCGTGCTCCTGGCCATCTACTGGCGCGGCACCACCCGGGCCGGTGTGCTGGCCGGCGTGGTCACCGGCGCCCTAACCACCATCGTCTGGTACCTCACCCCCGCCCTCAAGAGCCTCATGTACGAGCTCATCCCCGCCTTCTTCCTGGCAGGGCTCGTC
>JBJHBD010000018.1:0-32185 GCA_050485305.1 Gemmatimonadota bacterium
GAGGGCACCAGGAGGTGGTGCGACAGGTCCTCCTCCCCAGGGTGGTCATGATCCAGCCCATCGTCACCCACTCCCCGGGAGGGCTCCAGCGACAGCTTCACCTCCAGACCCGGGAGCTGGCCCGCCTCGGGTACCGAATCACCCTCCTCCAGCGGCGGGATCCGCATCTGGATCGGAAGGAGTGGGGGCACGTGGACTTCGTCCAGATCCCCGACCTCCCCCTCCCTCCCCGCGTGCGAGGGGCCCTCTTCACCGTGGGGGCCTTCCTTCGCCTCTTCCTCCGCCACCCTCGCCCCGACCTCTACCACGCGCACCAGCTCTACTCCCCCACCCTGGTGGGAGCCGCCGCCAAGCGCCTCCGGGGCGGGGCCCTCGTCGCCAAAGTGACGGCGGCGGGCGCCCTCGGAGAGGTGGCCCAGCTCGGTCGGCTCCCCTTCCCCCGCCTCCGGGCACGTGCCTTTCGCCAGGTGGACCGGGTCATCGCCCTCCACCACGCCATGGCCACCGAGCTCCAGGCTCTGCAGCTCGGGGGAGGGCGCCCCTTCGCATCGGGGAGCTGCCGAGTCACCATCATCCCCAACGCGGTGGAGCTCCCGGAGCCCGATGCCGGCGTCCCCCCGGACGGATCCGGAGCGGATGAAGCCGCCCGGGGCCCATCCTCCCCCGGAACTCCCCTCTCGCTTCTCTGGGTGGGGCGGCTCAGCACCGAAAAGGGGCTCGACCTTCTCCTGGGGGCGGTGGAACGCCTGGACGGGGCAGGGGTCCCGGTGACCCTCGACCTGGTGGGAGGCGCCGACACCCACCGCAATGTCGAGCCGGAGTTACGCCGGCGGGCGAAGGAACTCCCCCCGGGAGCCCGGGTCTACTTCCACGGCCTTCACTCCGACGTGACCCCCTTCTACCGCAGCCGACCCATCTTCGTCCTCCCCTCCCGAAGTGAGGGAATGTCCAACGCCCTCCTGGAGGCCATGGCTCATGGACTCCCCTGCGTGGTGAGCGACATCCCGGCGAATCTCGCCCTCGTGGAGGATGGGCGTTCGGGACTCGTCTTCTCCGACGGGGATTCGGAGTCCCTCGCCGCCGCTCTCCGGAGGCTCGCCCAGAACCCGGACCTGGCGTCGATGCTGGGTGCGGGGGCACGGCAGCGGGTGCGGGCCGGGTTCACGGCCCCGGCGGTGGCGCGCCGGCTCGCGGCCCTCTACGGGGAGGTGTACCAGGGACCCATCCTCAGGGAAGTGCCGCCTGCGGAGGGAGGGGGGCATGGATGAGCCCCGCTTCGTCGTCCGGCTGGACGATGCCTGCCCCACCATGGATCCGGTGGGGTGGGGGCGCTTTGAGGAGGCGCTGGATGCGCTGGGAATCCGCCCCATGGTGGGGGTGGTTCCGGAAAACGAACACCCGGAGTTGGAGTGCGCCCCTCCCGATCCCGGGTTCTGGGAGCGGGTGCGCGGGTGGCAGGACCGCGGGTGGCACATCGGGCTGCACGGGTACCGGCACATTCTTCACCCGGTGGAGCGAAAGCGGAACCTCGTTCCCCTGAATCCGGTTTCGGAGTTCACCGGGCTTTCTCCGGACGATCAGCGACGGAAGGTGCGTAGCGGGTGGGAGGCGCTCCGGGACCGGGGGGTGACCCCGACCCTCTGGATCGCCCCGGCCCACGGCTTCGATGATACGACGCTGGAGGCGCTCCGCCTGGAGACCCCCATCCGGCGGATCAGCGACGGGCTGTCGCGCCGCCCCTTCCGGAGGGGTGACTTCTTCTGGATCCCCCAGCAGCTATGGGGATTCCGTCGGCGGAGAAGGGGGGTCTGGGGGGTGGGGTTTCACCCCTCGACCCTCACCCCGGATGAAATCACCACGCACCTGGAGGGGCTTCGGCGATTCGCCCCACGGGTGACCTCCGACCTGGATGCCCTGGAGGCGGAGTACGGTGAGCGCCATGAAGACATCGGGGATCGCCTCAACCGCCGGTGGTACCTGACCCGCCGCCGTCTTCTGGAGCGGATCGTCAGCTCCTGACCGGGGCAGGCGCCTCGTCGGGCTCCCCGGCGTGGCGGGCCAGGACCCGGAAGAGTTCGCTCGTCTCCAGCAGTTCTCCCCACCCCCCCTCCGCCACCACGCTCCCCCAATCCATGACGAGGATGCGGTCGCAGCGGGCCAGGGTCGAGAGCCGGTGCGCCACGATGACCACGGTGCACTCCCTCCCCAGCCCGAAGACCGCATCCATGACCTCCCGCTCGGTGCGAGAGTCCAGGGCGCTCGTGGCCTCATCCAGAAGAAGGAGGGAGGGATTCCGGAAGAGAGCGCGGGCAATCCCGATGCGCTGGCGCTGCCCGCCGGAAAGGCGAACTCCCCGCTCTCCCACCATCGTCCCAACTCCCTCGGGGAGTTCGTTCACCAGCGGATCCAGCGCTGCCATCCGGAGCGCCTCCCTGACCTTTTCATCCGTCGCGGCGCTCGCGGGTGTGCCGAAGGAGACGTTGCCGGCAATGGAGTCGTCCAGGAGGAAGATGGACTGGGGAACGTATCCTACCGCGGCCCGCCACCGGGCCCACCCCTCGTGGGAGATGGGTTCGCCGTCGACCTTCACCACCCCCGAGTCGGGGACGAGGAAGCCGATGAGGACATCCACCAGGGTGGTCTTCCCACTCCCCGTGGGCCCCACGATCCCCACCCGTTCCCCCTTTCGGATGGTGAAGGACACCCCGTCGAGAGCCGGACGGGGCGCCTCGTCGTACCGGAAGGTGACTCCCTCCAGTCGCATCTCTCCCTCCATGTGAAGGGGATCTACCTGGGAGAAGGTGGGGGGCGGAAGGGTGGCCACGGCGAGGTCCTCCTCCAGCTCCCGGAGCGACGACAGGTAGAAGCGGGCCATGGTGGCCCCGGTGAAGACCTGGTGGAAAGCGGGAACCAGTTTGTACCCGGCAAAGGCGAAGAGGGCGAGAACTGGGAGCGCCTCTTCCAGCTCCCGCCCGGTGGTGAGGAGGAAGAGGAGGATGGCGAGAACCGTCCCCACCGCGAGCACCTCCAGGATGTGACGGGGGAGTTCGGAAATCACCGTACTCCACGCAGTGGAACGGACGAAGGGGGGGCCCGTCTCCTCGAAGCGCCGGACAAACTCCTGCTCGGCCCCCAGCGACTTCACCTCCTTGAACCCACCCATGGCCTCCGTCGCCACCTGGAAGCGTACCGCCGCCGCCTCCGAGCGGATGGTCCCGAGCCGCTCCTGGAGCGCCCGCACCGCAAGATAGATCCCGGCATACGCCACCCCCAGCACCGCCCCGGCCACCAGCGTCATCCCCGGATCCACCACGATGAGGAGGATCACGAGGAAGACGGCGCTCACCCCCCGAACGGTGGTGTAGAGGAGGGGCGAAAGGACCCCCTGAACCACCTGGCGAACCTCGTCCAGGATGTTCCGATTCAGGCGGCTCGTGTTGAGGGTGAGATACCAGGTGTAGGGGCGAGAGAGGTACGACTGGAGGAGGCGGAGCGAGAGGAAGTGGTTCACATTCCAGACGGTGAGCTGGAGCCGCCGGAGGCTCAGTGCCCCCAGAGCGTTGGCCCCCACCACCAGGAGAAGGACCCCGGAGCCCCCGATGAGGAGCAGGTCGCGAGCCCGCCAGATCCCGAAGGTCTCGTCGGCCCAGAGCGCCACCGGGTGGTCCAGGAACCCGATGGGATCGGCCACCACCACCATGAAGGGGAGGACGGAGAGAACCGCCGCCGTCTCCAGGAGGGCGGCCGCGATGGCGAGGGCCAACACCCCCCGGATCTTCCCCCGCTCCTCCTCGGTGAGGAGGCGGTAGATTCGTCGAAACGCTTCCATCCGTCCATGATACCGCATCCGCTCCCCCTCCGCCCCTCCCACCCCCGCCGGATGGCCCCCCGCCCTCTCGCGCATTACCGTTCCGGGATGGACGAGCCGCGCCCCTCCCCTCCGGTGCACACCCCATGACCCGCCGCCTCCTCGTGGTCTCCTCCGGATCGTGGGAGGCCTCCATCCTGGGGCGAAACGCCCTCGGACGCCTCCTCACCATCCGGGAGACGGGGCTCTTCGACGAGGTGGACTACGTCTTCTTCCCCGCGGGGGTCCGCGCCTTCCGGGAGGTGGAGCCCGGGTTCCGGGTGCACGAACTCCCGGGGCGCCCCGACGGCCATGCCCCCCCTGGCTGGCGCTCTCGAGCCAGGGGGGTCACCGACGGGTGGCGCGAACTCCGGGAAATCGCCCGGCGCTCCCCCCCCACGGTAGTGAATTCGGTGGAGCCCTTCCTCTCCGGGCTCCTCGCAGCCGCCCTCGCCCGGGAAGCCGGCGTCCCCTTCGTGGCCACCCTCGTCTCCAACTACCGCCTCTCCTGGAAGGTGGGGCGCCTAAACCCCATCCCCTTCCTCCCCCCGCCCCTCACCTTCGCGGTGGAGCGCCACCTCCTGGGCGCCGCCGCGCGAGTCCATGTGGACTGTCATCACTACGCCGAGTACGCGGTGGAGCGGGGGGCTGCGGGAAAGAAGCTCCGGGTCATTCCCCGGTACGCCGATCCGGTCTTCTACGAGACCGAACCCGACCGGGAGATCTGGACCCGGGTGGGGGTCGCCGACCCCGCCCCCCTCGTCTATGTGGGGCGTCTCTCTCCGGAGAAGTACGCGCTGGATCTGGCCGACGCCTTCCTCCGGGTGGTGGCCCACCGCCCCTCCACCCGGCTGGTGGTCCTGGGAGGAGGGGGACCCGACTCCGAGCCCTTCCGCGCTCGTATCGAAGCGGGTGGCGCATGGGACCGGGTTCACCTCGTCACCGGGCTCTCCCGCCCTGATCTCCTCTCGGCCATGGGAACCGCGGGAGCCCTCCTCGCCACCCACGCCGGGTACGCCCTTCTGGAGGCCGCCCTCGCAGGTGCCCCGGTGGTGGCCTTCGACTACGAGTGGCACCCCGAACTCATCGTGCACGGGCGCACCGGACTCCTCGTCCCCTGGCGAAATGGAACCGCCATGGGAGACGCCGCCCTCTCTCTCCTGGAGGATGGGCCCCGAGCCCGCACCCTCGCCGGCGCCCTACGGGATCGGGCCCGCTCCGGGTACCGGGTGGAGGATCATGTGGCGGCGCTCACCGGGAGCTACGGCGAACTCCTGGGGGTTCGCAGCGGTGCCTGAGGGCTCCCCCATCCCCTCCCATCCGGATCACCCTCCCGGGACCGCGGCGCCCCACCCCCGGGTGGCCATCGTCGTGGTGAGTTGGAACACCCGGGAGCTCCTCCGCCGCACCCTCACCTCCATACGCCGCTTCGCCCCGCCCGTCCCCGTCACCACCTGGGTGGTGGACAACGCCTCCTCTGACGGGAGCCCGGAGATGGTGGCCTCAGACTTCCCCGAGGTTCACCTTCGGGCGCTGGATCGGAACGCCGGTTTTTCCGCGGCAAACAACGTCGCCCTTCGGGAAATCCTCGACACCGGGTGCCCCTGGGTCCTCCTCCTGAACCCCGACGCCGAGCTTCTGGAGGGGACGCTGGAGCAGGCGCTCCGCACCGGAGAGGAAACCGGATCTCCGGTGGCCGCCCGCCTCCTCAACCCCGACGGATCGCTCCAGCCCTCCACCTTCCCCTTCCCCGGACTCCTTCGGGATCTGGCGCAGGCTCTCTGGCTTCCACGCCTTCTCTCCAGGCGTCTGCGCGGCAAGCTCTTCCTCGGAGGGTACTGGGATCACGACGAGCCTCGCCGGGTGGATTGGGCTCTCGGCGCCTTCCTCCTCGTCCCCCGCCTCGCCCTGGAGCGTGCAGGCCTCCTCCCCGAAGAATACCCCCTCTTCGGCGAGGACCTGGAGTGGTGCCACCGCCTCGCCGATGCCGGATTCCCCCTCCACTTTGAACCTCGGGCCCGCGCCGTTCACCATGGGAACCAGGCCGCGGGGCAGCTCCCGGCTCCCTGGCGCATCCGCCGGACCCACGACACCCTGGCCACCTACCTTCGGACCCGACGAGGCTCCCTCGTGGCAGGGCCCCACAGAGGAATTCAACTCCTCAACTACACCCTCCGCGCCGCCCTCTTTACCCTCCTCGGGGCGGTGAGTCGACGGCGCAGGGTGCAGGGCGCCGAGTACCGCACCATCCTCGCCACCCTCCTTTCCTCCCGGGAAACCGGAGAGGAGGGTTCATGAATACGCCCCATCAACCCCCTCCCTCCCGCACCCTCGTGGTCATCCCCACCTACAACCGGGGTGGGATGGTGGTGGAGGCGGCGCGAAGCGCCCTTGCCCAGTCCGCCGCGCCCCGGGTGGTGGTGGTGGACGACGGCTCCACCGACGACACGGTGGGGCGCCTCTCCGCTTTGGGAGGGGAGCCGGACGCCCATCGCCTCATGGTGGTGCGGCAGGAGAACCGTGAGCGAGGAGCAGCCCGGAACCGCGGCGCCCGGGAGTGGGGCGAGAGTGAGTTCCTCCTCTTCCTCGACGCCGACGACGCCCTCCTCCCCGACCACACCGCTCTCCTGGAGCATGTGGCCGACGCCCACCCCGGCGCCCCCATGGTGGCCTCCGCCGGGGTCCTCTGCGACGACGCCCTCACTCCGCGCGGACGAATCGGAGGGGGTGCCCGATCCATTTCCCTCCCGGCGTTCCTCGCCGGGAGGGAGCCGCTGGCCCCCTCCCTCACCCTCATTCGTCGGAGCCACTTCGAGGCGGTGGGAGGGTTCGAGGAGGACCGCACCCTCGCCGGTTCGGAGGACTGGCACCTCACCGCCCGTCTCCTGACGCGGGGGATGGGGTACCGGCATGGCGAACCCACGGTGAAGATCCGGCGTCACCCGGGGAACACCATGGCCGACCCGGAGCGGATGCTCCGCTCCATGCTGGAAGCCCATCACCGCTTCTTCCACCCCCCCACGGGGGCACCCTGGGTTCCGCCGGACGATCTCGTGGACCCGGCTCGAAGCGTGCTCCTCGTTCAGGCCGCCACCCAGTTCTATGCGGCGGGTGCCGGAGCGGCGGCGCGAGCCCGGCTCCGGGAGGCGCTCCGAACCCATCCTCCGGTGCTCCTGAACCCCCTCTGGGGATGGACCTGGCTCCGTTCCTTCCTCCCCGCCGGGGTGAGTCGGCGCCTTCGTGAGGGGAAGGAGAGTCTGAAGGCGCGCCGATCTCCGGGAGCGTGACGCTGCCGGAAGCTCAGCGAACGAGCCAGGGGATTTGCGCTCCACTCCCGGCAAGGACGGGGTACCGGGCCTCACACCCGGCGCACCGGAGCTGGTTCGACCACCGGGTGCCCTCCATCGCCTCCCGCTCCGCGTTCCCGCCGCCCACCCCCTCCAGCGGGCCTCCGCCACACCTCGGGCAGGCGAGGAGTCCCGGATCCACGGCCCGTGTTCTCCGGGAAGGCCATCGCCCCAGTGTGAGGGCATCCAGGAACCGGCGCCGAAGGGGGGCGTTCGACGCTTCGGCGAGGTAGCGAGCCAGGAGGGCAATTTCCTCATCCCGCTCCGGAGCCCGTGACTCGGCTTCCACCCTCCCGGGAGGACCGTCCACCCGAAGGGCGATGGCCGTCTCCCACCGCACCCCGTGCACGCTCCCCAGGGCGTGGAGTTCCCGGAGGAATAGATCGGCGAACCCCGGCGCCACCCGGGAGAGGTTGGTGAACCACCTCCGGAGACCCGGATCGGGGACGGGGCGCTCCTTCGTCCGAAAGACCAGAGTGTCGCCTTCCCGGTCGATGAGCCACCGGTGAAAGGGGAAGGGGAGGAGGAGCTCGTTCTCCCGGGAAGGAACCTCCACGTACCCCCGGCGCGCCACCCGCGAGAGCTCGCCGGCGGCGGCAGCCGGATCTTCCAGGTGCTCCAGAACGTGAGCGCAGATCACGAAGTCGAACGCCCCGGTCCGGAAAGGGAGGTGATGGATGTCTCCCACCACGAAGGGGCGATCCAGGATCACCGCCTCCCGGTTGCGCTCCGTGTCGTCCACCAGATACCGATCACACAGCACATCGGCTCTGGGGTTCGGGTTTTGCCCGCTCCCCACCTCCAGGACGAGGTCTCCGGGGCGAATTCCCATGGCGGCGAGGGTGCGGCGCCGGGCTCGGGCGTTCCGGAAGATGGTGATGGGGTTCACACGCCGCTCCCTGAAGATGGAGGTGCTTCAGGCATCGGCGCCTGATTTCCACCGTGGCCTACCGGACTGCCAGGTTGCTCCCGCTCTCGGGGATCGGCAGCTTCCCGGGCATGCCCTCTCAGGAGCCATGCACCGTCCCGGTCCCCCATTGCCCCGCCTGCGGGGCAGATTCACCGGTCGACCCCGCCCTGGTCCTCGTCGACCGGTGGCAGGGGGTCCCCGGCACCTATCGATATCAGCGGTGCCTCAAATGCGGAAGTGTCTATCAGTCTCCCCGGGTCGCCGACGACGATCTCCCCCTCCTCTACCCGGCAGGATACTACACCCACGAGGCTCCCCCTCCCGCCGCGACCCCAGGGGGCCGTACCGGACTTTCCGGAGCGCTTCGAGCCCACCTCCGGCGGCGACTCCAGCCGATCCTTCGGGGCGAACGCCGCCCTCCACCCCTCCTCCACCCGTACCGCCTCCTCCTCCGGAGCCGCTCCGTGCGGGAGAAGCTCTTCTGGGGACTCCCCGAACCCGCCCACCCCGACCGCCCTTCCCCCGGTGCGGCGCTGGAGATCGGGCCGGGGCGGGGGTGGGATCTGACCCTCCTGGCCCGGAGCGGATGGGGAGCCATGGGGTTCGAATGGGATCCCGAGGCGACCGCAGTGGCTCGCGCCACCTCCGGAGTCCCGGTCTTCCAGGGCGACTTCCGCACCGCAGATGATCCGGCGGGGCCCTTTCGCCTCATCTACCTCTGCCACGTCTTCGAGCACCTCTCCGATCCCCTTGGGGCTCTCCTCTGGATGGCCCGCCGCCTCGCGCCCGATGGACGCATCGTCCTCATCGTCCCCAACCCCGACGCCGATGACGCGGAGCGCTACGGTGATCGGTGGACCGGATGGGACCCTCCGCGCCACCTTCTTCTCCCGTCATCTTTGGGGTTTGAGGCGCTGGCGCACCGCACGGAGCTCCGGGTGGAGGTGCGGGGACGGGCGCCGTGGGGGCGATTCACCTCCGGGGCCTTCCCCCCTGATCCAGGAGGGGCCTCCTCGCTCCCTCCCTCCCCCGAACGATCGAGGGGGGGAGGCTCCGCGGCCTCCCCCCCTCGCACCCCTGAACTCGAGGTAGTCTTCCGCCCCGTTCAGGCAGGGTGACTCCGTCCGATCACTCTGCTCCCGGGGGGCCGCCCTGGATCACCCGAACGGGGATGCAGGACCCGAACCGGCCTCCTCCCGGAAGGTCACCCTTCAGACAGAGCTCGGTGACCGACGTATTCAGTCCTCCGTTCAGGATCATGTCGCGGAGGGGGAAGTGCATCATCAGGTCCGGGTGTCCATCATTGTTCCGGTCCACGACCTGGGCGAGCGGGCCTCCGGTGGCGGTGGGAGCCGTCCCATGCTCGTTCCCGCCGTAGATCCGGATGGTGGCAGGATCGACCTGGGTGAGGTCGACCTGGGCATTCCCGAGGACCGTCACGGGGAGCACGCCACCGGCGTTCCCATCGTCGCAGTCGTCGGTGTTCCCGCCCCCCTTCCCTTTCCCCTTCCCGTTGCCGGGGTGGTCGGAAGAGCAGGAGTCATTGTTGCCGGTCCCGTTCCCATTTCCCTTCCCCTTCCCGGGGTTCCCCGAGTTCCCCGAAGAGGCGAGCACGCCGGTGATGTTGATGGGAGCGTTGTCACCGGGATCCTTGTAGAACCAATCGGCGTGGACCACCGCTCCGTTGCCGGGGTCGTCGCCGTTGTCACCGTTACCGGGGTCGTCCCCATTGTCACCGTTGCCGGGGTCGTCAGGGTCGCCGGGCTCCTCCGGATCGGGGACGAAGCCCCGCTCCACGGAGATCCTGGCGTTGAGGTATGCTTCGTACCCCGCGTCCCGGACCCGGAAGGCCACCAGGAAGGTTCGTCCTTCGGTGGCGCTGGAGGGGACCGCCGCCAGCGAATTGGGGACATTGGAGGTCACCATGTCCTCGTGGAAGCAGCGGAAGGTCCCGTCGCCATTGTTGGTGGCGGGGGTCATCGTCTCCCAGACACGCCCACCGGTGACGAAGGTACCACCGGAGACCTTCACCCCCTCCCAGAAAATCTCCAGGAAGTCGTCGAAGGAGGCGTGCACCTGAACGTTCAGCGATCCGGGAGGGAGGGTGACGTAGCCACGAACGATGAGATCGGTGGCCGGGCCGTACATGGTGGGATCCTGGGGAAGGTTCCCGCCGGCGTCGCGGCAGGGCGTCTGGGGATCGTTGTACCAGAAGGGCATCTTCACCAGACCGTTGGCAAGCATCTGGTTGTGGATGAAGGTCTCGTTCCCCGTCTGGGGGAAATCGACCCGCTCGAACCCCATCCCCACATCGGGCCCACCGGCGGTGTAGTGCCACCCACCGAAGCCGACGGGATTCCCGGGACCGGAGTTGTAGGCGAGGACGGTCTCTCGCGGCCCTCCGGGGTTGTTCTTGTGCTTCGAGGCAGCAATGACGGCCCCCTCGGTCGTCACCTCGGAAGCGGTGTCCACCGGGGAGGTGAGGTCTCCCTCCATGCACCCCCCGGCCAGGAAGGCCAGGAGGAAGGCGGCCAAGAGCGGATTTCGGAGCTTCATGCGTATGCACTCCCACGGCTACGGCAATCTGCGATCATCAGACAGCACTTTTCAACCATGAAACATAGCTCCACCGGAGGGGAGGGACAATTGAACATTCTGTTGCAGTAGCCAGGATCGATCAGCGACTCCGTCGGAGCCAGAGTTCGAGGGTGAGAAGGGCCCACAGCTCCTGACTCCGGTCTCGCCGTCCGCTCCAGTGCTCTTCGACCACCTTCCGAACCTGATCCCCATCCAACCATTCCCCCGTCGCGGCCTCCGGCGTCAGAAGCGTATCCTCCAGATACCCCCTCCAGCGAGTGCGAAACCAGAGGGGGAGAGGAACCCCGAAACCCATCTTCCCTCTCCGGGATATCCCCGGGGGGAGAAGGTCCGAAAACGCCTCCTTGAGGATTCCCTTGGGCCTCCACCGGGGGGTCCGGAGGTGATCCGGGAGTCCGGCGACAAAGTCCACGAGAGTCGTGTCCAGGAAGGGGGATCGGAGTTCGAGGCCGTGCGCCATCGAGTTCCGATCTGCCTTCACCAGTAGATCTTCGGGCAGGTAGGTATAAAAGTTTAGCGCGAGCGCATATCCGAGGGGGGTCAATCCCGCTCCGGCGCCGGTCGTCACCTCCACGAGACTCCGGAGGATGGGGTTCTCGTACCCTCCCCTCCCTCCCCCCAGGCTCGTTGCCGCACGTTCCCGCACCTCCGGGCGAAGGAGTGCCCACGGGTCGTCGGGGAAGTACCCGACCCACCGAAGCCACCGGTCCTCCGGAGGGAGGGAGGCCGCTTCGGCGAAGCGGGTGAAGCGCCGGGTGGGGTGTCGGAAGTTGTCGTGGTGAGGGAGAAGGGAACCCATTCCCCGAGCCAGCGCCACCCCCCATCGGGGTGTCGCGGCGGCGAGCCGCATTCCGTTGAAGCGGGCATACCCCGCGAAGAGTTCGTCCCCTCCGTCGCCGGTGAGGGCCACCGTGACATGTTCCCGGGTCAGCCGCGAGACGGTCCAGGTAGGGAGCGCCGAGGAGTCACCGAAGGGCTCGTCATAGAGCGCCACCAGCTCCTCGATGAGCTCCACGGAGTCGGCGCCCACCCGAAATTCGGTGTGTTCGGTTCCGAAGCGATGGGCCGCCTCCCTTGCCCACCGGGT
Source organism: Gemmatimonadota bacterium (assembly GCA_050485305.1). Classification (GTDB taxonomy): domain Bacteria; phylum Gemmatimonadota; class Gemmatimonadetes; order Longimicrobiales; family Gaopeijiaceae; genus JBJHBD01. Next base: position 11,790 of record JBJHBD010000018.1, read on the forward strand.
CTCGTCATAGGTGGGATCGTCGGCGAAGCCGATGGAGAAGGTCCGGACCCGTTCGGTCATGGCCCGAGCCATGAGTCCCACGACGATGGTGGAGTCCACCCCTCCGGAGAGGAAGGCGCCCAGAGGAACGTCTGCCACGAGACGGCGCTCCACCGCGGCTTCCACCAGGGTGCGCACCTGGGTTCGCGCCTCTTCGCGACTCCCGCGGAAGCGAGGGCTGAAGTCCGCGCGCCAGTACCTCCGTTCCCGCGCGCTCCCATCGGGCTCCCAGCTCCGGAGGGTGGCGGGGGGGAGCTTCTCGATCCCCCGGTAGAGGGTGCGGGGAGCGGGGACGTATCCCCAGGCGAGATAGAGGGGAAAAGCTCCAGGATCGATCTCCGGACGAACGCCGGGGAGCGCCAGAAGGGCCTTCATCTCCGAGGCGAAGGCCACCACCCCGTCGGCAACGTGAAGGAAGAGGGGTTTTTTCCCCACCCGGTCGCGGGCCAGGAGAAGACGCCCCGCCCCGGCGTCCCAGAGGCCGAAGGCGAACATTCCGTCCAGGCGCTCCACCACCTGGTCCCCCCAGGCGGCATACCCGTGGAGGATGACCTCGGTGTCCGATCGGGTTCGAAACCGGTACCCCATCCCCTCCAACTCCGCGCGGAGGGACCGGAAGTTGTAGATCTCGCCATTGAAGGTGATCTGGAGGCGCCCATCCTCCGACCCCATGGGCTGGGAACCGGTGTCCAGGTCGATGACCCGGAGGCGGGTGTGCGCCAGGACCGCTCGCCCCTCCGGATCTCGCCAGACCCCCTCGTCATCGGGGCCTCGGTGCCGGAGGGTGCAAGCCGCGGCGAGGATGACCTCAGAATCCCAGGGAACGACCCCGCCCCGGAATGCCGCCACCCCGGTGATCCCGCACATATCAGCGTCTCACCGTCGTTCCTCGCCCCACCTCAGCTTCGGTCTCGCCGGAGCGCCGAGGCGCTGGGGTGCGGGGGTACGGCGTTGAGGGGGATCTGCATCCGTTTCCCGCTCGAGCGCTTTCGCTCGGCCCACCGGTGGCGGATGAGGATGAGCCCGGCCGCCGTGAAGACGAAGATCACCGGCATGATCTGTGCCCGGTGCCGGTACGCCGTCCCGAAGTTCCCCTCCACCAGGGCGTACGAGACCAGCACCACCGTGACCACTCCCAGGAGGAGGACGTTCTGGGAAGCCCCCCTCGTGACACCGTATCGCATCCCCATGACGGTGAGGGGAAGCAGCGCGTACCACACCAGCGTCTCGGGGACGGCGGTGGCCTGCAGGGTCGTTTCGATCCCCCATGGGAAGGGGGCCAGAAGGAAATAGGCCATCCCCACCGGGAGGTAGCGGAGCATTCCCCCGAAGGTGGAGGTGTCATACCCCTCCCCGTACGCCGACGTGGCCCCATGCTGGAGCGCCCTGCGCATCTGATCCATGCTCTCCAGCGGCGAATCGAGGGTAGAGAAGCGGACGAGGCCGAGCTGTTCCGAGGCCATGATGATCACCAGCGAGAGGACGGCCCCGGCGGCGAGGGTGCTCCCCACCCGTCCCGGTCGGAGCGCCGCGGCGAAGCCCAACCCCATCCCGGCCAGGAGGAGGAGTCCCATGTAGTCCCGAATCGTCCCCATGACCCAGAGCAGGGCGATCACCGCTACCACGGTTCGCAGATCGAAGCGCCGGTACACCCGCACCGCGAGCCAGACGATGAAGGTAACCAGGAAGGTGGCCAGTGCATCCCGGATGTTCAGGACCGACCAGAGGACGAGCGAGGGAAATAGCGCCACGAGCAGCGCGGCCACCTTCCCCACCTGTTCACCCATGACGTCCCGTCCCAGGTAGTACGCCACGATCACGGTCCAGGTCGCCGCGAAGATGTTGAGAACCGCCGCGGCCAGATGTCCGGAGCCGAAGGCCAGGTGGAAGACCCCGTTGATGTAGGGGTACAGCCACTGGGGGTTCACTGCCAGATACTGGGGATAGGGTCCCTCCCCCTGCCAGTACGCCGCCAGCATCTCCCCGAGACGTCCGTAGAACCAGGCGTCGGGAGCGAAAAAGAGGGGGTCGAGAGCGAAGTGTACGGCCACGAGCGCGAGAAAGCGTACCAGGAGGGCAATCCCAACCACCTTCCAGAGCCACCCACGGAGCCTCCCGTCCGACTCGAGGAGTTGAAGGAGGATGGCGGTGAGTCCGAGGAGCCCCACGAACTGCACCGTCAGGGGAATCACCGTCCCAGGAGCCCCTACAAGACCAAACCCCACCGAAGTGGCCCCAATGATGAAGAGAGCCCCGAAGATGAGGGGGGGAATTGGATTCTGCTCAGCCGGATTCCTCACCTGTCTCCCCTCTCCTTCGGCGTTTCCGGGAGCGACTCCCCTTCTTCCGCAGCATCGGTTGCATCGGCCGCGTCGGTGGGCCTGGTGGCCTCCGTCTCCTCGACGGATCGCCGGGACGCCCAGAGAGCCAGCGCCTCCACCACCCCCTCCAGGGTGTGAGGGTGGGCCACGACATCCACGGGAATCGATTCGTTCCGCAGCGTATCCGCGGTGATGGGACCGATGGCCACCACGCCGACCCGGGAGGGCCATACAGGAAGCTCGCCCCCATGTCTCCCCCTCCATCCCGAGGCAAAGCTCGCCACCGCCGAGGATGCGGTAAAGGTCATGGCATCCAGTTGTCCCCGATCCAGAAGGGCCGCCAGTCGCTCCGCTCCTTCCGGGTTGGCTCGCGTCCTGTAGGCGGTCACGACCTCCACGCGGGCGCCGGCGGCGGAGAGAGCTTCGGGAATCACATCTCGTCCCTCCTTCGCTCGAGGGAAGAGGATCCGTGTGCCTTCGACCCCGTTTCCCTCATCCGCTCCCAGAAGAGCATCGACGAGAGATTCTGCCAGGAAGCGCTCCGGAAGAAGGTCCGGGCTGATCCCGACCTCCAGCAGTGCCCCTCCGGTGGAGGGACCCACTCCACAGATCCGTACTCCTCGTCGCCGAAGCCGCTCCGGAGTGATGTAGGCTGCTTCCAGCAGGCGAGCGAAGGGTTCCACCGCCCTTCGGGAGGTGAAGATGATCCAGTCGTATTCCAGGGCCCTACGCGCCGCCTCTTCCAGCGGCTTCGGATCACGAGGGGGGAGGACATCGATGACGGGCACCACTACCGGAATGGCGCCCACCCGATGGAGTAACCCGGCAAGGCGATCCTCCCCGCCGTCATCGGGACGGGTGACCCCTACGCGGATCCCATGGAGTATTCCCTTTCGGATCACACCAACCCTCCAAATCGAAAACCCTCCCCGCGGACGCGCCGCTGGGAGGGCATTCTCACCCGTGTCCTCTCGACGAGCAAGGAAGGAGGACCGGGAATCGTGTCTCTATGCCAAAGGAAGGCTCAGCTCGCCGCCGTCGGCCTGAGCGCCGGAGCCTTCTTCACCTTCCCCGCGGAGATGCACGAGGTGCACACCCGCACCCGACGCCGGGTCCCATCGGGATCCTGGATCTTCACGGTCTGAAGGTTCGGGAGCCACCGGCGCTTGGTCTTGTTGTTGGCGTGGCTGACCTTGTTCCCGGTGGAGGGACCCTTGCCGCACACGTAGCAGACTCGTGCCATCGTTCTATTCCTCGAAAAGCCCTGCGATTGTCAGTTGGTCGAGGCGGGATCGCCCGCCTCGGAATCTTTGTGGATCTCGTCGACGAAGAGGTAGCTCCCCATGTTCACGATCATGTCGCGGAGGCCCTCATCATCGATGACGCCCTCCGAGAGCCACCCTTCCACCACACTCTCGTTCATGGGCTGCACGGTTCCCTCGAAGACCACCAGCTCCCCGGCCGCGACGGTCACTCCCGCCTCGGCCAGTGCTCGGCTGATCCGGACCAGATAGGGGGTCCCGTCTTCGAACTGGAACCATACCAGTTCGCTGGTGGAGACGCTGGCCACGAACACCGGGGAAAGGCGCAGCCGTGCCCCAAGGTATGAACCGGGGTCGGCGGCGAACTCTCCCACCTCGACCTCCCGGGCGCCCTCATTCTCCGTCACCTCCTGGGCCACCGTAAACTCCGTGGGTTCGGAGGCCACGTAGAGCCAGTACATGAACCCGACCACCGAGAGGAAGGCCAGAATCATGAGAGGAGTTGTGAGCTTCCCGCTGGTGTCGCGCTGGGCCATGGTTGTCGTCTCCGGACGGTTCCGAGGCGGTGGAGGAATCGAACGCGTCAGGCGTTCGGGCGATCCACAAGCTCGATCAGCGCCATCTCCGCGGCATCACCCTTCCGGTGCCCCAGCTTCAGGATCCGGGTGTATCCCCCGGGGCGCTCCTGGTATCGGGGGGCAATCTCCCCGAAGAGCTTCCCAAGTACCTCCCGGTCGGAGATCTTCCGCGCCGCCAGTCGACGGCTGTGGATATCCCCCCGGCGGGCGAGAGTGATGATGCGCTCAGCGTAGGGCCGTAGCTCCTTCGCCTTCGCAGTGGTGGTCTCAATCCGCTCGTGACGGAAGAGCGAGGTGGCCATGTTACGAAGCGTGGCCTTCCTGTGGCTCGAGGTCCGAGAGAGAGCTCGACCCTTCTTTCTGTGCCGCATGGTCGTTGATCCTGACTTGAGCTACCGATATATCACGGGGAGGCGCCGATGTCTACTCGTCGCCCGCTTCCGCGGCCTCAGTGGACTCCTCTTCCAGGAAGAAGAGCTGTCCGTCGTCTCCCTTCCGGACCTGCATCCCGAAGTGGAGGTTGTGCTCGGCGAGGAAGTCCTGGATCTCCTGGAGCGACTTCTTCCCGAAGTTCTCGATCTTCAGCATCTCCTCTTCGGACTTCTGGATGAGCTCGCCCAGCGTCCGGATGTTCTCCTTCTGCAGGGAGTTCCGGGAGCGCACGGAGAGTTCGGCCAGATCCTCGATGGACCGGTCGAAAAGATCCCGAAGCTGCTCCGGAACGGGAGCGCCGGAGGCGGAAGCCACCTGCGGGAGCCCATCCTTCCCGAAGTAGAGGAGGTACTCAAGGTGGCGCCGGACAAGTTGAGCCGCCGTTGCCACCGCGTCCTCCGGGGAGATGGAACCATCCGTCTCCACATGGAGGGTGAGCTGATCGAAGTCGGTGCGCTGACCCACTCGAGTCTCCCGGACCTCGAAGTTGGCGCGACGCACCGGGTTGTAGATGGAGTCGATGCGCACCAGATCCACCGGCGCACCCTTTTCCACCACATGCTGCTCGGCGAGGACAAACCCACGCCCCTTGTTCACCCGGAGTTCCATCCGGAAATCCCGGTCTTCCTGGAGGGTGAGGATGTGGTGGTCCGGATCGAAGATACTCACTCCGGCCTTGGCCTGGATGGACTTCGCCGTCACCTGTCCGGCCTTATCGGCCTGAAGGGTGAGGGTGGCCTCGTCCACATCGTCATCCATAACCACCACGAGAGACTTCAGGTTCTGGATCACCTGGTGAACGTCTTCGGCCACTCCGGCGATGGTCTGATGCTCATGCACCACGCCTTCGATGCGAAACGCCCAGACGGCGGCGCCACGGAGCGACGCCAGGAGAACCCGGCGTACCGAGTTTCCGAGCGTGTGGCCATACCCCCGCTCGAGGGGTTCGACCACGAACTCCGCGATCCGTCCGTCCTGAGAGGTCTGTACCGTCTCGACCTTCTCAGGGAGGACCAGTCCGGTCAGATCGATCTCCACCATATCGTCCATGCCCCCCTTGGGCTGTCCTGCGTGCTGGGTTCGGATTACTTGGAGTAAAGCTCCACGATGAGCTGCTCCTGGACCTCCATCGGGATGTCGGATCGAGTGGGCCGCCGAACGACGCGGGCCACACGGTTCTTCTCATCCAGAGTCAACCACTCCACGACGGAGGGGCGGGTCCGGGACTCGAGGCTCGCCGCGACGGGGTCAAGATCCTTCGACTTGGCGCGGATGGAGATGTCATCTCCAGGGCGAACCTGGTAGGACGGAATGTCCACCGTTTCCCCATTCACCTCCACATGCCGGTGCCGTACGAGCTGGCGGGCAGCATTCCGGGAGGGCGCAAAACCCAGGCGGAAAATCACATTGTCCAGCCGGGTCTCAAGGCCGATGAGGAGGTTCTCACCGGTAACGCCCTCGTGCTTCACCGCGCTCTGGAAGAGGTTGCGGAACTGGCGCTCATGGAGTCCGTACATACGCTTCACCTTCTGCTTCTCACGAAGCTGGGTGGCGTACTCGGACTGCTTGCGGCGGCGGGCCTGAGCCGGGCCGTGCTGCCCCGGCGGGTACGCACGACGCTCCACCGGGCACTTCTCCGTGTAGCACTTCTGCCCCTTCAGAAAAAGCTTCTGTCCCTCTCGGCGGCAGAGCTTGCAGACGGGTCCGGTATAACGAGCCATCGAAAAACCTTCTTCCTGTGGTGTCGGTGTTTCTCTTTTCACAAACGGGCGCGGAGGCGAACCACCCGGCTCGCCCCCGAGGCCCGGAATCCTGCTTCTCTCCCTTCTCCACTACCAGGGAAGGGGGTGTAACGTCAGACGCGTCGCTTCTTCGGCGGGCGGCACCCGTTGTGTGGAAGCGGGGTCACGTCTTCAATGGCCTTCACCACCAACCCCGAAGCGGCGAGAGCCTGAATGGCGGACTCCCGGCCGGAGCCAGGACCCTGAACCCGCACATGAACCCTGCGAACGCCGAGGGAGTATGCCTCGCGTCCCGCCTGCTCGGCAGCCATGGTCGCGGCGAAGGGGGTGGACTTCTTGGAGCCCTTGAACCCAGCCGTCCCGGCGCTCGACCAGGTAATCACATCACCCTTCGAGTCGGCAATGGTCACGATGGTGTTGTTGAAGGAGGCCTTGATATGGGCCACCCCATCGGACTCCACCGTCTTCTTCCCGCGACGAGGGCGGGCCGTCTTCTTCGTGGACAAGCGATTCTTCCTTGATCAGTTCGGGACAGGGCCGGACGAGTGCGCCCTACTTCTTCGGCGCCTTCTTCTTTCCGGCGATGGCCCGCCGCTTCCCCTTATGGGTGCGGGCATTGGTGTGCGTGCGCTGACCCCGGACGGGGAGACCCCGGCGGTGTCGGAGTCCGCGGTAGCAGCCGATGTCCATCAGCCGCTTCACATTCATGGAGACCTCGGTGCGGAGGGCACCCTCCACCTTGTACTTGGCCTCGATCTCCTTGCGGAGCTTGTTCACGTCCTCTTCGGACAGGTCCTGGGTCCGGATGTTCGGATCCACTCCCGCCGCCTCCAGGATCATCTTCGATCGGGCGTCGCCCACCCCATAGATGTAGGTGAGGGCGATCACGATCCGCTTGTTCCTGGGGAGGTCAACTCCCGCGATACGTGCCATCGGTTCTCCGGATCCTTATTTCGAACGCATGAATGCCTTACCCCTGCCGCTGCTTGTGGCGGGGGTTACGCTTGCAGATGATCCGGACCACACCCCGGCGACGAATCACCTTGCAGTGTTCACAGATCGGCTTGACGCTGCTTCTGACCTTCATCGGCTCCTCACACGTCCGTTTGTTGCAGAGCTTGGAAGTATAACCGTTGCCCTGTCCCCCTTCAAGGGATGGGAGCACCGGCACTCAATTGAGTGAGAATCCGCGGACCTTCCGCGGTAATTCCCACGGTGTGTTCGAAGTGCGCCGAACGGCTCCCGTCAGTGGTCACCACGGTCCACTGATCCGAAAGAGTCCGGATTCGCCACGTCCCCGTCGCGATCATCGGTTCGATGGCCAGCACCATTCCTTCTCGCAATCTGGGGCCTTCTCCCGGCTTCCCCAGGTTCGGCACCTGCGGATCCTCGTGGAGGGCCCGCCCGATTCCGTGTCCCACCAGGTCCCGGATGATATGGAACCCGGACCCTTCAACAACCTTCTCCACCGCCGTACCCAGGTCTCCCACATGATTCCCTGGCACCGCCACCTCGATGGCTCGGTCCAGCGACTCCCGAGTAACCCTGAGGAGTTCTGCCGTTACCGAGTCCACTTCACCCACGGGGAAGGTGCGCGCCGAATCGGCGCACCACCCATCCAGCTTCACCCCGATGTCCACCGAGACGATGTCTCCCTCGCCCAGAACGCGACGCTCGGCCGGAATCCCGTGCACGACCTCCTCGTTCACCGAGATGCATGCGGATCCGGGGAAGCCGTAAAGTCCCTTGAAGAGGGGAACCGCTCCGTCATGGGAGCGGATGAACGCCTCAATGAAGGTGTCCAGCTCCAGGGTGTTGGCACCCGGGTGGATCCGAGACTCCAACTCTTGGAAAACCTCGGCGATGATCGCCCCGCTACGGGCCATCCGCTCCATCTCATCGCGACTCTTCAGCTCCACCATCGTGCGCCTCTACCCCTCGATCCCCAGCGATTCGGAGAGCACCTTCCGGACGGATTCGCGGACCTCGTCCAGAGTCCCGTCCCCTGCCACGCGCATGACCGAGGCCGGGCTCGCCTCATAGTAGGCGATGAGTGGCGCCGTCAGCTCCTCGTAGACTTCTAGCCGATGGCGCACCGTCTCCTCCCGGTCATCTTCCCGATGGATCAGCTCCTCGCCGCTCTCATCGCACCGCCCCGCCACCTTCGGCGGATCGAAGTAGACGTTGTACACCCGGCCCGATCCGGGAGCGACGCGGCGTCCGCTGATCCGTTGGACCAGCACGTCGGCGGGGGCCTCCAGCACCAGCGCGCCATCCACTCGCCGGCCTACCTCGGGGAGCGTCGCGTCCAGAACCTTTGCTTGAGGAACGGTTCTGGGAAATCCGTCGAAGAGAATCCCCGTGGAGGGATCAAGGGAAGCGAGGTGCTCCTTCACCATCTCCACCATGAGCTCATCCGGGACGAGATTCCCGGCATCCATGAACCCCTGGGCACGTTTCCCCAATTCGGTACCTTCACGCCGAGCCGCACGCAGCAGATCACCCGTGGCGATCCGCTCCCATCCCAGCGACTCCGCCAGGATTGCTCCTTGGGTTCCCTTCCCGACCCCGGGAGGACCCAGCAGGATCACCACCATTACCCGATCACCGCCATTACATGTAGCGCTGTCGGCCCCGAACCTTCACCCGCCCCTTCTTCATGAATCCGTCGTAGTGACGGAGCAGGAGGTGCTGCTGCGCCTGCTGCACGGTATCCAACCCCACACCCACGCAGATGAGGAGCCCGGTGCCGCCGAAGAAGAAGGTCTGGATGTTGAACAGGTCGAAGATCCAGAAGGGGAGGATGGCGATGAGCGCCAGATAGATGGAGCCGGGGACCAGGACCCGGGTCAGGACCCGGTCGATGTACTCTGCCGTCCGCGCTCCGGGCTTCACGCCAGGGACGAAGGCTCCCTGCTTCTTCAGGTTCTCGGCCAGATCGACGGGGTTGAAGATGATGGCCGTGTAGAAGTAGGTGAAGAAGATGGTGAGGATCCCGTAGGTCCCGTAGTAGATCCAGTTCCCGGGCTGGAAGTAGTCCGCCAGGTTCCGAACGAAGGTGGCGCTCGAGAAGGCGGCCAGCGTACCCGGCACGATGATGAAGGACTGGGCGAAGATGATGGGCATCACCCCCGCCGCGTTCACCCGGATGGGTACAAACGACTTCTGCCCCTCCTGGACCCGTCCGCGGCCCACCACCTTCCTGGGAATCTGCACGGGGATCTGTCGCGCACCCATGGTCATGGACACCACGCCCGCCGTCACTCCGACAATCACCACCAGGAGCGCCACCATGGCCATGAAGCCGATCTCACCTACCATCAGCGCTTCCCAGGTACGCACCACGGCGCCGGGGAATCCTTCGATGATGGAGAAGAAGATGAGGAGCGACATCCCGTTCCCCACCCCATGTTCGGTGATCTGCTCACCCAACCACATGATGAACACACCACCGACGGTAAGGGTCAGCACCGTGGTGAAGGTGAAGAGGAAGCCGGGGTTCATCACCGCCCCCTCGATGGACCCTACGAACACCGAATACCCGTACGCCTGGGCGATACAGAGCACCACGGTGGTGTAGCGGGTCCACTGCGTCAGCTTCTTTCGTCCTTCCTCCCCTTCCTTCTGGAGCTTCTCGATGGTGGGGAAGACCGCCGCCAGGAGCTGGAACATGATGGAGGCGGAGATATAGGGCATGATCCCCAGGGCGAAGATGGTCGCCCGGGAAAGCCCCCCACCCACAAACATGTCGTACACCCCGAAAAGCGTCCCCTCCAGCGCACCGAACTGCTCCCTCAGCGCCGCCAGGTTGATCCCCGGGGCGGTGATGTGGGCACCCACCCGATACACCAGGAGGATGAAGAGGGTGAAGAGGATCCGGTCCTTCAGTTCGGGGAACCGGAGCAGATTCTGGATCGGGTTGGACATGCGGAAGTCGTCGCTCGAGGGCTTGCGGGGATCAGGCGCCGACGAGGGTCACCGTACCACCGGCGCCCTCGATCTTCTCCTTGGCACTGGCAGACACGGCGTGAGCCGTGACCTGCACCGCCCTGGTGATCTCTCCGGTGCCAAGGATCTTCACCGGCTCCTTCACGGAACCGATGAGCCCTCGTCCCTTCAGGACCTCCGGGGTAATCTCCGTCTCGGACATCTCGTTCAGGGTGCGGATGTTCACCACCTGGAAGACGACCTTGTTCAGGGGGGTGAAGCCACCCTTGGGAATCCGCCGCTGGAGCGGCATCTGCCCTCCCTCAAACCCTGCAGGGATGGAAGCTCCTGAACGAGCTTTCTGCCCCTTCTGCCCCCGACCGGCGGTCTTTCCGGTCCCGGAACCAGGTCCTCTCCCCACGCGCTTCCGATTCCGATGGGAACCGGGGGCGGGACTCAGATCGTGTAGTTCAGCCATGGTAGATCAGCTCAGTCCTCGGCCGGTGCGACCTCGATCAGGTGACGCACCTGATAGAGCATGCCGCGGATGGCCGGGGTATCATCGTGAATTCGAGTCTGCTGGTTCCGGGTGAACCCCAGAGCCCGCATGGTCCGACGATGCTTCTCCGGACGCCCGGAGAGGCTTCGCACCTGGGTAATGGCGAGCCGGGTGGGCGTCGCCTCGCTCTTCTTCTTAGCCACTGTGCGCCTCCAGCGCTTCCACCGAGATTCCCCGCTCCCGGGCAGCCTGCTCCGGGGTTACCAGGTTCTCGAGTCCGTTCATGGTGGCCCGGACCACATTGATGGGGTTGTTCGTCCCCAGACTCTTCGTGAGGATGTCCGTAACCCCGGCTGCCTCCAGGACGGCACGCACCGGCCCGCCGGCAATCACCCCGGTTCCGGGAGCGGCAGGTCGGAGAAGGACGCGCCCTGCACCCCACTCACCCACCAGATCGTGGGGGATGGTGCCGTGTACGAGGGGAACCTCGATCATGTTCCGCCTGGCACGCTCGAGGGCCTTCCGAATCGCCTCGGCAACCTCGTTCGCCTTGGCGATGGCAATCCCGACCTGCCCCTGCTTGTCACCCACGGCAACGAGTGCCGTGAAGGAGAAGCGGCGACCACCCTTCACCACCTTGGCCACACGGTTGATGTGGACCACGTTCTCGACGAGGTCCGATTCCCGGCCCCGGCCCTGCTTCTTGTCTCTGGCCATCAGAACTTGAGTCCTCCCTCACGGGCGCCGTCGGCGAAGGCCTTCACCCGGCCGTGGTACTTGAAACCACCGCGGTCGAAGACCACGGTCTCGATTCCCTTCTCCCGAGCGCGCTCGGCGAGGAGCTTCCCCGCCGCAAACGCATGCTCGACCTTCCGATTCGATCCCTCGGCGGAAAACCCCCGCAGCTCCGAAGCCAGCGTGGACAGGCCGAGGAGGGTCACCCGGGCCTCGTCGTCCACGAGCTGCCCCTCGATGTGGCGCAGCGAGCGATAGACCACCAGGCGCGGACGCTCGGCGGTGCCGGTCACCTTGTTCCGGACCCGGAAATGGCGCCGGACCCGCTGCAGCCTCCGGCTCTTCTTCAACTTGGAACTCTTCAGCATCGTCTATGATCTCCTTGAGCCACCGGTTACCCGGCGGTCTTCCCGGCCTTGCGGCGGATCTGCTCGCCGGCGTACCGGACACCCTTCCCCTTGTAGGGCTCGGGCGGGCGGAAGCCACGGATCTCGGCGGCTACCTGACCCACGAGCTGCTTGTCGGCCCCCGTCACAACCACCTGAGTCTGCTGCGGCACCTCGAGATCGATCCCCTCGGGAGCCGGATACTCGATGGTGTGAGAGAACCCGAGGTGCAGGACGATGCCTGGTCCCTTCTTTTCGGCCCGGTATCCGACTCCCACGATCTCCAACTGCTTGGTGAAGCCGGTGGAAACCCCCTCCACCATGTTGGACACGAGGGAACGGGTGAGCCCATGCAACGCCTTGTGCCGGGGTTGCTCGGACGGACGGGAGACCGTGATCTCCCCATCGCCGATCTCCACAGCCATCTCAGGGTGCACATCCAGCGAAAGAGCTCCCTTGGAGCCTTTTACATGGAGCGTCTGGTTGTCGAGCCGCACCTCCACCCCCTTGGGGACGGTGACCGGTCGCTTGCCGATTCTGGACATCGTTCTCGTCAGTTCTCTGAGGTTACCACACCAGGGCCAGGAGCTCACCCCCGACCCCCTCCTGTCGGGCGGTACGGTCCGAAAGGACCCCGCGCGACGTGGAGAGGATGGCCATGCCGAGTCCGTTCCGGACCCGGGGGATGTCTCCGGCCCCCACATACTGCCGGCGCCCCGGCTTCGAAACCCGCTGAAGGTGCCGGATGACCGGCCGACCCTCGTGATACTTCAGGTAAACCCGAAGCACCCCGTGGCGACCATCGTCCAGGACCTTGTAGTCGAAGACGAAGTGGCTCTCCTTCAGAATTCGGGCGATCTCCACCTTCTGCTTGGAGACCGGGATGTCCACCCAACGATGGCCCGCCTGTCCGGCGTTCCGGACGCGGGTCAGCATATCCGCAATGGGATCCGTCATCATGATCTGTTCTTCCCCTTACCAGCTTGCCTTGCGAACCCCGGGGATCTCACCCCGGAGAGCCATCTGCCGGAAGCAGATGCGGCAAAGCCCGAACTTCCGGATGAAGGCGCGCGAGCGCCCGCACCGGTTGCACCGGTTGTAATTGCGCACGCCATACTTGGCGTCGCGCTGCGACTTCTCGATGAGAGCCTTCCGTGCCATTGATCCCCCGAAACGTGTCGGCTACTTCGTGTGTCTACTCAGGCACCCACCGCCACCGGCTGAGTTTCCCCACGGAAGGGGAAGCCCATTTCCCGGAGGAGGGCGAAAGCCTCGTCGTCCTTCTGGGTGGACGTCACGATTGTGATGTCCATCCCATGCACCTTCTCCACCGAGTCGTACTCGATCTCGGGGAAGATGATCTGCTCCTTCACCCCCAGGGTGTAATTCCCCCGCCCATCAAAGGAGCGGGTGGGGATGCCGCGGAAATCCCGGATTCTCGGGATAGCCGCGGTGACGAGCCGATCCATGAACTCGTACATCCGTCGCCCACGGAGGGTCACCGAAACTCCCACCGGCATCCCCTCTCGGAGGGAGAATCCGGCGATGGACTTCCGGGCGCGCGTGATGCCGGGCTTCTGCCCGCTGATGGTGGCAACCTCCTCCACCACCGAGTCCAGGAGCTTCTGGTTCCGACCGGCGTCCCCGATCCCCACGTTGATGGTGATCTTCGTCACCCGGGGGATCTCATGGACGTTCCGGAAACCGAACTCCTCCTGGAGTTTCGGTCTGACCCGCTCCTTGTAGTGCTTTTCCAGTCTGGGTGCCATCTCTCAGTACCTGTTCAGTCAGCTCACGGTGGGGTTACGGACGGGGAATGGGGTTCCCGGTCCTCACCGCGATGCGCTCCTTCGTCCCATCCTCCTCGCTCCGGATACGGACGCGGGAAGCCTCACCCGAAGTGGGGTCGATGAGCATCACGTTGGAAATATCGATGGGTGCCTCGAAGGAGATGATCCCACCGTCGGGGTTCTGAGGGGTGGGGCGCTGATGCCGCTTGCGCATGTTCACCCCCTCCACGATGACGCGGCCCTCGGCGGGGATCACCCGCATGACCGTCCCCTCCTGATCCCGGAAGTTCCCCCGGATCACCTTCACCCGGTCTCCCTTCACGATGAGGGTCTTGTCCTTGGCGCGGCGCGCCTGCTTGGCCTGCTTCTTCGTCGCCATTTACAGCACCTCGGGCGCGAGAGACACGATCTTCATGAACCGCTTCTCGCGAAGTTCCCGCCCGACGGGCCCGAAGATGCGGGTCCCGCGGGGCTCATTGTTCTGATTGATGAGAACGGCAGCATTGTCATCGAATCGGATGTACGAACCATCCTTTCGCCGCATCTCCTTCGCGGTCCGCACGATGACGGCCTTCACCACATCCCCCTTCTTCACCCCGGCATTCGGGATGGCGTCCTTGATCGTCACCACGATGATGTCCCCCACCCGGGCGTATCGACGGCGGGTACCGCCGAGAACTCGGATGCAGAGGGCGCGCTTCGCGCCGGTGTTGTCGGCGATCTTGAGGACCGATTCCTGCTGGATCATCTCTCGTCTCCTGGGAAGCCGGTGCGGATCGTCAGACCCGCTCGGGCCGCTCGAGGAGCTCCACCACCCGCCAGCGCTTCAACTTGCTGAGGGGCCGGGTCTCCTGGATCCGGACCACGTCGCCGACCTGGAACTCGTTCTTTTCATCGTGGGCATGGTACTTCTTCGACCGGGTCATGGACTTCCCGTAGAGCGCGTGCCGAAAGCGCCGCTCCACGAGCACAACCACAGTCTTCTCTCCCCGATCGCTCACCACCACGCCCTGACGGACCTTCCGGTCGTTCCGGGTCGCCTGGCCCTGCTCGGGTGTCGTCACTTCGGTCTCGCTCATCGTCCTCTCGTCCTTCTCGCTCACGCCTGACCGGCCGCGAGCTCTCGCTCACGGAGGATCGTCAACATGCGGGCGATCTCCTGGCGGATCTGCCGAGGGAGCCCGGGATTCTCCAACTCCATCATGGACGCCCGGAAGCGAAGCCGGAAAAGCTCTTCACGAAGCTCCCCCACCCGTTCCCGGATCTGGTCGTCCGTCATCTCGCGAATCTCGGATGCCGTCATGGTCGCCATGGTCACTGCCCTCCAATCTGCTCTTCACGGACGACAAACCGGGTCTTGATGGGGAGCTTGGCCGATGCCAGCTCCATGGCCCGCTGGGCCACGGCCTTGGGCACGCCCTCCATCTCGAACATCACCCGTCCGGGCTTCACCACGGCCACCCATCCTTCCGGATTCCCCTTCCCCTTCCCCATCCGGGTCTCGGCCGGCTTCGAGGTGATGGGCTTGTCGGGGAAAATTCGGATCCAAACCTTTCCGCCACGCTTGATGTGCCGGGTCATGGCGATACGGGCGGCCTCGATCTGCCGGTTCGTGATCCATGCAGGCTCGGTGGCCTGAAGTCCGAACTCGCCGAAAGAAACCTTGTTGCCACGGAGCGCCTTTCCGCGCATCCGCCCCTTGAACTGCTTCCGGTGCTTAACTCGCTTGGGCGAGAGCATGATCTATCGTCCTCGTCAGCTATCGGTGGAGTAGGTACGGCCGCGGCGGTTCTCCACCACCTCACCGAGGAAGACCCAGCACTTCACTCCCACCACCCCGAAGGTCGTGTGGGCCTCCACATGGGCGTAATCCACATCGGCCCGGAGGGTGTGAAGGGGAATACGCCCCTCCTTGTACCCTTCGGTGCGGGCGATCTCAGCTCCGCCCAGGCGTCCGGCACACTGGATCTTGATCCCCTCGGCCCCGGCGCGCTCAGCGCTCTGGACCGCACGCTTCATGGCGCGGCGGAAGGAGATCCGCTGCCGGATCTGATGGGCGACGTTCTCCGCTACCAGTCGTGCGGAGATCTCAGGTCGCTTGATCTCCTCCACATTGACGGAGATCTCCGACTTCGTGAGCACGCCCAGCTCATCGCGGAGCTTGTCCACCTCGGCGCCACGCTTCCCGATGACCACCCCGGGGCGCGCCGTATGGATCGTCACCACGATCTTCGACGGCTTCCGCTCAATCTCGATCTCTGCGATGGCCGCATGAGCCAGCCGGCGCTCGAGGTACTTCCGAATCGTCTCGTCTTCCTTCAGGAGACGCGGGAAGTCCTTCTCGGCGTACCACCGCGACTTCCAGTCCTTCAGGACGCCCAGTCGGAAGCCGATCGGATGTGTCTTCTGTCCCATCCGGATTACTCCTTGGTCTCGACAACGAGGGTGATATGGCTGGTGCGCTTCCGAATCGGCGCAGCTCGCCCCATGGCGGCCGCGCGGAAGCGCCGCAGCGTCGGGCCCTCGTCCACGAAGGCCTCCTTCACGAAGAGATCGTCCGCATCCACGAAGTCTCCACCATCCTGGGCCCGGTTCTGAGCGTTGGCCACGGCGCTTCGCAGCGTCTTCCCAACCGGCTCGGCCGCCGCCTTCTTCGAGAACTGGAGAATGGCATAGGCTTCATTGACCGGGACCCCACGGATCTGGTCGATGACGAGGCGCACCTTGCGGGGGCTCATCCGGATATGTCTTGCAATCGCCTTGGCTTCCATTGCTCTTCGCCCTGGTTAACGGGCCTTGGACCGCTTGTCGGCCAGCTTTCCGCCATGTCCCCGGAAGAGCCGGGTGGGAGAAAACTCGCCGAGCTTGTGTCCGACCATGTTCTCGGTGATGTAGACTGGAATGAACTTGTTCCCATTGTGCACGGCGATCGTGTGCCCCACGAAATCCGGAAAGATCGTGGAGGACCGCGACCAGGTGCGAATGACCTTCCTCTCATTCCTGGCGTTCATCTCCTCGACCTTCTTGAGGAGGCTCGCCTCGATATACGGACCCTTCTTGACGCTACGCGGCATAATCTCGATCCACCTTACTGGGTCGCCTTGCCGCGACGGCGGCCACGGACGATGTACTTGTTGGAACCCTTCTTTCGCTTCCGAGTCTTGATCCCTTCGCTCTTCCCCCACGGAGTGACGGGAGGACGACCACCGGAGGTCCGTCCCTCACCACCCCCCATGGGGTGATCGACGGGATTCATTGCCACACCGCGGACCTTCGGACGACGGCCACGCCAGCGGTTCGCCCCGGCCTTCCCGATGGAGCGAAGCTCGTGATCCGTGTTCCCTACCTGCCCGATGGTGCAGTAGCACTCCTTCCGGATCCGTCGCACCTCGGTGGAGGGGAGGCGGAGGGTGACATAATCCCCCTCCTTCGCCACCACCTGCACTCCTGAGCCGGCAGAACGGGCCATCTGTCCACCCTTCCCGGGCTTCAGCTCCACGTTGTGCACCACGGTACCAAGGGGGACGCGCTCCAGAGGGAGGGCGTTCCCGATCTTGATGTCGGCGTCGGGGCCACTCACGATCTCGGTCCCCACCGCAAGATCCCGCGGGTGGATGATGTACCGCTTCTCACCATCGGCGTAGTGAAGGAGGGCAATGTTGGCCGAGCGGTTCGGATCGTACTCGATCTCGGCAACCCGGGCGGGAACTCCCACCTTGTTCCGCTTGAAATCGATGATCCGGTAACGGCGCTTGTGCCCACCCCCACGCCGGCGCATGGTGATGCGGCCATTGTGGTTCCGTCCACCCTTCGAGTGGAGGGAGTCCAGGAGCGACTTCTCCGGCGTGTCACGGGTGATCTCACTCCTCTCCACAACGGAGCGGAAGCGGGTACCCGCGGTCACCGGCTTGAATTTCTTGAGAGCCATCGGTCTGTCCTCAGCCCACTTCGTAGAGTTCGATGGAGTCGCCCTCGGAGAGCCGCACCATCGCCTTCTTGTAGGCGGGGCGACGCCCCACCTTCGCGGTCCGGCTGAATCGTCCCAGGAAGGCACGACGCTGCTTCCCCTGGAAGTTCGCGGTCCGGACATCCTTCACCTTCACATCCCACGCACGCTCGACGGCCTGGGCAATCTCCGCCTTGTTGGCATCGGGATGTACGATGAAGGTGTAGACGTTCTCACTCTCCTGCTCCGCCGTGGCCTTTTCGGTCATGACCGGAGCAAGGATGACATCGTACAGGTCACGCATCGGTGTTCTCCTCCGCCGCCTCGGCGGTGTCCGCCTCTACCTGAGGCTCGTCCACCTGCGGGGGAGCCTCGGCCACGGGTTCCTCCGCCGCCGGCTCCGCGACCACTTCTTCCACGGTGGCGCCGACTCGATCGAGAGCGGTGCGCTCGATGACCACGGTTCGCGCCCAGAGAATGTCATAGACCGACTCGGTCCCGAAGGCACGCACCTCGATACCGGGTACATTCCGAGCGGAGAGGAGAACGTTCTCGCTCACCCCGTCGGTGAGGAGGAGAACCTTTCCTTCGGCCTCGATCTCCTTGAGGAATCCCACGAGGTTGCGCGTCTTCGGCGCCTCATAACCCAGAGGGTCGATGAGGACCACGCGATCCTCGGCGGCCCTGGCGGTAAAGGCGGACTGGCGGGCCAGCGCCTTCGTCTTCCGGGTCACCTTCTGCCGCCAGCTATGGGGCTGGGGCGGGAAAGCCATCCCACCGCCCGTCCACTGGGGGGCACGGGTGGTCCCCTGTCGGGCGCGACCGGTCCCCTTCTGCCTCCAGGGCTTCCGGCTTCCCCCGCTCACCGCGGACCGGTTCTTGGCCGCAGCCGTTCCCTGCCGCTGGTTCGCCAGATAGGCCTTCACAACCTGGTGAAGCACCGCTTCGTTGACGGCTCCATCGAAGAGCTCCGCCGGGAGATCCCGAGCTCGGCCCTTCTTGCCGTCTGCCTTGTAATACCTTGCCTTGGCCATCAGCATCACTTGGTGATGAAGACGTAGCTATGGCGGGTCCCCGGAAGTGCTCCCTTCACAAAGAGCAGGTTCCGCTCGGAATCCACCTTGACGATCCGCAGATTGCGCACCGTGGTGCGCGCCCCCCCCATCCGACCGGGGAGCTTCTTCCCCTTGATCACTCGGGAGGGATTGGTTCCAGGCCCAAGCGAGCCGGGGTTCCGGGACATGGGGTGACCATGTCCGGCAGGGCGTCCGGCGAAGCCATGACGCTTCACCACCCCCTGGAAGCCCCGCCCCTTGGAGGTCCCGGTGACCTTCACGATGTCGCCGGGTGTGAAGAGCTCCACGGTCAGCTCCTGTCCCGCCTCGAAAGCCTCGTCGGCTTCGGTACGGAACTCGCGGAGCACCCGGGGGGCGTATTCCAGACCCACCTTGGCGGCATGCGCGGTCTCGGCCTTCGAGGCCCGGGTTTCCTTCTGCCGGTCAAAGCCGAGCTGGATGGCGCTGTAGCCATCCCGCTCTTCGGTCTTGACCTGCACCACCGGGCACGGGCCGGCCTCCACGACGGTGACGGGTGTCGCCACCCCATCCTCGTCGAAGACCCGGGTCATCCCGATCTTTCGTCCAATCAGTCCCACCATTGCTCGTATTCCTGGTTGTTCGTCTGGAGAGGACCGCTCAGTCAACCTTGATTTCCACGTCAACACCGGCCGGGAGATCCAGCTTCGTCAGCGCATCGACGGTGGCGGGACGCGAGTCAACGATGTCGATGAGCCGCTTGTGCGTGCGCAGTTCGAACTGCTCGCGGCTCTTCTTGTCGATGTGGGGCGAACGGAGCACCGTCCACCGCTCCCGACGCGTCGGGAGGGGGATGGGTCCCTTCACGGTGGCACCCGTCTTCTCGGCGGTCCGACAGATGTCGGAGGCCGTCTGGTCTACCACCCAGTGATCGAACGCCTTCAGTCGAATCCGAATCCTGCCGGCCATGAGTCTCTCGTTTCTCGTGTGTCTGGAGCGTGGATCAGTCGAGGATCTCGGTGACGACGCCGGCGCCCACGGTGCGTCCACCCTCACGGATGGCGAACCGCAGCTCCTTCTCCATGGCGATGGGGCTGATCAGCTCCACCTCCATCTGCACGTTGTCTCCCGGCATCACCATCTCCACTCCCTGCGGAAGCCGGGCCGAACCCGTCACGTCCGTCGTCCGGAAGTAGAACTGCGGGCGGTATCCGTCGAAGAACGGCGTGTGTCGCCCTCCCTCTTCCTTCGTCAGCACGTACACCTCCGCCTTGAACTTCGTGTGCGGGTTGATCGATCCCGACTTCGCCAGAACCATCCCCCGCTCCACCTCGTCCTTCGCCACCCCGCGGAGCAGCAGCCCCACGTTGTCTCCCGCCTGTCCTTCGTCCAGCAGCTTCCGGAACATCTCCACCCCGGTCACCACCGTCTTCTTCCCCTTCTCCGCGCTGAGGCCCACCATCTCCACCTCATCGCCCACCTTCACGATCCCTCGGTCGATCCGACCCGTCGCAACCGTCCCACGTCCCGTGATGGAGAACACGTCCTCCACCGGCATCAGGAACGGCTTGTCGATGTCCCGCTCCGGCTCCGGGATGTACGAGTCGATCGCATCCATCAGCTCCGTGATCTTCGACCCCCACTCGCTCTCCGGATCCCCGCTCTCCAGCGCCTTCAGCGCCGACCCGCGAATCACCGGAATGTC
>JBJHBD010000019.1:0-31330 GCA_050485305.1 Gemmatimonadota bacterium
GTGTTGGGCATGGCGCAGACGGCGGTGAACCCCCCCGCCGCCGCCGCCCGGGCTCCGGTGGCGATGGTCTCCTTGTGCTCCCCTCCGGGCTCCCGGAGGTGGACGTGCACGTCGATGAGCCCGGGGACCACGACGCGTCCCGCGCAGTCCATCACCCGCACTCCCTCGGGGGCGTCGATCCCATCCCCCAGGCGCACCACCTTCCCTTCAGCCAGGAGAAGGTCGAGCCGTGCGTCCACCCCCGCGCCCGGGTCCACGACACGCCCCCCCTTCAGGAGGATGGGTCCCTCGTTCATCCGGCATCTCCCTGTTTTGCGGCCTCGGCTCGCTCCGGAGCTCCTCCGGCCAGGAGGTAGAGGACCGCCATGCGGACGGCCACCCCGTTGGTCACCTGCTTGAGGATGACCGAGTGGGGACCGTCGGCCACGTCCGAATCGATCTCCACCCCACGGTTCATGGGTCCGGGGTGGAGGATGAGGATGTCCTGGGGCGCCCGCTCCAACCGCGCGGTGCTCACCCCGTAGAAGCGGTTGTACTCCCGGAGGGAGGGGACAAACCCGCCGTGCATTCGCTCGAGCTGGAGACGGAGGATGTTCAGGACCTGCGCCCACTCGATGGCCTCCTCGATCCGCCGGAAAACCTTCACCCCGAGAGCGTCGATCCCGGTGGGGAGGAGGGTCATGGGACCGCACACCGCCACCTCGGCGCCCAGCTTGAGGAGCCCGTGGATGTTTGATCGCGCCACCCGGGAGTGGAGGATATCGCCCACGATGCAGACGCGGAGCCCGGCAATCTCGCCGAGGTGGTCTCGAATGGTGAGGAGATCCAGGAGCGCCTGGGTAGGGTGCTCGTGGGAGCCGTCCCCGGCGTTGATGACGTTGGAGGGGATCCGCTCGGCCAGAAACTGGGCCGCCCCCGAGGAGCCATGCCGGATCACCACCATGTCGATGCGCATGGCCTCCAGGTTCCGGGCCGTGTCCACCAGCGTCTCTCCTTTCGTCACCGACGACCCCGACGCGGCGATGTTCACCGTGTCGGCCGAAAGGCGCTTCTCCGCAAATTCGAAGGAGATCCGGGTCCGGGTGGAGGGCTCCATGAAGGCATTCACGATGGTCTGCCCACGGAGGACGGGGACCTTCTTGATCCGCCGCTCCGAGATCTCCTTGAAGGGCTCGGCAGTGTCCAGGATCGTGAGGATCTGCTCGCGGGTGAGGGGTTCGATCCCGACGAGATCTTTCCCGAGAGGGGAAACGGGGCGGGTCACGGCGTCTCCGGGGCCGGGGGGATGGGGGTCACGCGGGAGCCAGCTCCACCGCCAGGCGCCCATCCACCTCTGGGACGAAGACATCCACCCTCTGGCCCGGGAGGACGTCCACATGGCGCCCCACGATATCGGCGTGGATGGGGAGTTCCCGCCCCCCCCGGTCCACCAGAACGGAGAGGAGGATCCGGGAGGGGCGCCCCCAGTCCATGAGTTCGTTCATGGCGGCCCGGACGGTGCGTCCGGTGAAGAGGACGTCATCCACCACCACGATGGTCTGCTCGTCGATCCCCTCCAGGGGGAGCTGGGATTCCCCCACCACCGGGCGGGGGCCCACGGCCCCGAGATCGTCCCGGTAGAGGGTGATGTCCAGAGAGCCTGAGGGGATGCGAACCCCCTCCTCTCGCTCGATGACCGCCTGGATCCGCTCGGCCAGCTCCACCCCGCGCCGCTGGATCCCAAGGAGCACCATCCCCTCGGTGCCATCGTTCCGCTCAACCACCTCCCGGGCCATACGGGCCAGGACGCGCTCCACCGCCTCCCGGTCCATGAGGGTGACCCGCTCGCTGGTCATGGCGTTCCTGTGTGGTGCGACGGTGGAAAGGGGTTCGAGCCGCGCCCAAGCTACGCGAGAATGGGAGGGGGCGTCAACGGACGGGGGGGCTGGCGCTGAACCCGGGTTTGCGGGGGATGGGTGATGGGCCGATCTTCCTCAGCTTGCCGGAGGACCCATCCTCCCTCACACGCTACCCCTACCCCACCCGGCATTCATGGAACTCTTCGTTCAGCCCGGCTGGCTCACCCTCCTCCCCCCCCTCGTGGCCATCGGCCTCGCCCTCCTGACGCGGGAGGTGGTCCTCTCCCTCTTCGCGGGGATCTGGGTGGGGGCGCTCATCCTCGCGGGGTACAACCCCCTCACCGGGACGGCGGAGTCGCTGGACTTCCTCGTGGAGGCGCTCATCGACGCCGATCACATGGCCATCATCGTCTTCTCCCTCCTCCTGGGGGGAATGGTGGGGGTCATGGCGAAAAGCGGGGGAACGCAGGGGATCGTGGACAAGCTGGAGCAGGTGGCCACGAACCGGACGAAGGGGCAGTTCTTCGCCTCCATCTCGGCGGCCTTCATCTTCTTCGACGACTACGCCAACACGCTGATCCGGGGGAATGCGCTCCGCCCCATGACGGACCGGCTGAACATCTCCCGGGAAAAGCTGGCGTATATCGTGGACTCCACTGCGGCGCCGCTGGCGGTGAGCGCGGTCATCACCACCTGGATCGGGTTCCAGATCACCCAGGTGCGGGACGCGCTGGGAACGCTGGCGGACCAGACCACCGACCCGGCGCAGGCCGAGCAGCTCCGTGCGGGCTCGGAGAACGCCTTTCTCGTGGTCCTCCACTCCATCCCCTACCTCTTCTACCCCATCCTGGCGCTGGCCTTCGTCTTCCTGGTGGTCCTCATGCGCCGGGACTTCGGCCCCATGTACCGGGCCGAGCGGCGGGCCGCCACCGGAGGCGGGCTGATTCGCCCGGGGTCGGTGCCGGCCTCCGACCCCACCGACGAGTCGCTCCAGCCTCCGCCGGACGCCCCCCACCGGTGGTACAACGCGGCGCTCCCGGTCCTCGTCACCGTGGGGGTGGCCATGGCCTCCCTCTGGGGGACGGGGGCGGCGGGGCTCGACCCCTCCGAGCGGACGCTGGTGAACGTCATCGGAGACGCCGACCCCTTCAAGGCGCTCCTCTGGGCCTCCTTCGCCGGGTGCGTCACCGCCATCACCCTCGTGGTCTTCCAGGGGATCCTCTCGGTGCAGAAGGCCCTCGGCGCCTGGCTGAGCGGGATCCAGTCCATGCTCATGGCGGTCATCATCCTGGTGCTGGCCTGGGGGCTCGGCGGGGTCACCGGCGAGCTCGGAACGGGAGGGTACCTGGCCTCCCTCCTCTCGGAAGCCCTCCCCCTGGCCCTCCTCCCGGGGATCGTCTTCATCGTGGCCGCCCTCACCGCCTTCTCCATCGGTTCGTCCTGGGGGACGATGGCCATCCTCTTCCCGGTGGTGATCCCCCTGGCGGTGGCCATGGGAGCAGGGGTCGGGTTCGCCGGCGGAGAACACTACGCCATTCTCCTGGGGACCATCAGCTCCGTCATGGCGGGGGCGGTCTTCGGGGACCACTCGTCGCCCATCTCGGACACCACGGTGCTCTCGTCCATGTCGTCGTCGTGCGACCTGGTGGACCACGTCCGGACCCAGCTCCCCTATGCCCTGGTGGTGGCGGGGGTGGCGCTGGCGGTGGGAGAACTCCCCGCGGCCGCCGAATGGATCCACCCCATCTTCTCCCTCCTCATCGGGGTGGGACTCCTCTGGCTGGTGCTTCGCTTCCTGGGGAAAAATCCGGCGGAGGGGGTGGAGGAGGCGTCGGGACCCGGGGTCGACCCGGGAGAATCCTCACCGGTGGGGTGAGCCCCGGAGGGGACGGCCCCGCGCCGAGCCTTGCACCGGCACTCCGACCTGAGCCTCTTGGACGGAGTCTCACCGATATCCGTCTACGGCCAGGAGTCTGGAGGACGTGACCCCACCTTCGCCTGTCCCATCCGGAACGGAGTCCCCCTCCTCGTCCCGTTCGTGGCCCCATCCCGAACTCCATGGGCCGGAGCGGGCCCTCTCGAGGGCATCGACCCTCCTGCTCATCGGGGGGCTGACCCTTGCCCTCCCCCTCCTCTTCGGGATGCGGGATCCTGACCCGTTCCTTTTCGGGGGTGGGTTCGGAACGGCCTGGTGGGTCCTTCTGGTGACCACCGGAGTGGGGGCGATGGTCCTCCTGGCCGGGTATCTGACCCTGGTGCGAACAGCGTGGAGGGCCGGAAAGGAAGCACGTCGGCGCCGCGCCGCGCCGGCGGCTCCCGGCGAAGGGCGGTGGCCGCCAATGGATGACGTCACCCACAGCCTCCTGGTACAGGGAAGGAAGGTGGCGAGCATCCTCGCCCTCTTTGGCTCGCTCTGGCTCTCCGTCGCCTTTGGAGCGGGGCTCCTTCTGGCGGGTCGGGGCGCGCTGGATGGCCCGGGGACGCTCGCCCTCTGGGTGCTGGCTCCCGCCGGAACCCTTCTGGCCATCGCCGCCCTCATCGGGCTCGCCGAAGGGCTCCTCCAGCGGGTGGCCGCGGGGACAGCCCCCGCCCGAACCGACCGTCCCGGGGGAGCTTTGGACCCCGCGGCCCCTCCCGAAGCCCCGTCGGATCCGCCGCAACTGAAGACGGGCTGGGCCGGCATGCGCTTTCGGATTCTGGCCTGGGGCGCCGCGCTGGCCATCCCCCTGGCCCTGATTCCACCGCTGCTTGCCACCGGCCTTTTCGCGGTGGGCTCCTTCATGACCGCCACTGCGACCCCGCGGTTCGACGCCGGCCTGACCCGCATGGCATTGGCGGAGTCGGTCCGGGACTTTCGCCTCCCCCCGGACCCCTCACTCACCGCCGAGGCCGCCGGAGATCACCTCCATGCCCTCACCATGGCCGGAGGGGACGTCCGCGACCCGCTCGGGTGGTTCCGCCCGCCGCTCCGGGAACACCCCCCGCTCTTCTGGGCCGAGTTTCGAGGGGTGAATCCCATTGGGGCTCCACCCCCAACCTGGGGGAACTCTCTATTCCTTGCGTCTCCACAGGGCCTGGACCCTGAAGCGATGAACACCCTCCGGCGCATCGCCAGGCACTCCGCCCTGGAAGAGTTCCGGATGTTGGCTCGAGCGTCGGACGTGAGCACCCTGGGCCAAGCCCTTCAAACTCCTTTCCCGGTGGGAGCCACAATCTTCCAGGTCCCCATCCCGGGGATGTCCAACCTCCGGAACGCCGCCTATGCCCAGGTGGCCGATGCGGCCCTCCTTCTCTGGGAGGGAGATCGGCCCGCAGCCGAACTGCGGATTCGGGAGGTCATCAGCGTGGGCTTCCTCCTGATGGATGGGGGAACCACCATGTTGGACCACCTCATGGGTGGGATACTGGTGACCATCGGATCCGAAGCCATGGAGGGTTTCCTCGGTGCGGTGGGGAGAGAAGAGGAGCTGAACCATCTGCGGGCTCGCCGTGCCGCCGTTCAGCGAGCGGTGAACCGGATGGAGGTCGGCCCCCACCTTTCAGGACCGGCTGCCCTGTCCCTCATGGCGTCGGATACCGCCTATCCGCGCGGTGTCCGCTGGGAGGCTTCGAAATACGTAGCCCTCCTGGCCCCCTGCTACAACCTGCGCCAGGTGGTCTTTGGCCCCGGGGAATCCGGGCGCCTGTGGCTCGAGGCCCGCCGGGAGGAACTCGTGCGGCACCCCGGTGACGCCCCCCTCTTCGACCTCGCCATGGGGATGGGGGAAACGCGCCGCCCCGAGAGTCGCATGGCGGAAGCGCTCCAGACCTTCCGTGGCGAACGCCCGGGCGAGGGCTCCTGCCTGGAACAACTGGGTTACCTCCTCTGATGAGAAACCATCTCCTGAGAGAGCCCAGCCCATACCCCGTTCCGCCCAACATTCCGCACTTCCACCACAGCCCTACTCGCGGATTCTAACGTTTCGGGCACCTCGTCTGTCGAATAAGAAGTCCCTCCGGAACACCCCTCCAGCGTCATGAAGCCCTCCGCCCCATACCCATGAGATTCTCACGTCTCCTGTTCTTCGCCCTCGCCTTCACGTCGGCCGCCGTCGGCCCGCTACAGGCCCAGGAAGAGGGGGGCACGGTGACGGGGAGGGTGGTGTCCCTCCAGACCGAACAGCCCCTCGTCTCCATTTCCGTGGTGGTCCGTTCCACCGGCGATTCTACCCGCGTTGCGCTGGTCACCACCGGCTTCGACGGAAGCTTCCGGGTCCGCGGACTCGCGCCGGGACAATACTTCCTGGAGATCTCCGGGATCGGCCATGGCACCCGCACCACAGAGCCCTTCGAGGCGGAGTCGGGGACCATCCACCAGTTCGGAACCATCACGCTCTCGGAAGAGGCCATTCCCCTCGACCCCATCAACGTGGAGTCGGTGCGCTCCGCCGTGACCTATGAGGCCGACCGGACCTCCTATGCGGTGGACGCGCTCCCCGGCGTGGAAGGAGGGGTCATCACCGACGCCCTCCGGAATGTGCCTGACGTGGAGGTGGACCTGGACGGAAATGTGGAGATCCGGGGTGAGCGCCCCGCCATCTGGATCGACGGTCGACCGGCCCCGGTCATCGGTCAATCCCTCGCCCAGTTCCTGGAGCAGTTCCCCGCCGACCTCCTGGACCGCATCGAGGTCCTGGACAATCCCGGGGCCGAGTACGATGCGGAGGGAACGGGAGGGATTCTCAACATCGTGCTCAGGGAGGGGGTGGACCTCGGGATTTCCGGAAGTGTTTTCGCCAACGCCGGAACACGGGGAAACACAGGGCTCGGAGGACGAGCCACCATGCAGCGTGGGAACTGGGTCCACGACGGCAACCTCTCGCTGCGGCGAATGGATTCTGAGGTAGAGAGCTATCTCTGGCGGCAGAATCTGGCCGCTACCCATACCGACATCGTGGAGCGGGAAAGCCGGAACGGGAACGAATCGCTGGGCGGGAGCCTGGGGTGGCGCTCCAGTTGGACACCGCGGGACGAGGCGCGACTCAACCTGCGCCTCGACATGGGTACGCAGGGCGGTGACCGCGGGGGAAGCATCTTCACCACCTTCCGGGGTGAGGAGGAGGCTCCCACCCTCCGCTTCGAGCGATCGGATCTCTCCGAGACTGAGGGAAGGTCGCTGGGAGCCCGAGCCGACTTCCAGTGGCGGTGGGTCCCCCGGCGACATGAGCTGGACGCGGAGGTCCGCGTGGTTCGTGGCCGTGATCTGCGTCTGGCCACCCAGGAGATCTTGAGCGACGAAGACCTGTCCGACGAAGCAGCTTTCGTCCCGGCGGAGCTCACCCTCGACGATGAGTCGGGGCTGGAACGGGAGTACCGATTCGATGTGAACTATCGGCGCCCCCTGGGCGAGAGCGGGTCCGTCCGCACCGGCTACTCCCTCCGTGACCAAAACCAGGAGACCATCCGGACGCTGACCTTCACCGGCTTTGGGGACTCCGACGACCAGGACGACATCCTGGTCCGGGGTCATGATCGCCGGGAGCGGGTGCAGGCTCTCTACACCACACTCCAGGGGAACCTCTCCGCCCTTTCTCTTCAGGTGGGACTCCGGGCCGAGCACTCGGAGCTGGAACTCGAGTTCCCTGGGGCGCAGGGGGTCACCCGGCAGGACACGCACCTCTTTCCCAGCGCGAACCTCTCCTGGCGCATCGACAACCGCCGTCGAGTCCGTCTCTCGTACTCCCAACGAGTAGGGCGTCCCGGGGTGGGAGTTCTGGACCCCAACGACCGATCTACCGATCCCCTGGAGCGGGTGGTCGGAAACCCGGATATCGACCCCCGAATCACGCACCGGATCAACCTGAACGCCTCCTGGACCACGGGAATCGGTACCCTTTCCCTCTCCCCCTTCGCCAACCGGACCCTGAATGGGTGGGAGCGGGTGACCCTCCTGGACTCCTCGGGCGTGACCACGCAAAGCTGGGACAACCTCTCGTCCCAGACCTCGGTGGGGAGCTCGGTGAACATGTCCTTTCGGGGTATCGGCGAATGGCGGAGTTCGGTGAACGCCAATGCCTCGCGTGCCATCCGCGATGTGGAGGGGCTGGACCCCCGGTTCTCGCGCACCTCGTCGTCCTGGGGTGGCCGCCTGAACGTGAGCGGCCCGCTCGTGGGAGATCTCACCATGCAGTCGTCCCTTCGCTACCGCGCCTCGAGCCGGAACCTGCAGGGGCGCGACGGAAGCCAGACTTCGGTGGATCTCTCGTTCCGGTATCGGTTCATGAACCGACGGGGCTCGGCCTCCCTGGCCCTCCAGGATCCCCTCGGCCTTCAGCGCTCTGCCACGGAGATCCGGGACGCTTCCCTCTGGGAGATCCGAGAGTCTTCGCGGGACACCCGGAGCGCCCGCCTCTCCCTCTCCTGGACCTTTGGGGGGAGTGTCCGCGGCCCGCGGCACTGATCCCGCCACTCCCCCTCACTCGTACCGGAGCGACTCCACCGGATCCATGGCCGCCGCCCGCCGCGCCGGGAAGATGCCCGCCATGATCCCGATCCCCACCAGGACGGAGATGGTGAGGAGGGTGATGGGGACCGAGAGCACCGGGTTGGCGATGAAGAACATGGCCTCGTTGGCGTCGGGGATGCCGGCCACACCGGTAACGATGGCCCACCCGAGGCCCATCCCCAGGAGCCCGCCGGTGACGCAGATGAGCACCGCCTCGGCCATGAACTGGGTGAGGATGTCGCGGCGTCGGGCCCCCACCGCCAGCCGGATTCCGATCTCCCGGGTGCGATCGCGCACCACCACGTACATGATGTTGGCCACCCCCACCCCGGCCACCACCAGGGTGAGAATTCCCACCACCCCCAGGAAGATCTGGATCCCCAGCCCGATGTTCCGGCTGATGCGCTCCTCCTCCACGAAGTCCCAGATGCGGAGCGACCGGGTGTCGCTCGCCGCGAAGGAATAGCGCGACCCCAACACCTCGTAGAGGCGCGCCTTCACATGGGCGGCCTCCCGGATGTCGGCAGGGCGCACCAGAAGGTGGCTCACCCGGGTGTATCCGTAGGCGGCCTTCATGGTGGAGGCGGGGATGATGGCCCGCTCCGCGTCCGGGCCGTTGCTCATGCTGGTCTGTACCTTCGACGCCATGGTCCCCACCACCGTGAAGGGGAGCCCGTCCACCTTCACCTCCTGCCCCACCGGATCTTCACCGGGGAAGAGGCGCGCCGCGATGGAGTCGCCCAGGAAGATGACCCGGCGTCGTTCCTCCAGATCGCGGACATTCAGGAACCGACCTCCCGCCGCCGGGAAGAGGGAGCGCATGTCGGAGAAGTCGGGGTGCACCCCCTCCATCATGGTAGTGGTGGTGAGGTGCGCCGACTGGAGCACCGTCCCGCCGCGCCCGTAGGAGACGCTCCCCCTGTCGATCTGGGGGATGGATTCCAGGAGGAGGTCCAGATCCTCCTCCACCAGCACGATCCGCCGCCCTCCGGGGAGTCCGCCGAAGGTCTGGGTGGTCACCCCCCCGTACACCATGAACATGCGGGAGCCGGCTCCGGTGAGCCCTTCGATGACCGCCCGTTTGAGCCCCTCCCCGAAGGAGAGGAGGAGGACGATGGTGAGCGAACTCCAGAAGACGGCGAAGAGGGTGAGGATGGCCCGGGTGGGGTGGGCCCTCACATCGCCCCAGAACTCGGAGAGGAGGTTCTTGAACATGGAAAATCTCCTATCCGCCGTGGCGGATGGCCTCCGCGGGGTCGAGGCGGGCGGCACGCCGGGCCGGGAGGAATCCCGCCAGGAGCGCCACCACGGTGAGGAGTGCCATGGTCACCGACGCCACCAGGGGAGAGATGGTGGGGACCCCTACGTACTCCTCGATGGGGAGCATGGCCCCCACCTGGGCGAGTCCCAGGGAGATGGCGAACCCCAGCGCCGCCCCCAGCGCCACGATGAAGAGCGCCTCCACCAGGACCTGCGCCAGGATGTCGCGCCGAAGCGCCCCCAGCGCCCGCCGGATCCCGAACTCGCGGGTCCGCTCCTGCACCACGACGAACATGATGTTGGCGACGCCCACCCCTCCCACCACCAGGGTGAAGCTCCCCACCAACCCCAGGAAGGCGTTGAACCCGATGAAGATGTACTTGAACATCTTCATGGTCTCGCTGGTGTCCCAGATGTTGAGGGCGTTGGGGTCGGCGGAATTGAACGCGTACTTCCGCCCCAGTACCTCTTTCATCCGCGTGGTGGCGGCCCCTGCCAACTCCGGGTCGGTGGGGACGAAGAGAAGGTTGTTGGCGAAGCGCGTCCCGTGGAGGGTTCGGTAGGTCGAGATGGGGATGAAGGCCCGATCCTGATCCCGGGCGCTGTACGACGAGTTCTGGGGCTTGGGGGCCATGACCCCTACCACCGTGAAGGGGGAGCGCCCCAGTAGGACCTCCCGCCCCACCGCCTCCTCCTCTCCGAAGAGGAGGGTCTTCACCTCGTCGCCCAGCACGATGACTCGACGCTGCCCGGCCACGTCCCGTTCGTTCAGGAAGCGCCCCCCGTCCTCGGTGAAGATGTTCCGCATGTCGCCGTAGTCGGGACGCACCCCGGTGAGGTACACCTCCGTGCTCCGGTCCTCAACGGTAAGGCGGGCTCCCCATCGCCCCAGCTCGGGGGTGACGATGGCCATCTCCGGAACCTCCCGGGCGAGGAGGTCGGCGTCGGACTCGATGAGGCGGATCCGGCGCCCCTCGGGGAAGCCGGCGTGGGAGAGGGTGGTGCGATTCCCCCAGACGATGACGATTCCGTCACCCATCCCCTGGGCACCCGCCATCATCTGGCGCTCCAGCCCCACTCCGAAGGCCAGGAGGGTCACCACGGCGGTGGTCCCCCAGGTGATCCCCAGGATGGTGAGGAGGGTGCGGAGACGCTGGCGCCCCAGCGACTCGATGGTCTCGCGGAGTACGAAGTTGAGGTGCATGGGAGAGAGCCGTCAGCCGCCCACGGTGCGGAGCGGCTTCTCCAGCACCACATCCCCCTCGGAGAGCCCCTCCAGCACCTCCACATGGATGGCGTCGGAGAGGCCGGTGCGGATGTCCCGACGCTCCCGGGTTCCTCCGGGGCCGGGAACCTCCACCCAAGCGGCCCCATTCTCGAAGGTCACCACCCGCTCGGGGATGGCCACGACACCTTCCCGCTGATCGAGGAGGATGCTGGCGTTGGCGCTGAACCCTGCGCGGAGACGTACCCCATCCACCGGATCGAGGGTGATCTCCACCGGGAAGACGGTGGCGTTCTCCTGGGTGCGCCCCTTGAGGGAGATCCGGGTGAGGGTCCCGGTGACCTCGGATCCGGGGAGGGCCCCCACGCTCACGGTGACGGGCATCCCCTCCCGGAGGCGCCCCACATCGATCTCATCCACCGTCCCCCGGAAGATGAGGCGGTCCATGTCGGCCATGGTGAGGAGAACGGTTCCCTCCTGGAAGGAGGAGAGGGGGACCACCGGATCGCCCACCTCCACCAGTCGCTGGAGGACCCACCCCTGGACGGGGGCCCGGACCACGCTCTGCACGGTGGTCCCCTGGCTGGAGACACGACCGGTCTCCAGCAGTTCCAGACGATCCCGGGCGGTGGTGAGCTCCAGCGCCGCCTCCTGCCAGGAGCGCTCGGCCTGCTCCAGCTCCCGCTCGGTGGCCACCTCCAGCCCGGCGAGGTGGCGAACCCGGTCCAGTTCGCGGCGCAGCGTCTCCGCGGCAATCTCCCGCATCTCGAGGGCGCGGCGCGCCTCCACCAGCTCGAGGGGAGTGGGTTCGGGGCGGAGTTCGAGGATGGAGGTTCCGGCCTCGATGTACGCCCCCTCCTCCACGAAGAGGCGCTGAACCACACCCGAGACCTGAGACTTCACCGTGATCTCGGTTTCCGGCTCGATGGTTCCGATGGCGAGCGCCTTCGCCTCGAGTGTCCGAAGCTCAACGGTGACGCTCCGGAGGGCGTCATTCTCCGAACCGTCGGCTCGGAGCATGTAGGCCGTCGCTCCGATGAGTGCGACGACGGCGAGCGTCCCTATGGTGGCCTTCCCCTTCCAGCTCACGATCCTTCCTCCCCGCAGCGGTACATGGGATCCCTCCGGTCTCCAGGAACGGAAGGAGTTCGATGGCCCCTACGGAGGGGATCAACCGAAGGTTTCGGAGATGAACGCCAGGGTCAGAATGACCAAGAGGGCGCCGACCGTGAGCCGGAGGAAGAGTTCAGGATGGTATTTGAGAAGCATGGGGTCCTCCGGCGTCGTGCGGATCGGCGTGTTGTTCGTCTCGTTCGCCCACCCTACGTACCCGGAGGGAGGAATTCTTCAGAGAACGTCCGACCCTACCGCCCCCACACCTCTCCCACGTAGCGGCCCAGGTACTCCCCCCCCGCGGCTCGCACACCCTCCGGACCCACCATCCAGTCGTAGCTGAAGAGCGCCACTCCCCCCGTCCCCAGCTCCCGCGCAATCCTTCCCTTCCGGACCGCTCCCGCCAAGGAATTCGTGTAGCTCCCCACCCCGGCCCAGACGCGATCGCCCCCGGCGGCTCGGGTGGCCCGGGCGATCTGGCTCCGGAAGGTGTCGTCGGAGGTGGTGTATGCCATGAGCACCGCCACCTCCAGGATCCCGGCGGACAGCCACCGCTCCCACTCCTGGTACCGCCCCCGGATGGCGTCGTCGGCATTCGCGAAGACCGCCGCGCTCACCAGCATCTCCGGGCGCCGCTCCTTCACCGTCCAGTAGAGGGTCTCCAGCGCCGCGGTGATCTGCCCCCGTCGGAAGGCCGCCCACTCATCCGGGAAGAGGGTGGCGTAGGCGAAGGGGTTTGTCCCCCATTCCCCTTCGGCGCGGAGAAGGCGCGCCGGATCGGGCGCGGAACGAGGGGTGCCTTCACCGCTCTCAGAGGATGGGATGCCGGGACCCATCCCCCCTCCGGGGTGCATTCGATCCGGAAGGTGTCCCCGCTCACCCCGCATCCAGCCGCGAAATGCCTCGAGGGAGGTGCGGGAGTAGTCGAACTCGGGCCCCGGATACCGGACGTAGTCGAAGTGGATCCCATCCAACGGGTACCGTTCGACGAGGTCGCGGACGAGAGCCGCAAGGTGCATGCGCACCTCGGGGTGCGCCGGATTTGTGTAGATCCCCTCGACCCGATCCCCGGCGCCCCTCGTCCACTCCAGGAGCGCCTCGCGGTAACGGGGATCCCGGGGGCTCATTCCCCAGAGGCGGGGAGCCAGCTCCCGAGGGACTGCCAGAACTTCAGGGGAGCGGTGGAAGAGGTGGGCCGGATCGCGTGGAGGGAGGAGCGCGCTCGCCACCAGATGGAGGTTCAGCCAGGCGTGTACGCGGAGGCCGAGGGCCTGCGCCTCCTGGAGCACCGTTCCCAGAGGGTCGTAGGTGGGTTCCAGCGCCCGATCCACCGGGTCGGGCCAGGGTTCATAGGGGGATCGGTACCAGGCGTCTCCCCGCCCCCGGACCTGCACCAGGAGGGTGTTGTAGCCGGCGGCGTGGGCGCGCCGGACCGCCATCCGCGCCGAGTCCGGGTGAACGAGCGCGGTGCGAACAATCCAGAGGGCGCGGACATTCCCCGTCTCGGCGGGAAGCGCCGGGGGGAGGGGAGCCCTCCCTCCACCGCTCAGGAATCGCTCCTCCGTCTCCCGATCCAGCGCTCCATCTCGAGGAGTACCGGGTTCCGGCGGAAGGGTAGCCTCGGGGCGCCCTCGATCCACCCCGGGTGGGGGGAGGTCGGAGGGAGAAGGGGGGGCTTCCACCCCCACCCGAGCACAGGCGGAGGCAAGGAAGAGAAGGGGGAGGAATCGGTGCATCCGCAGCCCCGGCACCCCTCCCCACCCCCTTTTCACCTCCCCCTCCGTTCCCGGAAGAAGGCCCGGAGGAGTTCGCTGCACTCCTCCGCCAGCACCCCCGCGGTCACTCGAGCCCGGTGATTCAGGCGAGGATCCTGAACCAGATTCCCCAGCGACCCGACCATCCCCGCCTTCGGGTCCGCAGCGCCGTACACCACCCGTGGAACTCGGGCCAGGACGATGCTCCCGCAACACTGGGTGCACGGTTCGAGGGTCACGTAGAGGGTGGTGTCCAGGAGACGGAAATCTCCGAATCGGGCCGCTCCCCTGCGAATGGCCACCACTTCGGCGTGGGCGGTGGGATCGGCATTGCTGAAGGTCAGGTTGTGTCCCTCGGCGATGACCCGCCCCTCATGGACCAGGACGGCCCCGACGGGAACCTCGCCCACAATCCAGGCCTCTCGGGCTCGCTCCAGGGCGCGGGCCATCCACCGGCGATCACCGGGGAGAGGGGGGGCCGACTCGAGGGGGGGAGGAGTGGGGGCGGGGGCGGTCACACGGGAGAGGGAGCCGGCGTCTCGCTCAGTGCGCCGTGGGGCTCAGGGGGATGGCGGCATCGTCGAGCCTGCGGTAGACGGCTACCACACGACCGGTGACGTTGAGCGTCGAGGCGTCGTCGATGTGGACGGGGCCATCCCCGAGTTGGGGCCCCTCCAGGGTGACACCGGCGCCATTGCGCGCCATCCGGTAGAGTCCAGGACCCTCCCCTCGGCGAATCACGGCGAGATCCCCGTCCCGAACCTCGTCGGGGATGGATGGCTCCACGAGGGCAAAGTCCCCCTCGCGAAGCCCCAGTCCGGCGAAGCCGGCCCCTCGGACCCGAACGAAGTAGGACCCTTTTGCCCCGGCCATGCGCCGATCCACCGAGTAGTACGCCTCCACCCCGTCCGACGCCATCCGGGTGGCGGCGTCCGGCAGGGTAGTAAAACAGGGGACGGAAACAGTCTGGGGGCTCAGATCCACCCCCAGGATCCGCACCCCCCTGGAACGAGAGGGGTCCCGCTCCAGGTATCCTTTGTCCGCGAGTGCCCGAAGGTGTTCGGAAACCGTCTTCGTGCTCTTGATCCCGAACTCTTCCCCGATTTCCCGGATGGAGGGCTGGTAGGTGTTGCTCTTCAGATACTGGACCATGTAGTCCAGGATCTTCCGCTCAAGATCGCTGAGGACGGCGGGCATCCAGGGTCTCCGAAATGCGGCTTGGGGCCCGTAAACGGGCAAAGAGGACGTTCAGGGTACACCCCCGCTTCAGGGGGTGTCAAGAATCATGTGTTTCCAACTCGTTTACAATCTCGACTCCGGCACGAATCCGCGAAAGGGCCCGCTCTCGCCCGAGGAAGACGAGAACCTCGAAGATCCCGGGGCTCTTCTCCTCTCCGGTGAGAGCCACCCGGAGGGGGTGGATCATCTTCCCTGCCCCCACGCCCCGGGTGTCGGCCAACGCCCGGAGCGCCTCCTCCAGGGGTCCCTCTTCCCACTCGACACCCTCAAAGTGTTGGAGGAGCGCCTCCAGGTGGCCCGCCGCTCCCCCGGGGTCTTTAGCCCAGTGCTTCGCCACCGCGTGGGGATCGTACTCCAGCGTGTCCGTCAGGAAGGGGCGCACCTGGGCGGCGATCTCCCGTACGGTGCGCGCCCGGACCTTCAGGAGCTCCACCAGCGCCACGAACCATGCGGGGTCCGCGTTCCAGCGGTCGCGAGCGAAGAGGCCCGGCTCCGGATCCCCATCCTCCAGGGCGGAGAGGACCCCGGACACCAGTTCGGCGGCAGGGGTAGCGGCCAGGTGACGGCCATTCAGCCACTCCAGCTTCCGCACATCAAAAACGGCGCTCTTTCGGAGCACCCGGTCGAGAGAAAATCGGGCCACCAGCTCGTCCGGCGACATGACCTCCTCGTCGTCGCCGGGAGACCATCCCAGGAGGGCGAGGAAATTCACCATGGCCGCCGGGAGGATCCCCTCCTTCTCGTACTCCCCCACGGCGGTGGCGCCGTGCCGTTTGGAGAGGCGTTTTCCGTCCGGTCCGAGGATCATGGGGAGGTGCCCGAAGATGGGGACGGAGTTTCCCAGCGCCTGGTGGATGAGAATCTGCTTCGGGGTGTTGGAGATGTGGTCCTCCCCCCGAAGGACATGGGTGATGCGCATCTCGGCGTCGTCGGAGACCACCGCCAGATTGTAGGTCGGGGTCCCGTCCGAGCGAAGGATGACCAGGTCCTCGATCTCGTCGTTCCGGAAGCGGATGGGGCCGTAGACCTCGTCCTCCCACGCGGTCTCTCCCCCATCGGGGACCCGGAAGCGGATGGCGAAGGGTTCGCCGGCTTCGGCGCGGGTCAGGCTTTCGGCCTCTCCCATGAGCTCGGCGCGCTCCCGGGGGTAGCGGAGCGCCCGGTTTGGGTCCTCCTCCCGGACGCCGGCCAGCTCCTCCGGTGGGACGAAGTCCCGAAATGCCCACCCCTCGGCGAGAAGTCGGAGGGCATCCTCCCGGTGCCGCTCCACCCCGGCTCCCTGGAAGAAGGGTCCTTCATCCCACTCCAGCCCCAGCCACCGCATTCCGTGAAGGATGGCCTCCACCATGGCCTCCGAGGACCTCTCGCGATCCGTGTCCTCGATGCGGAGGACGAAGACCCCACCCTCGCGGCGGGCCAGGAGCCAGTTGAAAAGAGCAGTGCGAGCCCCTCCCACATGGAGAAATCCGGTGGGAGAGGGGGCGAAGCGGACACGGATGGACATGGATGAGGTCCCGATGGTGCGACAGAACGGCGGGGAGCCTCAAACA
This sequence comes from Gemmatimonadota bacterium, assembly GCA_050485305.1. Taxonomy (GTDB): domain Bacteria; phylum Gemmatimonadota; class Gemmatimonadetes; order Longimicrobiales; family Gaopeijiaceae; genus JBJHBD01. Next base: position 16,464 of record JBJHBD010000019.1, read on the forward strand.
GATAGAGGAGGTGGATCGGGCTGTAAAGGCGGCCTCGCCGATGTGGGTGCCGGGCTCGTTGCCTCGTCCCTCTGCCCAATTCGCTCGAAGATGAAGTAGAGGGACGGGGTGGTGACGAGGACGAAGAGGGTGGAGGAGAGAAGCCCCCCGATCAGGGCGTAGGTGAGGGCGTTCCAGATGGTGGCATCGGCCGAGGGGGTGAGCAGGACGAGGGGGAGGAGCCCGAAGACGGTGGTGGCCGTGGTCATGAGGATGGGTCGCACCCGTTCCAACGTTCCCCGCACGATGGCCGCTTCCAGCGCCAACCCCGACTCGGTGCGCACCCGATTGATGTGGTCCACCAGGAGAATGGCGTTGTTCACCACGATCCCCCCCATCATGATGACGCCGATATACGCCTCCCGGGTGAAGCTCGCCCCCACGAAGAAGAAGATGAGGAAGACGCCGATGAGGGCCATGGGGACGGAGAGCAGAACCACCAGCGGCTGACGGATGGACTCGAAGAGCGCCGCCGTCACCATGAAGACCAGCCCGATGGCCACCAGGAGCACAAACATGAACTGCCGCTCCTCGTCGGTGGAGATCCGCCACTGGCTCGTCTCCCGCACCGAGTACCCCGCAGGGAGGACGGTGGCGTTGATGGCTCCCTCGTTCACCACGTCGCCGAGGCGCCTGGGCCCCCGGAACTCGTAGGCCACCGTCCGTTCGTACTGCTGGTTCTCCCGGCGAATGGAGGCGAGGACGTTTCGTTCCCGGACGTGGATGAGGTCCCCGATGGGAACCGGGACTCCCCGAGGCGTGGTGATGACCTGCTCTTCGAGGCCGCGCACGTCCAGGCGCCGGAACCCCTCCAGCTTCACCTCGAAGAGGACGTCTTCACCGCCCACCTTGAGGGTGGCGTCTCCTCCAGATCCCTGCACCGCCGACCGGACGAGCTGGGCCACCTCCATGGCGCTCAGGTCGTACCGGGACGCCGCCTCCCGGTCGATCTCCACGGCGAACTCCACCGCCCGGTCACGCATGAATCCGGCGCTGGCGTTCGTGTCCACCTCGTGGACCCTCGAGTTTCTCGCCAGCCGCCGTCCCAGATCGTCCGCGATCTCCGCGAGGCGTTCGTAGTTATACCCCAGGAGGGTGATCCTGTAGTTGGGGGCCGCTCCTCCGCCCCCGCCGTAGAAGGAGGGGCCCTGGCCGAAGACCCGTACCTCGGCTCCGGTGAACCCCAGCGAGAAGGCCTTGAGCTGCTCCTCGATGACCAGGGGGACGGCGGTGAACTCCATCTCCTCCGGGAAGCTCACCCGGGTCGATGACCGGGTCTCGTTGATGTTCGTGATGAACTGTTCGATCTCGGGGATCCGCGCCAGACGGTCCTCGAAGAAGCGGGTCAACTCGTCCACCCGATCCAGGTCGGACCCCCGGGGGAGGGTGATGTTGATGAGGATGAAGGAGCGCGCCTGCCCCCCCCAGTTCCAGATGGTTCCCTTGGTCACATGGTTGTCGAAGAGGTAGTAACTCCCTCCGAAGGCGAGGGTCGCCACGAGGACGACGATCCAGGGAAGCCGAAGGGAGAGCCCCAGGAGCCCCGAGTAGAACCGGATGTAGATGGGCTCCTTCTTCCTGGCGAAGGCGGGGAGTTCCAGAAGCGACGGGTCTCCGCTCTCCGCCCCTGAGGAACCCATCCCCCCGGAACGTTCCACCACCCCAACCCCCGCCATGGCCGCCCCCCCATTCCCCTTCAGGATCCGCGCCGAAAGGGCGGGGATGAAGGTGAAGGCCACGAAGAGAGAGGCCAGGAGAGTGAGAGCCACAACGATGGCCAGGGGGACGTAATAGACCGCCAGGTCACCCTGGAAGTACACGAAGGGGATGAAGACGATGAGGGTCGTCGCGGTGGAGGCCACGATGGCCAGCACCACGTCCCGGGCCCCCTTCTCCGCCGCCGCTCGAGGAGGGAGTCCTTCCTGCCATTGTCGGTAGATGTTCTCCAGCACCACGATGGAGTTGTCCACGATGAGCCCGAATCCCAGCGCCAACCCCATGAGGGTGAGGAGATTCAGGGTCAGCCCCCCGAAGTACAGGAGGTTGAGGGCGATGAGGATGGAGAAGGCGATGGTGACGAAGACGATCCCCGCCGTCCGGAAGGAGCGGAGGAAGATGAGGAGGACCGCGAAGATCACCAGGGCGGCGATGAGGGCCCGGTTCCGCAGGTCGGACATCTGTCGCCGAATGTCCTCGGACTGGTCGTCGTTCAGGATCATCCGGGTACCCGGAGGGTGACGGTACTCCATCCCGGCCATGCGAGCCTTCACGGCATCGGCCAGATCGACCGTGTTTGTCCCCCGCTCCTTGATGACGACGAAGCTCACCGCCGGAGATCCGTTGATCCGGTAGTAGCTTCGGGCCTCCTCGAAGGTGTCCCGGATGACGGCCACGTCATCCACCCGCACCGGGGTCCCGGCCACCGTCATGAGGATGGCGCTCCGGAGGTCTTCCGCCGCGGCGGGCCTGTTCCGGATGGTGAGGGTCCACTCCCGCTCCCCATCCCGAATGGCCCCCGCCTCCCGGACCAGATCGAGCTCCTGGATGGATCGGGTCACCTGCTGGGGGGTGAGTCCGAGAGCGTTGATCCTGTCCCGGTTCAGCTCGATCTCGAGAAGGCGATTTCGGCCACCGGCCACCTGGACGAACGAGACCCCGTCCACCTGCATGATCTCCGGGACCACCACATCTTCCAGGTGGGTGGCGAGCGCCTCCAGGAGGAGGGGGCCGGTGAAGGTGTACCGGAGGAGGGGGCGCTGGAGGTCTTCGGCAAACTCTCGGGGGATCCAGGGCTGGACCCGGATGGGCTGCACCCCCGCGGGGAGATCCTCCTCCACCACGGAGAGACGCTCCGAGAGCTCCATCCGGACAAACTCCATGTCCACATCGCGGGAGAACTCCACATCGATCTGCGCCGTCCCCTCCCGGGAGGTGGAGGTGATCTTCTCCACCCCCTTCACCTGCTGGATGGCCGCCTCCACCGGTGCGGTGGCAAAGGCCTCCATGGTCTCCGGTGAAGCCCCCGGCCAGGCCACGTTCACCGCCAGACGGGGAAAGCTCGTGTCCGGGTAGAGTTCGACGGGAAGGTTCTGCCAGGCGGCCACTCCGAGGAGCGCCACGGCGAAGTAGGTCATGGCCACCGCAACCGGGCGGCGAATGGCGAGACGGATCACGGTGTTCTCCTCATGCCGACCCCTCCGGTTCCGGAGTTCCCACGGTGAATCCGGGACGCTCGGCCCCACGCCCCACAAACTCTTCCGCCTTCTCCCCCAGCACCGCCATCCGGGCCGACTCCACTACCGAGAAGAGGACGGGGACCACGATGAGGGTGAGGAGGGTGGCCACGATGAGCCCGCCGATGACGGCGATGGCCAGCGGTGCCCGCAGGTCGGCCCCTCGCCCGATCCCCAGCGCCATGGGGGTGAGCCCCAACACGGTCGTGACCGTGGTCATGACGATGGGTCGGAGCCGGACCCGCCCGGCCTCCACGATGGCGGCGCGGAGCTCGGACCCGCGCTCCCTCGCCTGCACGATGAAGTCCACCTTCACGATGGAATCGTTCACCACGATCCCCACCAGGATCACGATTCCGATGAGGGACATGGTATTCAGCCCCTGCCCCGCCAGCGCGAGCGCCAGGATGGCTCCGATGAGCGCCAGAGGAACCGCCGTGAGGATGGTGAAGGGGTGGACGAAGGACTCGAACTGTGCCGCCAGGATCATGTACACCAGGATCAGAGCCAGGGCGAAGGCGAAGGCCAGGTCCCGGAAGGACCGACGCATCTCCTCGTTTTCCCCTCCGACCTCCCGGCGAAGCTCCCGAGGAACCTCGACTCCTGCGAGCGCCGCCTCCACATTGGTGATGGCCCGGTCCAGCCCACCGCTTCGGACATCGGCCAGGACGGAGATGACCCGCCCCTGGTCTTCCCGACGGATCTCGGCGGGGCCCATGGACTCCTGGACGTCGACGAGCTCCCGGAGGGGGATCCCCTGGACCCGCAACCCCTGGAGCGTCCCCACATCGTAGCGGAGCTCCGCGGGGAGGCGCACCATCACCGGAATCTTTCGGTCGAAGTCGGGGAACTCGGTGGCTCGCACCCCCCGCATCCCCTGCTCTACAGCCAGCGCCACCGCCACCGGCTCGACCCCGTACCGGGAGGCCTGTTCCCGAAGGATGTTCACCTCGAACTGGGGCTGCCCCCGCTCGGAACCGAGTCGGAGATTCCCGATTCGGTCGACTCCCTGAAGCGCGGCGAGGACCCGGTCGGCGTGACCGAGGGCCAGATCCAGATCCGCCCCCCGGATCCGGACCGCAATGTCGGCGTCGGACCCGCCGAGGATCTGGCCCAGCGCCGTGGCCCCTCCCGACTGGAGGGCCACGGAAGCCTCTGGAGCCACCCGAGCCAGCGGACCCCGGAGGCGCTCCACCACCGGAGCCGTGGCGGCCCCCTCCCTCACCCGGACCTGGAAACGCGCAGTGTGCAACCCGTTGGCGTCGTCGGAGGTGGCGAAGCTCCGGACATCCCGGCCCACATGTCCGAAAACCGCCGCCACATCGGGATCATCCAGGAGGATGGATTCGATGGCCTGCGCCACCTGATGGGTCCGATCCAGCGCCGTCCCCTCGGGGAGCTCCACCTCCACGTCGAAGGCCCCCTGGTCCACGCGTGGGAGGAGGTCCCGGTCCAGAACGATGGCGAGCCCCAGCGTCCCCGCCAGGAGGAGCGCCGCCATCCCCAGGACCGCGCCCCGGTGGTCCAGCGACCATTCCAGTACCCCGTGATACCGGTGGGCGAAGCGGTCGAAGGCTCGGTCGAAGGCGTGAAGCGGTCGCCCGAAGATCGCCGACCCAACCCGCCGGATCCCGCCCCACCAGAAGCGAACGAGCTCCTTCCCGAGCCCCCACACCCCTCGAAGGAGCCATCCCGGGATCCGGAAGAGGGTCCGGAGTCCCCACCAGACGGTGGGCATCACCCCGGAGGGGCGCGGCCCCGGCGTCAGCGGCCCGGGTCCCCGGATCTCCGGCGCCTCCCCGAGGCGGAAGCGGGCCGCCACGGAGGGGAGAAGGGTGATAGCCACCGCCAGGGAGGCCAGAAGCGAGAAGGCCACCGCCAGAGAGAGGTCTCGGAATAGCTCCCCGGCGACCCCCTCCACATAGATGATGGGGGCGAAGACGGCGATGGTCGTGAGGGTGGAGGCGGTAATGGCTCCCGCCACTTCCTCGGCTCCCCGGGAGGCACCCTCCACCGGTTCGGAGCCCGTCTCCCTGTGCCGGAAGATGTTCTCCAGGACGATGATGGAGTTGTCCACGAGCATCCCGACACCGAGAGCCAATCCTCCCAGCGACATGATGTTGAGCGACACCCCGAAGGCGTCCATGAGGGCGAAGGTGCCCACCACCGAGATAGGGATGGCGAGCGCCACCGCCACCGGGTAGCGCGGCTCCCGGAGGAAGAGGAAGAGAACGAGGAAGGCCAGCATTCCCCCCAGAATGAGGGCGGAAATGACGTTGTCGATGGAGTCGGCGATGAAACCGGCCTGCGAGCCGGCCACATCGATGGTCACCGTGGGGAACTCCCTTCGGAGCACCTCCAGCGTCTCTTCCACCAGATTCGCCACCTGTACGGTATTCGCGCCTGACTCCTTGTAGATCAGGACGCCCACCGCTTCCCGCCCGTTGTACCTCGCGATGGCCTCCCGTTCAGCGAAGCCGTCCGTGACCCGGGCCTGGTCGGAGACCTGGACGAGGTGCGCCCCGCTCCCTCCTCCGCCGGCCCCCGCCGCTCCCGAACCGGTGGGCTGACGCGCCACCACCACATCCTCGATCTCGGAGACGAAGCGGAATTCGCCCAGGGTCCGGAGGGGATAACGGTACCGCCCCTGGAGGATCGTCCCGCCGGGAGCCGCGTAGTTGGCCCGGCTGATGGCGTTCGCGATGTCCTGGATGCTGACCCCGTAGGACTCCAGAAGCTGGGGGTCGGGCTCCACATGGATCTCCCGATCGAGCCCACCGGAGACCGAGGCCTGCGCCACCCCGTCGAGCTGCTCCAACCGGCGCCGGATGACGTTTTCGGCCAGCTCCTTCGTCTCCCAGAGATCCGATCCGGCCACCGAGAGGGTCATGATGGGTTCGGACTCGGGATCCACCCGGAGGATCCGGGGGCGCTCCGCCGTCTCCGGGAGCGTTCCCCGGATGTTGTCCAGGCGCTCCCGGACGTTGAGCATGGCGAAGTCCATGTTCGTCCCCCACCCGAAGCGGAGGGTGACGAGGCTCACTCCCTCCCGGGAGACGGAGGTCACCTTCTCTACTCCCGGGACGGCTGCGGTGGCCGCCTCCACTCGTTCGGTGATGAGGCGTTCCACCTCCATGGGAGCCACCTCCGGATAGCTCGTGTAGACCACGAGCCGGGGATAGCTCACCTCCGGGAGAAGGTCGATGGGGAGACGGGAGAAGGAGATGAACCCCAGGAGGATCACCGCCAGGAAGAGCATGGCCACCGCCACCGGGCGGCGGGTACTGAGCCGAGGAAGGGACACGGTCAGCGCCCTCCGTCGGTCATGAAGAACTGGTCGAGGGGGAGCCCGAGCGCTCGTTCCAGATTCACTCGCGCCCGCTCCATGGCGTAGCGCGCCTGGAGTTCGGCCCGCCGGGCCTGAGCCACCTCACGGGAACCGTTCTGTATGTCCATGAAGCTCCGCTGCCCGAGGCGATAGGCATCCATGGTGAGGGCAAAACGTTCCTCCGCCAGAGCGGCCCGACGCCCCTGTAGATACAGATCGCGATGGCTCGAACGGAGCGTCAGGACGAGAGAGCGCACCTCCTGCTCCACCTCCTGGCGGGACTCCCGCACCGACTCCCGCTGATTCCGGAGGTTCACCTCGTTCTGCGCCGCCGCGTTCCGTCGGTTGAAGTAGGTGCCCAGGTCGGGGAGGCGGATGGTCAACCCGAAGTTGCTCCCCCAGTCCGCGTCGGGGTTGAAGTCGAAGAAGGCTTCGTCCCCCTGGAACTGACCGATGATGTTCCCGTCGGCGTCCCGAATGGTGCGCTGACGAGCCACGCTCGAACGGGAGGTGGTGTAGGAGAGCGACACCGTCGGAAGCCACTGGGATCGCTGGATGGAGCGGTTCCGCTGCTCCACCTCGAGGGCCGTCTCGGCCTGACGCACCCGTGGCCCTTCGTCTCGGGCCGCGTCCACGAGCGCCTCTTCGTCCAGCCGCTCCGGATCGAAGGGGACCAGCTCCGTCGGAACGATCCGAAAGTCACGAAGGTCCGGATCCCCGATGAGGTTCCGGAGCTCCAGGAGGGCACTCTCCAGATCGGCCTCGGCCCGCTCTACTGCACTCTCCTGTTCGGCCACCTCCAGCTCCGCTCCCAGGAGGTCGGTCCTGTCCCGGCGAGCCAGGGTGAAGAGACGCTCCACCACCTCCAGATTGGTCCGGGCGCTCTCGAGCAACTCCTGCTCCAGCTCCACCGACCCCTGAGCCTCCTGGACCGCCATGAAGGCCGAGGTCACGGAAGCCCTCAGCGCCACTCCCTCGGTGAGGAGGGTCAGCTCCCGGGTGTCGGCCTGGATTCGCTGCTGCCGCATCCGGAGCCAGGACCCGGCGTCGAAGGTGAAGAAGATCCCCCCGCCCTGCTGGGTCTGGGAGTTCCGAATCGTCCCCGTCTCCGGGTTCTCGATGGGGAGCCCAAAGGGGTCGGTGGCCACCGGGGTCCGGTTCCAGTTCGTGCTGGTGGAGAGGAGGTTCACATTCACGTCGGGGAGGAACTCGAGCCACGCCGAGCGCGCCTCGATGGCGTTCAACTCGATGTTGTTCACCGTTCTCCGGTAGGATGGGTTGCTTCGCTGAGCCCGCTCCAGCGCTTCCGAGAGGGTGAGGGTCGGGCGTTCGACCTCCTGCGCCGCCACCATGGCGGGGAACCCCGGAAGAAGGGTCAGGAAGGCACCGACGATGGCTCCCTTCAGGAGGATGGGTCCCTGCCCCCTCATCGTCCCGGCCTCCCCCCGGCGGCCAGCACGCTCTCCACCAGTCGAACCGGAGTGTCGTGGGCCAGGTAGTGATGCCCGTCCACCAGGACGATCTCACCGGGGTTCAGCATCCGGGTCTCTTCGTTGGGGACGATCTCGATGACTCGATCGTTCCGGAGTCCGGTGGTCACGTAGCGCCACTCGGCCACCCCGATCCCCTGGGGGTTGGCCCGGGAAAGCATGAAGACCACCTGGCGCCGATCCCGCTCCACCACCGCCTCCCGGGGGATGAGAATCCGCCCCGGATATCCCTGGGCCTCCACGCTCACCCGAGCGTACATCCCCGGAAGGATGCGACCCTGTGGGTTGGGGAGGACCACCGTCACCCGCCCGGTCCGGGTGGTTCCGTCCACGATGGGGTTCACCGTCTCGATCCTCCCCACCAGCTCTTCCCCGGGGAAGGCGGCGAAGCGGAGTTCGGCTCGGCGGCCGGACTGAAGGTACGCCACCTCGGCTTCGAGGACGTTCACCTCCACCTTGATGGGATCGAGCTGAACCAGAGTGAGGACCTCGGCGCCGGCGTTCAGAAAGGTCCCCTCCACCGCGTCCAGATCCGCGACCCGCCCGGTGAAGGGGGCGCGCACCCGGGTCCACTCCAGCTCCATCTCGGCTCGACGAACATTCAGCAGTTCCCGATCGAGTCCGGTGGAAGCCCGAAGGATCCGCTCCCGTTCCGTCCTGGCCTCGGTGCTCAGGATCTGATCCACCCCCAGCATCCCGATCTCGAATTCCACCTCGGCGGTCACGAGGGCCGCCCGCGCCTGGGCCAGCGACATGGCCGCCTCGGTGGTGTCGAGCTGCACCAGGATGTCCCCTGCCTGAACAAGCTGATTTTCCCGAACTTCGATGGACTCCACGATCCCGGAGGCACGAGTGCTCACCCGGGAGCGGCGGTACGCCTCGGCCTCGCCGGAGGCCACCACCGTCACCCAGAGAGTGTCCTGGACCACCTCCACCCCGGAAACCGGTTGGGCCTGAGCGGCGAACTGGTCCGCCCCTTCCACGGTGACCCCTTCGGTGTCGGGGAGTTCGCGTGCAGTGGCGGTGGAGCCTTCCTCTTCTGTGAGGAGTTTGTAGGCCACCCCTCCTCCCACCAGAAGGAAGATGACCACCACGGTGAGGAGACTGAGCGTCGTTCGAGAGTGTCGCATCGAGGAGATGGGGTGGGGGTGGAAATGGAAAGGGGAAGAGGATCCGTCCATCCGTGGACCATCTTCCATTTGACGCACCGCCGGCGCGTACGGTTGCCTTCAACAAGAGTGCAGGGGGAGGCCGCTGCACGCCATGGGAGAAGGGGACTCATTGAGGAGAACACCCTCTCCCGCATCAACGTGGGGGACAGGAGGCTCGACGTCAACGAACTTCTTCGTTCGCCCCTCCCGACCCCGCTCCCCCCTCCTCCTGTTCCGGGCTACCTTTAGCCTTTACGTGTCTTCGCACCCGTTCCTTCGAAGTCGGGCCCCATGCTCCGCATCCTCACCCTTGCCCTCACCCTCTCCCTCCCCCTCTTCGCCTGCCAGGGTGACGAGGACTGGTCGCCCCTCGATGGACCCTGGGACCCGAACCATCCGGAGGCCGCTCGCTTCCTGGAGGCGCCGGTGCCGGGCACTCCCATCCACCGGGAAATGGCCGACGCCGGAGAGCGGTGGTACCGGGTCCGTGGGTGCCTCGCCTGCCACACCCTGGACGGCACAGAGGTGGTGGGCCCCAGCCTCGACGGAATCACCGACCGCCGGAGCTACGAGTGGTTTCGAGGGATGGTGATGCGCCCCGATTCCATGCTTCGAGTGGATCCCATCGCCCGCGAACTCATGGACCGGTACCGAGTCCCCATGCCCAACCAGGGGGTCGATGAACTCCGCACCCGGGCCATGTGGGAGCATCTCCGGGAGCGGGACGGGAACTGATGGCCATGGACGCCTTCCCGTCTCTCCGTGCGCCCCTTTTGTGGCTTCTCCTGGGGATGGGATGCTGGGCGCCCGCCGGCCTCGAGGCCCAGGAACCTCAGCAGCCCATCCCCTCCTCAGCCCTTTACGACGTGGACCTCCCCATGGTCTTTGCCACCGGGGGGCTCCGCGGGGTGAACCGGACTCCCGGGCTCATCGCCCCGGAACGGGGTCGCCAGGCGGTCTACCTGGGTGAGGGAGCCGATGCCGGGGTCGCCTGGATCGAGGGGATGGAGATGGGCGACGGAATCATCGAGGTGGAGCTGCGGGGGCGCGACCGGCAGGGAGAAAGCTTCGTGGGGATCGTCTTTCACGGGGCGGATGACGCCACATATGAAGGGGTCTACCTCCGCCCCTTCAACTTCCGGCACCCCGACTCCGGGGCCCGGGAGCGCGCCGTCCAGTACATCTCCCACCCCGACCATGGCTGGCGCGAGCTCAGGGAGGAATCGCCCGGGGCCTTTGAGGCCGGAATCCCCCATCCTCCCTCGGGAGATGACTGGGTGACCCTTCGGCTGGAGTTGCGAGGTACCGGGCTGCGGGTCTTCGTGGATGGGAACCTCGACCCGGTCCTGGAGGTGGAGCGCCTCGGCCCCCGGCGCCGCGGAAAGCTGGGGCTCTGGGTGGGGAACGGTTCCGACGGGACCTTCCGGGCTCTCAGGATCTCGGCGGCCTTCAGGGCTGAGGAGCGGTAGCGAAGGGTTTCCGCAGGTGTGCGCGCAGGAGGCCCTCGCGACGAAATCTGACCCAGATTCAGGAGCGCACTGTCCGGTGCTCCGCTACCCCTCCCTTCGATCCCTATCGCACGGCCCCGGCCAACTCCGGGACGGTGAGGGCGTGCCGCTCCCGGAGCCGGCGATCAAGCGTGCAAAGAGGGACTCCCCGCGCCAGGCTGTGTGCGGCCAGGAGCCGATCGAAGGGATCTCGGGTCCAGTCGAGGGGGATTGCGCGCGTGACGAGCGTGGTCACGGGCACTTCGTCGATGACGAATCGAGGGTCCCGACCCACGGCGGCTTGAAGGGCGGGGGCATCCACCTCCAGCCGGCCCACCTCGCCGAGAAACGCAAGTTCCAGAAACGACACCGGCGACACGCCCCAGGGCCGGTATCGATCGAGCCAGGAGAACTCATCCACCCGAGGCATCCGGAGAAGGGTCCAAATGAGGAAGTGGGTGTCGAGAAGGAGCTTCACCCCTCTCCTTCTCCGTGATCGGTGGGGATGAGATCTCCCTCTTCCCCCTCCCAGTGCCACCCCCACTGGTCCGCAGTCTGGCCTCCGGGCGCGCGCAGGAGTTCGCCGTACTCCGGGAGCTCAACGGGTGCGGCCACCTCCCGGACCATGAGAACCCGGGTGCCGTGCCGATCAATGGCCACCGTTTCCCCGGCCACCACTTCGTCCAGAAGACGGAACCAGTTCCGGCGCGCTTCGCTGGCCGTGACTTTTTTCATATGTACAACGTACAAGTGGTAGCGCGGGGGAGCAACGCCCCCTGCCCGGCGCCGACCTACCCCTGCGCCTGCTCCCTTCTCCCCCCCCACACCTCCACCCCGCGGAGGATCACGTAGGCCACGAGAGCCGTGAGAAAGAAGACCAGGAGGAGCCAGGCCACCGCCTGCAGCGTACCGATAAGGGTGCCGTAGACCTCGAGGACCCATCGCTCACCGGTGAGGACCATGGAGCCTCCCGACATCGGAACGGCGGCCTCCCCATCCGAGAGCACAGGATCGGCGAGATACCGCTCCAGCGCGTGGATGCGAACTCCGCCGGAGATTCCCACCACCAGGATGGCGAACCGGATGTAGCGAGCCCAGGCCGGGGCCAGGGCATCGCCCACGAGTCGGGCCAGGATCTTCCGGATGGACGACGCGAATGCGCGGGCCACGAGGGCGGCCACCACCACCGCGATGGCTAAGGTGGCGAAAAGGAGGGTGATGAACATGGCGAAGGCCTCGAAAAGGAGGTACCGTGGGTGCCCTGCGCAGAAGTTAGCCGGGGGATGGGTCCCCTGGCACTCCCTCCACCATGTATTCCCCTCATGTCTCCGTCTTCCTGTGCGCCCGGGCGTTGCATCGGCCTCACACTCGCCCTCCTTCTGACTCCCCTTTTCGCCGAGGCGCAGACCCCACGCCCCGAAGACGTCTCATCCATCGAGGGGATCATCCGGGCCTACTACGAAGTGGTCTCGGGGCCGGCGGGGGAGATTCCCGACGCGGACCGGGACCGAAGCCTCCATCACCCCCACGCGTGGGTGGCCATCGCCGGGGTGGGGCGAGAGGGTGGGCCCATCGTCCGGGTCATGACGCTGGACGACTACCATGGCGAACCCACCCCCCGGGCCGAAGGGTTCTGGGAGTGGGAGGTGGACCGGATCGAGCAGCGTTCCGGAAACATGGTCCACGTCTGGAGCCACTACGTCATCGCCCGCGAACCGGATGGGGATCCCTACACCGGAGGGGTGAACAGCATCACCCTCTTCCACGATGGGGAGCGCTGGTGGATCATGGGGTGGATGTTCGACCAGTCGGCGGAGCCGGGTGACCTGGGGGGGTGAGGCTGTGCGGGGACGCTACCGCCCCCCGGCAATCCTCGCGCTTCGGAGCACCGGATCGGCCCCCTGCAGCACCTTCCCCATGAGGCGGGGGGGATAGTCGGACCGACCGGCCACCCACCTCTCGACAAGCGCCGCGGCCTCGGGGCTCTGATGCCCGGCCAGGAGGGCGTTCACCCACCCCAGCGGGAAGAAGATGTCTCCGGTGCGCTGTACCTCCCGCACCAGATCCAGCCCGGGCTCGATGAAGCGGAGGGCATGCTCGGCGCGAGGCCCATGGCTGAGATTGGCCAGGCCGGTCTGCACCCAGGGTTCTCGGGCGCGGTTGGCCGGGTCGGCGAGGCCGGCGAAGAAGGTTTCCCGAACCACCGGGTCGGCATCCACGCTGGGGCGCAGGAATGCGAACCGGGCCCCCTGATCCGGGTTCCGGATCTCAGCTCCCTGTCTCTCCAGAATCGCTTCCCACCCCTCGACCTCATGGAGGGCGAGCTGAAGGGCCATCCCGATGCGGTCGCTCTCCGAAAGGGGGAGTCCGGGGATGGAGTCGTCGCCGCGCCAGAGCCGCTCCAGGCGCGCCACCCCTTCGGAGCTCTCCAGCACCCCGCGCCAGCCGGAGAACCAGGTGGCCCGCACCGTGGCGGTAGGGGCCGCCGCCATCCCATCCCATAGGGCTGCCTCGACCCGGGGGGCCAGCTCCGCCCGCCGTTCGGGGGTCAGATACCGGCCATGGATGGTCCCCAGGTAGCCCAGGATCCGGGAAAGGTTCTGCTCATCGGGCTCGACGGCGGCCCCTCGAAGAAGAAGCTCCAGGTACGCCTCGGCATCAACCCATCCCTCCAGCACCCCCTCGAAGAGGGTGAGGTACCCCACCCCCCGGGTGAGAGGCTGCTCCCGCTGGGGGAGTCCTGCAAGGAGGGCGTCGCGGCTCGCGTCATCCAGGCGGAAGTGCGCATATCCCAACCCGCGACCGTCGGGGAGAACCCACTCCGGCGCCGGGAGCGCCTCGGCCTCGGGGATCCGGACCTCCGGATCCGAAAGCTCCACCGGGACGACCACTTCCCGGTCCGTGTAGCCGAGGACCGGGGTGAGGGCCTGGGGCCAGAGGCGGGGGGTGAGGGTGGTGGATGGATCCGACTGCCGCACCGTCAGCGCCCGAACGGTCCCGTCATCGCTGAGCTCAACGGCAGCCGACACCTCCGGACGCCCTGCCTCCTCCACCCAGACCTGGCTCCACGCCGCCAGATCTTCATCCACCAATCGATCCAGGATCGCGATGAGATCGGGCCAGGTGGCGTTTCCGAAGGCGTGGGTGGCCAGATACTCGCGGATCCCCTCCCGGAAGCGCTCCTCGCCCACCCGGAGTTCGAGCTGCCGCATGACGATGGGCGCCTTCTGGTAGATGATGGCGCCGTAGAGCGAACCGGCGTCATTCAGGTTCTCCAGCGGCTGGCGGACGGGGTTCGTCCCCGCCGTTCGATCCACTCCATAGGCGGTGGCGTGGTGGGCCAGGAAGAACCGAAGTTCGTGATCCACTTCGGGGAACGAGGGGTTCACGATCTTCGCCGCCATGAAGTTTGCGAACACCTCCTTGGTCCAGACGTCATCAAACCAGCGCATGGTGACGAGGTCGCCGAACCACATGTGGGCGGTCTCATGGGCAATGAGGCTCGCCCGCCCCAGCGCCTGCGCCTGGGTAGCGCTCTCGTCCAGGAAGAGGCTGGACTCCCGATAGAGGATGGCGCCCGGGTGCTCCATCCCCCCGTACTGAAACGAGGGGATGGCCACGAAGTCGAACTTCCCGAAGGGGTACGGGATCCCCGTGTACGCCTCCAGCCACTCCAGCGCCGTTCCGTGGAGATCGAAGATGGCGGGGAGGTTCCGGGCCACCTTTTCGTCGTCGGTCTCCCGGTAGTAGAGGGTCATCTCCCGCCCGGCGCGAGTCTCGGTGGCGGTTCGGAAACGCCCTGCGGCGAAGGAGAAGAGGTAGGTGGAGAGGGGCTCGGTTTCGGCAAACCGGCGCGTTTGTCGGGAGGATGGGTCCCCGGGCTCCGAACCGTCGCGCACGGCCCCATTCGCCACCGCCGTCCACCCCGCCGGGATCTCCAGCGTGAGGGCAAAGCGACCCCTCAGGTCGGGTTGATCGAAGAGGGGGATGGCCTCGTGGGCCCGCGCGGGAACGAAGAGGGTGTAGAGGAATTCCTCGTTCCTGTTGAGGGAGCCGTCGCCGGCGGTGAAGTCCACCTCCAGAAGGTGGGTGGCCCCGGGCGAGAGGAGGTCCGCCTCCACCACGATGTGGTTGTGGAC
>JBJHBD010000020.1:0-30855 GCA_050485305.1 Gemmatimonadota bacterium
TCCGACCGACGGGTCGGCGGGTTCCTGACACCCTCCGTCAGATCGACGACTCCGTCCCGGCCAAAGTCCGTGCAGAGTCTCCCCCAACGGGCATCCAGCGCGATCAGGCGGGCGTCGATGGTGGCGATGAAGACCCGGGCCACGCAGCCGCTCCCCTCCCCCCCATCCTCCGAATGCCAGTACGCCACCCCACGATTCGCGAAGTCGCCGTACCCACCCCCCAGATCCACGCCGGGATCGTACGTCCAGAGCTCCCGACCGCCAGCGGGCTCAACGGCGCTCACCCTCCCCAGGGGCGAGGTCACATAGAGCACCCCATCCACCACGAGGGGGGTCGACTGGAACCGACCTCGGTCCTCCAGGAGGTCGCCGGTGCGGTAGATCCACGCCACCTCGAGGCCGGAGACGTTCCCCCGGTCGATGGTGGTCAGGGGAGACCATCGGGTCCCCCCGGGGTCGCGCCCGTACGCGCTCCACTCCCCCGGGGCGGGAGTGTGCTGCGCGGCGAGTGGGGTGCAGGTGATGGTCGCCAGGGTGACGGCCATCAGGAGTCGGATGGTGTGTGGGCTTCGCATGGGTTGGCTCCCCTTCGATCGGTTCGACGCACCCCCGGTTCAGGGCGGGTCATGGTGATCGAAGTTCGGGAACCGCATAGAGGCGCCTCAACGCCAGAGGGACGAATGGGAGAGGAGCTGGACGAGAAGGACCTCCATGGGATGGAGGGACGCGAGTCAGGGGGGAGCGCGACGAACACCCCCGCCGGCCCTACCCCCCCGAGCCCCCGGCCAGCACCTCCCGGACAAACCGCGCATCAGTGGGTGCCAGAGGGAGTTCGGCCAGCTCCACCGGGGTGAACCACCCCACCTGGTCGTGCTCCATGGCTCGGGGTTCTCCGGCAAGGACCACCTCCAGGAAGTGGATGAGGAAGGGGGAGCCCGGGTCACGAGCCGTAAAGAGAATGGAGCCGGTGGCGGCCACCCGCACCCCCAGCTCCTCGGCCAGCTCACGGGAGATCCCGTCGGCCAGCGACTCTCCGTCCCCCACCTTTCCCCCGGGGAACTCCCAGAACCCGCCATGCCGCTTGTGGGCGGGTCGCCGCCCCACCAGGTAGCGCCCCTCCCGGAGCGCCACCGCCGCCGCCACCGGGACCTCCCTCCCGGACTCTGTCATCAGTGACGGTGCGGGGGGAGGGAGGTGAGGGTTCCCCGAAGCTCCCCATCCTCCCCGAAAAGGAGAAAGGGGGAGTGGGACCCGCGCTCCCGGATCTCCAGGAGGGGAGCGGGAACTCCCTCCACCCGGAAGGGGGGAAGCGCCCCCGGGAGGGGGAGGGTGTAGGGGTCGGCTCCCTCGAGAGCCACCCGATACCCCAGGTCGGCCAGGGAGGCCAGCGTCACCCGCGACAGGGGGTTCTCCCCACCCACCCGGATGAAGGGGGTGAGCAGCTCCTCCCCGAATACGGAGGTGCGCCAGTGGCGATCCCGGGTTCCACCCTCCCCTTCCACATTCTCCACGGGGACCTTCGCTCCCGAGTACCCGGCACCCCCCGCGGCGTCAAAGGCGGCGACGGCTCCCGGTCCGGTGAAGTGGGTGTCGGCTCCCGGGGCATCGGGGAGGGAGGGATTCCGGAGGAGTTCGAAGAGGGGCCAGAGCGACCCTACCCCCAGGACATGGGCGATCTCGTGAAGGACGAGGGGTTCGAGCCCCCCGGCGGCCATGAGCCCCTCCAGATCGTCCACCTCCAGGCGGAGCTGCCCCACGATGGGGAGAAGCCCGTCCTGCCGGAGGAAGCAGGGGTTGGCGAGCGCCCCCACCCCCTCGCCTACTCCCAGCGACTCCAGGGTGACGAAGATGAGGAGGTCGTCCACCGGTTCATCCATGGGGGGCTGGTTTGCCCCGCACATCCCTCCCGGCACCCGGACGAGCACCGGGGGGAGCTTCTCCACGATGAGGGACTCCCACCTCCGCGCCGCGGCCTCGAAGGCGGCGCGAGCCTCGGCGGGAACCGCGCTCAGGTACCGAAGGCGGATCCGGAAGGGGACTCGCCCCTCGTCATGGTGGGCCTCCGCCAACACCCACGAGGTGTGCCGGATCCCGGTTCGAAGGGTAAGGAACTGGGTGCCGGGCTCGGTCCCGAGATTCCAGGTGAGGGCAAGCCGCCCCTCGCCGTCGGCCACATGTCGTGTGCCCCCTTGCGCCCCTCCTCCGTCGGACCCCTCCACCTCCACCTCGGCCCCGGGGATGGGGGTCCCCAGGCGATCCATGACCTGAATGAGGATGGGTTCCGGAAGTGGCTCCCCGGCCCGCGCCCCCTGCCCTTCCCCCGTGAGGAGATCGATGCGGGCGGGGTTCGGCTCCACCCGGATCCGGGCAGACCCCTCGGCGCCTGCCGAGCGCGCCGTCACCACGGCCTCGCCCGGCGCCACCGCCCGAACCCATCCCAGGGGGGAGACGGTGACCACCCCCTCGTCCGAAGAGCTCCACTCCAGGAGCGCGGCCCCCACCTCCCCCCCGGCCTGATCCCGGATGACCGCCGAGATGGGGTACTCCGCCCCGATGGCGTCCAGCACCATGTTGTGGGGTGAGAGGGCGATGGTGGTGATCTCGGGGGTGGCGGGGTCGCTCAGCCCGCATCCGGCCAGGACGAAACCGGCGGCCAGGATGAAGCCCCCCCTCCGGAAGGTCGGGGTGTGGTGGCGGAATCGGGAATTCACTATCGCTCCGTCCTCCGCACCCCCAGGGGAATCCCCACCACGAACTCGAGCTGGGCGAGAGCTTCGTGGTACCGGAAGATGGATTCGACATGATCGCGATCCGCCTGCGCGACCCCCGCTTCGGCCTCGGCAAGCTCCAGGAAGGAGACGGTTCCCAGGCCGTACTGCTCACGGGCCAGGCGGAGCTGATCTGCCGCCACCTCCCGGTTCCGCCCCTCGATCTCCTCGGTGAGAACGGCGGTGTGGAGCTGGGCGAGAAGGGAGCTGATGTCCGCCCGGATGGCCAGCTCCCGCTCCCGGATCCGCTCCGCGGCGTTGTCCTCCTGGATGCGGGCCGCCTCCACCTGACGCTGCCGGTTGAACCCCTGGAAGACGGGGAGGGAGAGGGTCAGTCCCACCTCGGGAGCGGAGCGGGTGAAGTCGAAGGGGAAGACCCGGTTCTCGTCGAGAGCCGCCCGCCGCTGCGCCTCGGTAAGCTGGAACTCCCCGCAGTCCTGCGCCGGGATGGGCTCCGCCAGCCGCCGGAAGAGGTCGTTCTGAAACTCGCACTGGGAGACGAGCTGGTTCGCCCGCCGCTCCACCTGTCGGAGGAGGAAGTCGTCCTGGGACGCCTGCCGGGTGAACCCGCTCCACCTCGCCTGCACGGAGAGGGTGGGGAGGTAGGCGGAGCGAGCCGAATTCACCTCCATGCGGGCTACCTCCCGGTTCACCCGAAGCGCCTCCAGCGCCGGGCTCTCATCCAGCGCCATGAGGAAGAGCCCCTCCTCGTCCCACCGAACGCCATCCACCTCGAATCGGGTGATGGGCACCACCTCCCTGTCCGTCTCCGCCCCCATCCGCTGGAGGAGGGAGATCCGGGCCGTCCGCACCCCCTGCTCCGCCTGGAGAAGGCTCACCTCCGCCCGCCCCACCTGGACCTCGGCCTGCCGCACCTCCAGGATGGTGGCTGCCCCCAACTCGGTACGACCCCGCACCAGACGAAGGTTCGCTTCGGCTCGCTCGAGCTGACTCCGCGCCAACACCACCCCCTCCTGCTGGCGCAGAAGCTCCAGGTAGGCCCGGGTCACGTCGAAGGCCACCTGCCGCTCCACATCCCGCGTCCGCGCGACCCCCGCCTCGCGGGAGGCCTGGCGCTGCCGGGGGGCGATGAGGGTGCTCCCGCTCAGGGTGTAGTTGAGCCCGAGGGAGTAGTTGGAGAACCAGTACGAGGGCTGATCCCCGAACCCCAGCTCTCCCCCGGTGAGGCTCCCGATCTGCTGCTCTCCCGCCCCCTGCCAGCGAACTCCGGAGCTCACCGTGGCCGAGGGGAGAAGCTGCCCCCGAGCGGCCCGCAGGTCCCAGTCCGCCGTCTGCACCTCGTTCCGCTGGATCCGGAGGATGGGGCTCCGGTTCCGAGCTTCCGCCACGGCCTCCTCCAGGGAGAGGGGGGTCTGCCCGGTCACCGGCTGCACCGCGGGGATGGTCGCGACGAAAGCCATGAAGAGTGGGAGGACCCATCCTCCGGAATGGCTTTTCGGAATGGAGGGAGTCGCCTCGCGACGGGTTGAGCGCCCCCGGAGGGCAGGGGTCGTGCGAGGGATGCGGGAAGTGGGGTGATTCATGATGTGCCTGCGTATGTGGGAATCGGCGGATCCGTGGAAGGCGTCCCTCACTACGGCGGACGGGTGTGGGGGTTTCGGGTCCCCCACTCCTGTACGTGAAGGGGGTGGGGGTTCTTCAGCCCTTTTTTACGTCTCCGGGAGAATGGGGAACCGGTACGGCAACGCGAGGACTCGCCGGAATCGCTCCGGTGTATGACATTCTCTCCGGCCCCGTCCCCAGGGGAAACCCCGCGCGGTGGACTCCGACCCCGAAAACCATGATCCGGTTCGTCCCAACCCTCCTCCTCTTCGTGCCCCTCGCTACCCTCCTGTCGGGGTGCGGGGGCGATCCCCCTTCCGCCGAGGAGCGTTTCGAGAACCTGACCCTTCCGGTGCTGGCGCTGGACGGGGCGGTGGCGACGCTCCATGACCGGCGTGCCGATGCGCCCGAGGGCGCCGGATCGCTCCTCCTCGACGACCTCCACCTGGTGGGGGACCTCTTCGGCGACGGCACCCGGGTGGCGGTGGGGGTCCTCTACCTGACCCGGGAAGGCCGCCCCACCTCCGCCGAGCTGGTGGTGGGGGTGGAAGAATCCGACGGGGGAATCGTCCACTCCGCCTCCCACTCCCTCGGGAACGGGATCCGGCTCGAGGGGCTCCGATTCGACGCCGGCACCCTCCTGGTCTACCTCCTCACCCCCGCTCCCGACGACCCGCCCTGCTGCCCATCCCGCTCCGAGCTGCGCCGCTTCCGCTTCATGGGCGGAGAGCTCGTCGCGGTGGAGGTGGATGGGGATGAAGGAGTGGACGTCGCGGGTGACGACCCGGACTCCGGGAGGCCGTAGCGTCCAGGTTGAAATTCCGCATCAAGACTTCCCCGGAAACGACCGATACCGGGGATATGAACATCTTCCTCGCTCGCCAGCCGATCTTCGACGGGACCCTTCAGGTGGTGGGATACGAAATCCTCCACCGGGGAAACGCCGCCGCCCAGGAGGCGGGGACGGACGGATCGCTGGATGGAGTGAGCGGGAGCACCCTGGTGGACGCCGTTCTGGGGATGGGGATCCCCGGGATCGCCGGGGACGGGATTGCCTTCCTGAATGTGGACGAGACCACCCTCCACTCCGGGGTGCTCGACCTTCTCCCCACCGACCGGGTGGTCATCGAACTCCTGGAGTCGGTCCCCCCCACCCAGGAGAATGTGGAGCTCTGTCGGGACCTCGCCCGGAAGGGGTTCCGGATTGCCCTGGACGACTACGTGCACGCGCCGGAGTACGCCCCCCTTCTGAAGGTGGCGCGGATCGTCAAGCTGGATGTCCTGGAGATGGACCCCGCCGAAGTGGTGCGCATCGTCGGTGAACTCCGAGGGCGACAGCTCACCCTCCTGGCCGAAAAGGTGGAGGACGCGGAGACCCATCAGCGGTGCGTGAAGCTCGGGTTCCAGCTCTTCCAGGGCTTCCACTACCTCCGCCCGGAGACGCTCACCCGGAAGGACCTCTCCGCCGAGTCGGTGGCCCTCCTCCGTCTCCTCTCCCTCCTCCGGGATGAAGACACCACCGACGCCGCCATCGTGGAGGCGTTCCGCTCCGACCCCACCCTCTCCTACAAGCTCCTTCGGATCATCAACTCCGCGGCGCTGGGGGGGCGCGGGGTGCAATCGCTGAGCCACGCCCTCCTCCTCCTCGGGCGGGAGCCCCTCTACCGATGGCTCTCCCTCCTCCTCGTACGGAGTCAGGGGGATGGGTCCGGCCCCAAGTCCGAACTCATCCGCGCCTCCCTCATCCGGGCCCGGATGTGCGAGCTCATCGGGGAATCGGTGGGCTCCGCCTTCTCCCGGAACCTCCCCGACGGAGGGAGCCTCTTCCTCACCGGGCTCCTCTCCGAGATCGATCAGCTCCTGGGAGAGCCCCTCACCGACATCCTCGCCCGCATCGACCTGGACGCCTCGACCCGGGAGGCGCTCATCTCCAGGGAGGGGCCCGCGGGGTACATCCTCCGCGCCGTCGAGTCCTACGAGGTGGCAGACTGGGATGACGCCGAGGACTGGGTGCGGAAGGTGGGGGCCGACGCCGACGCCCTCGCCGAACAGTACCTGGAGTCGCTGGGGTGGGCGCGCAATCGGATGGCCGTCC
Source organism: Gemmatimonadota bacterium (assembly GCA_050485305.1). GTDB lineage: Bacteria > Gemmatimonadota > Gemmatimonadetes > Longimicrobiales > Gaopeijiaceae > JBJHBD01. Next base: position 6,427 of record JBJHBD010000020.1, read on the forward strand.
ACGACGACTGACCGGTCGTCAATCCGGGGGGCGCCTTCCCGACCCCTGTGAGCGCTTGCCACTCCCCCCTTCCCTCTAGACCTTTGAGGGATGACCGATCCCATTGTTGCCCCATTGGTGCTGGATGGCTGGTTCATGCTGCACCAGCTCTTCCGGGCCGAGCCCGCCCCCCCTCCCGGATGGGAAGAGGGGCCCGAAGCCCCGTCCCGCGCCGCCTCCGCCCGTCTCGCCTCCCTCCTCGCCGGGTGGGAAGAGCCCGGTGAGGGCGGGTGGAGCGCGTTCTATCGCGTGGTGGGAGGGGAGGCCGATTACCTCATCCTTCACCTCCGCCCCGATCTCGAGTCGCTGGGCGAGGCGGAACGCACCCTCCGGATGAGCGGCGCCATCCCTCACCTCACCCCCGTCGGCGACTACCTCTCGGTGGTGGAGCTGGGGCTGTACTCCGCCACCGCCTCCCTCCTGAAGGAGGCCGGAGAGGAGGGGATCGCCCCCGGATCTCCGGAGTGGGACGAGCGCGCCCAGGCCCTCCTCGCCGCCGAGTCGGGGAAGCGCTACGTGCAGGAGCGCCTTCGGCCGATCCAGCCCGAGGAGATGCCCTACATCTGCTTCTACCCCATGGACAAGCGCCGATCGGTGGGGCAGAACTGGTACACCCTCCCCCTGGGGGAACGCGCCGCCCTCATGCGGGACCACGGCGCCACCGGACGCCGGTACGCCGGGAAGGTTTCCCAGGTCATCTCGGGCTCCATCGGGTTCGACGACTGGGAGTGGGCGGTGACCCTCTTCTCCGCCGACCCCCTCCACTTCAAGTCCCTCGTCACCGAAATGCGGTACGATGAGGTGAGTTCGGTCTACGCCGACTTCGGGAACTTCCGGGTCGGGCACCGGATCCCCGCGAGCCGCATCGAGGCCGAACTGGAGGGGTGATGGAGTCGTCCACCCCGGAGCGCCGCTTCACCCTCGATGGGATGGACTGCGCCTCGTGCGCCCGCTCCATCGAGAAGGGGGTCTCCTCCCTGGAAGGGGTGGAGGGGTGTGAGGTGGACTTCACCGCCAACCGCCTCCGGGTTCGGGGAGACACCCCCGACGCCGCCATCGTCCAACGGGTCCGGGCTCTGGGCTTCGACGGGGCACCCGAAGCTCCCTTCGGTTCACCGGAGGATGGGTCCCCGGAGGATGGATCCCCGGATTCGCGAACCCCCGACGCCCCCCTCCCTCTCATGGAGTACCTCCTCTCCCGCACCGACGCGCGGCTGGCGCTGGTGGGAGCGGTTCTCCTCCTACCCGGGCTCATCTTCCACGAAATCCTCCACTGGCACGGACTCTGGATCGAGCTCCCGGCGCTCCTGGCGCTGGTGCTGGCCGGAGGACCGGTGGTTCGCTCGGCGTGGCGCGGAGCCCGGGTGAACCGGGAGCTGAACATCCAGGCGCTCATGACCATCGCCGTGGTGGGCGCCCTCGTCATCGGCGCCTGGGTAGAGGCCGCCATGGTGGTGGTCCTCTTCTCCATCGGAGAGGCGCTGGAGGGGTTTGCCGCCGCTCGGGCCCGACGCGCCATCCGGAGCCTCATGTCGGTGGCGCCCGAGCGGGCCCTCCGGATCCGGGACACCCCCTCCGGGCGTGAGGAGGTTCCCGTCCCGGTGGGCGCCCTCCTCCCCGGCGACCGGATCCTCATCCGCCCCGGAGAGCGGATCCCCATGGACGGGGTGGTACGGGCCGGGTACTCGGCGGTGGATCAGTCCGCCCTCACCGGAGAGGCGATCCCGGTGGAACGGAGCCCGGGAGGCGAGGTGCTGGCCGGATCCGTCAATGGGGAAGGGGCCATGGAGGTGGAGATCACCCGTCGGGCCTCCGAGACCACCCTGCATCGGATGATCCGGCTTGTGGAGGAAGCCCAGAGCGCCCGTTCCCCCACCCAGCGCTTCATCGACCGCTTTGCCCGCATCTACACCCCTGCGGTGGTGGCCCTCGCCGTGGTGGTGGCGGTCATCCCACCCCTCCTCTTCGGGGCCCCCTTCTGGAACCCGGATCCGGGGACCTTCGGGTGGTTCTATCGGGCCCTGGCCCTCCTGGTGGTGGCCTGCCCCTGCGCCCTCGTCATCAGCGTCCCGGTGAGTGTGGTGAGCGCCCTCACCAACGCCGCCCGCTCCGGGGTTCTCATCAAGGGGGGAGCCTATCTGGAGACCCTCGCCGCCGTCCGCACGGTGGCCTTCGACAAGACAGGGACCCTCACCGAGGGCGCTCTCACCGTCGTGGGTGTCCGGTCGGTGAACTGCGCCACCCTCGGACCGGATGGGGAAACGCCGTGTGAACCGTGCGACGACCTCCTGGCGGTAGCCGCCGCGGTGGAGCTCCGGAGCGAACACCCGGTGGGGAAGGCCGTTCTCGACGCCGCCCTCCGGAAGCTCCCCGACGAGCGGATCCCCGCGGCCACCGACCACCGCGCCCTTACCGGTCGGGGGATGACGGCGCTCCTCAGCGGCTCGGGGGAGCGGGTCACCATCGGGAGCCACCGCCACTTCGACCTCCACGTCCCCCACGACGAGGCCCACTGCGCCGGCGCCCACGAAGACGCCGAGGAGGGGCGGATCCCCCTCCTGGTGGAGAAGGAGGGGACCTTCCTCGGGACCATCACCCTGGCGGCCATCCCCCGGCCTTCCGCCGCCGAAGCAGTGGCCGAACTCCACGCCCTCGGGCTCCACACACTCCTCCTTTCGGGAGATTCCGAGGCGGGGGCCCACCACATCGCCCGGGCGGTAGGGATCGAGGAGGTCCGTGCCGACCTCCTCCCGGAGGGGAAGGTGGAGGCCATCCGGGAACTGGGGAGGTCGGGAGGGCCGGTGGCCATGGTGGGAGACGGGATCAACGACGCCCCCGCCCTCGCCGTCGCCGATGTGGGAATCGCCATGGGCGGCGATCTGGGCGGAACCGATCAGGCGCGGGAAGCGGCGGAGGTGACCTTCATGAGCCATGACCTCCGGACGCTGGGACGCACCATCCGGCTGGCCCGGGCCGCCATGAGCACTGTGCGGTTCAATGTGGCATTTGCGGTGGGGATCAAGCTCGCCTTCCTGGTCCTCATCCTCCTGGGGATGGGGACCCTCTGGATGGCCGTCCTCGCCGACGTGGGCGCCACCCTGGTGGTGACCCTCTACGGGATGCGCCTCCTGCGCTGGCGGAGCAGGGGACTCGCGGGGGCGAGCTGACCCCATCCTCCCAGCCTGGTGTAGCGGGGCGGAAGTCCTGTGAGCACCAAGAGTGCCGGGGCGCCGCCCCGGGTAGGCGCGACAACGAGGCATAGCAGCGCTATGGCGAGGCGGAGCAACGACCCCGGGGTGGATGCAGCGGCGCTCGACTGCCACAGGACTTCCGCCCCGCTACACTAGATGGACTCCCCCTCCAGGTAGGTGTAGCCGGCGAGCCCGGCGATGTAGTCGGCGATGAAGGTGTTGGCCTCGGAGCGGGTGATCCCCTTCGCCCCCAGGACCTTTCGCCGGAAGTGGGTGATGAGAGTCTGGGCGTCGAACTGCACGTAGTTCAGCACCTCGGTCACCGTGTCCCCGTGGACGATTCCCCCCACCTCGTATCCGTCTTCGGTGAGGCGAAGGTGTACGGCGTTGGTGTCGCCGAAGAGGTTGTGGAGGTCGCCCAGGATCTCCTGGTACGCCCCCGCCAGGAAGATCCCGAGGACGTAGGGCTCTCCGTGGCGGAAGGGGTGAAGCTCCAGACTCTTCTTCGGCTCCTTCCACCCCACGAAGAGGTCGATCTTTCCGTCCGAGTCGCAGGTCACATCCTGGAGCGTCCCTCGCCGGGTGGGCTCCTCGTCCAGGCGGTGCACCGGCATGATGGGGAAGAGCTGGTCGATGGCCCAGGAGTCGGGGAGTGACTGGAAGAGGGAGAAGTTGCAGAAGTACCGGTCGATGAGGAGCGCCTCCACCTCCGGGATGAGATCTTCGAACTCCTCGGGATCCCGGGCGGCCAGCTCCGCCACCCGGTTCATGATGGCGAGGAAGAGCTTCTCCGCGATGGCCCGCTCGGGGAGGGATAGCACTCCGCTGTTGAAGAGGGAGCGCATCCGGGTACGGGCGTAGCTGGTGTCGTGGTACACCTCCCGCAGGGAGCGGGCGCTGATGTCCTCGAAGGTGTCCGCCAGCTCGTGGACGAGGGTATGCATCTCGTCGGGGACCTCGTCGGGGACCTCCACCAGCTGTGTTTCCAGATCGATGACGTTCACCAGGAGGAGGGCGTGGTGCGCCGTGAGCGCCCGCCCCGACTCGGAGATGATGTGGGGCATGGGGAGGTCGTTTTCGGTACACGCCTCGGCGAGCCCGTAGACGATGTCGTTGGCGTACTCCTGGATGGAGTAGTTCACGCTGGACGCCTGGGTGGAGCGGGACCCGTCATAGTCCACCCCCAGCCCACCGCCCACATCCACATACCGAATGTCCAGCCCGAGCTGCCGGAACTCCACGTAGTAGCGGGCCACCTCGGTCATGGCCTGCTTGATGTTCCGAACGTCGGGGATCTGGGAGCCGAGGTGGAAGTGGATCATCTTCAGGATGTCCGCCCGCCCGGCCGCACGAAGCCGCTCCACGACGGCCATGAGCTCTGAAGCCCCCAGGCCGAACTTGCTCTTCTCCCCGGCGGATTCGGACCAGCGCCCCGCCCCCTGGGACGAGAGCTTCACCCGGATCCCCGCCTGGGGCTCCACCCCCAGCTCGTCGGCCACCTTCAGGAGGAGATCCACCTCGGAGATCTTCTCCATGACGATCATGACCTGGTGCCCGAGCTTCTGCCCCATGAGGGCCAGGTACAGGTACTCCTCGTCCTTGTACCCGTTACAGATGATGAGGTGGTCCGCCCGGTCGGTAAGGGCGAGGACCGCCAGAAGCTCGGGCTTCGACCCCACCTCCAACCCGACCCCGAAGTCGTCGCCGGCCTCGATGAGCTCCTCGAGAACGTGGCGCTGCTGGTTCACCTTGATGGGGTAGACCAGGGTGTAGTCCCCCGTATAGGAGAACTCGTCCATGGCCTTTCTGAACTTCTGGGTGATGGTCTCGATGCGCGTCCTGAGGATGTCGGGGAAGCGCAGGAGGAGGGGGAGGTCCACCCCCTGCGCCTTGAAATCCATGGCGATCTCGTAGAGGTCGAGCCCACGCCCTGGTTCCCGGGAGGGGAAGACGGAGAGGTGCCCCTTCTCGTTCACATCGAAGTAGCCGATCCCCCACCCCTCCACATTGTAGAGTTCGCGGGCGTCGTCGAGGGTCCAGGGGGTGGAGCCGGGTACAGGTGTCATCAGCGGGGTGTGAAGGGTGGATCAGGGTGTGGGGAGGAAAGACGCCGCCACCACCTCGAGGATCCGGGTAGGCGCCCCTCCGGGGGTGTTGGCGAGGATGGCGACGGTGAGGTCGGCCTCCGGATAGTAGACAAGATGGGACGAGAACCCGTTGATCCCTCCGGAGTGCCCCACCGCCTCCCGGGGCCCCGTCCCTGATCGAATGAGCCCGAACCCGTATGCCGGCGCACCTTCCTCCGGAAGCCCCTCGGGGGTGGTCATTCTCCGGTACCCCTCCTCCGAAACGACCCGTCCCTCCCGAAGCGCCTGATCCCAGACCGCCAGATCCCGCGACGAAGAGCAGATGGCTCCCGCCGCGCCGGGCTGGCTCATTCCGAGAGGAGGGGCGTTGCGGAATCCCTCCGGTGTGAAGGCATACCCCCGAGCCCGCCTGGGGATCAGGGGACCCTCCCAGCAGTAGCGGGTCTCCTCCAGCGCGAGGGGGCGGAAGAAGGTCTCTTCCAGGAACTCGTCATACCCCTTTCCCGTCACCGCCTCGATGACCATCCCCAGGAGGTAGTACCCCGAGTTGCTGTAGCTCCACCCCGCCCCCGGCTCGAAGTCGAAGGGCTCGTCCCGGAAGAGCGCCACCAGTTCGTCATGGGAGAGTTCGAGGGGCTGGACGGCAAACCAGCGGGCACCCAGCGCCGTGTAGTTCCGGATCCCGGAGGTGTGGTTCAGGAGGTGGCGGAGGGTCACCCGGTGACCCTGGGTGGGGAAGTCCGGGAGGTGGTCGGTGAGTTCGTCGTCGAGGGAGAGCGCCCCCTCTTCCACCAGGTGCATCACCGCCGCCGCAGTCATCTGCTTGGTGACGGAGCCGATGCGGAAGACGGTGCTGTCGGTGGCGGGAACCTCGTTCTCCAGATCGGCGAACCCGTACCCCTTCGAGAGGAGGGTCTCGCCACCGCGGACCACCGTGACGGCGAGCCCGGCGGCAACCCCCGTGCGCACCAGTTCGTGCGCCACCGAATCGACGGCCGTGGTCAGATCGGGGTGTGGCTGTGCCGCCCCGGATCCCGGGAGCGCGAGTCCCGCCAGGAGCAGGGGAAGGGGGAGGAGGAGTCGAGCGACCCATCCTCCCGGAAAGGACTTCATGGTGAACCTCCCTCTTCTTTCGGGAATGCTCAGGAGAACCCCAGGAGCACCGCTCCCACCAGCACTACCGCCGCCGCCGCCAGGAGCTTCGCGAGGAGCGGGAGGCAGAAGCGGAACCAGCGATCGTAGGGGATCCCGGCCATCCCCAGAATTCCCATGAGGACGGCGTTGGTGGGGACGATCATGTTGGTGAAACCGTCCCCCATCTGGAAGGCCAGGACGCTGACCTGCCTGGAGACCCCCACCAGATCGCCCAGGGGGGCCATGAGGGGCATGGTGACGAAGGCCTGCCCGGAGCCGGAAGGGACGAAGAGGTTGAGGGTGGATTGCATGGCCAGCATCCCCACGGCGGCGAGTTCGGGGCCCACCGAGCCCAGGGGGACGGAGAGGGCATGGACGATGGTGTGGAGGATCTGCCCATCTTCCATGACGAGGGCGATTCCCCGGGCCACCCCCACCAGGAGGGCGGTCTCGGTGAGGTCGCCGGCCCCCTTCACGAACTTCCGGGCCATCTCGCTGGGGGCGATGCGCCCCACTGCCGCCGCGAAGAGCCCAAGGATGAGGAAGCATGCCCCCAGTTCGATGAGGTACCACCCGTGGAAGCGGACCCCGTAGATGGCCACTCCGAGGACGCCCAGGAAGGCGGCCAGGACCAGGAGGTGAACCCCCCTCATGGTGGGGTAAGAGGTGGGCTGCTCCTCCAGCCCCGGCACCTCGATGCCGGCCACCAGACTCTTCGACGGGTCGGCCTGCACCCGGCGGGCGTAGCTCCAGACGTGGTGCACCCCGATGAGGACGAAGGGAACGAGGAGTGCCATCTTCACCCCCGCCCCCGCATAGGTGGGGACCTCGGCGATGGTCTGGGCCGGCACCACGGTGTACTGGTTGAAGGAGGCCATCCCGTACCCGATCCCGTACCCGGCCACGATCATCCCCACCGCCGTCATCGCGTCCATCTTCATGGCTCGGCAGAGCGCCACCAGGATGAGGACGAAGGGGATATACTCCCCCGAGGCCCCCACCGCCGAGGAGGTGAGAGCAAAGACGAAGGTGACGGCGAAGAGGAGGATGGCGGGGCGGGTCCCGAAGCGCTCCAGGAGGCGCCCCAGGAGGGCGTCCACCGTCCCGGTGGCGCGGATCACCGCCAGAACCCCTCCGATGATGAAGAGGAAGAAGATGATGTCCTGGGCCGCCGCGAAGGCCCGGGGGATGGCGCGGAAGAAGTCCCAGGGGGTCAGGAAGGTTCGCTCCGCCGCCACCTCGAAGGTTCCCGGCACCACCACCGACCGCCCCGTCTCGGTGAGGGCGGTCTGGAACTGCCCCTGGGGGATGATCCAGGTCGCCACCAACGCCACCCCCATGAGGATGAAGAGGAGGGTGAGGGTATGGGGCATCCGGAAGCGATTTGCCATCCTGACCTGTGGAGTTCGGGGAATGGTGGATGGCCCCTCACCGGATCCTGCCGGGTACGGGGCCCGGTAATGCTATGGAATCAGGGGCCGGGGGGCGAGCCCCGAGGGCCCGGGGGTCGATCTCCGGTGAATCCGCTGTGAGATTTCTACGTAGAGGGAGTGGCGGACCTCCGGGGCCCATCGCCCCTCCGCCCTACCTGTACCTCGCCAACCCGAGATGAATAGATGATTCGCCGCGCCCTCCTCCTCCTCGCCCTCCTCGCGACCGCCGCCGGAGGCCTCCACGCCCAGCCCACCTCTCCCGTCCGGGGATACGCCGGATTCGACGTCCTCGTAGCCAACCCCACCGGGGCCTTCGCCGAAAATGTGGGAACCGGGTTCGGGATCGCCGGGCATGGAAGCCTCCTCTTCGACGGAGGTCCCCTTGCCCTCCGTGCCGACCTCGGCTTCGTGAACTACGGGAACGAAACCATCCGGATCTGCGTCACCCAACCCTGCCGGGTCACCGGAGACCTCACCACCTCCAATAACATCTTCTTCCTGGGGATGGGACCGGAGCTCATCCTGGGTGGATCGGGCGCCCACGTCTACGGGAACGCCTCCATCGGCTTCGCCTTCTTCAACACCACCTCCTCGGTATCCGGGTCGGGGAATCAGGGCGATCCCTTCGCCCAGTCCTCCAACCACGACGACCTGACCTTCGCCTGGCTCGCCGGCGCCGGGACCCGCTTCCGCATCGCCGGAACCGCCACCCCCGTGTACCTCGATCTGGGCGCCCGCTACCACGGGAATGGGGAAGCCGAGTACCTCCGCAAGGGAGACATCCATGACCGCCCGGACGGCGGCGTGGACATCTACCCCCAGCGAAGCGACACGAACCTCTGGACCTTCCGGATCGGGGTCAGCGTCGGGCTCCGGGACGGATGGTTCGCCGCCAACCGGTAGTAGCACGCGGGTAGCCCTTCGCGGACCCTGGCGGGGGTTGGGGTGTCGGATGATCTTGTCCAATCCTTACAAGACACCTCAGCCCCCACTCGCCATGCGCCGGATCTTCCCCGTATTCCTGGCTCTGCCCCTCCTCGCCCTTCACGCGTGCGCTCCCGACGACGCTCCCCCGACGGGGGATGGGCTTCCGGTAGCGGAAGCCGCCGAACGGATCACCGCCGCCGGCATCCGCATGGACACCGAGATCCTCTCGGCCGACAGCATGGAGGGGCGAGCCCCCGCCACCCCGGGGGAGGAGCGGGCGGTTCGCCACATCGAGAACCGGTTCCGGGAGATCGGCCTCGAGCCGGTGAACGGGAGCTACCGGCTCCCCGTCGAGCTGGTGGGCGCCACCAAGCAGGTGGAGCGATCCACCGCCACCCTGGAGGGCCCCGACGGCCCCCTCACCCTCGTCCCCGGCGAAAACTTCACCTTCTGGTCCACCTCCGGGCTCCCGGTGGTGGAGTTCGCCGACCTCCCCCTCGTATTCGTGGGGCACGGGGTCGAGGCGCCCGAGTACGGGTGGGACGACTTCAAGGGGGCGGACCTCACCGGATCCATCCTCCTCTTCCTGAACGACGACCCCTCGGTGGTGGAAGACGGGGAAACGCTCTTCGGCGGGGACATCCGCACCTACTACGGGCGGTGGACCTACAAGTTCGAACAGGCGCAGAAGCATGGCGCCGCCGGGGCCATCATCGTCCACACCTTCGAGTCCGCCGCTTACGGCTGGTCCGTCATCGGATCCATGGGAGAGGAGCTGCTCTGGGAGCGGGACTACCGACTGGACTTCCTGGCCTGGATGGACTCCACCCGGACCGCCGCCGTGGCCGCCGCCATGGACACCGACGTTCCCGGGCTCTTCGCCATGGCGTCGGAGCGGGACTTCCGCCCGATGGACACGGGGTTCCGGGTCTCGGCCCGCATCGAAACGGAGCATGAGCGCCTCACCGCCCCCAATGTGGCGGGAGTGGTCCGGGGGAGCGATCCGGCCCTCCGAGACGAGTACATCGTCTTCACCGCCCACCACGACCACCTGGGGATGGACCCCTCCCTCCCCGAGGGGAACCAGGTCTACAACGGGGCACTGGACAACGCCCTCGGCGTAGCCGCCATCATCGCCGCCGCGGAGGCCATGGTGGAGGCCCGCCCCCGGCGGTCCGTCATGTTCGTTTCGGTGACCGCCGAGGAGGGGGGGCTCATCGGGAGCGGCCAGTTCGTGGAGAACCCCCCGGTCCCCCGCTCCTCCATCGTGGCCAACTTCAATGTGGACTCGCCCCAGTCCTACGGGCTCACCCACGACGTGGCCGCCATCGGAATCGACATGAACACCCTGGGCGACGTCTTCCGCGAGGTGGTCGAGGCCCACGGCTTCCGCCCCGAGGGGGACCCCAACCCCGCCGCCGGGAGCTTCTACCGCTCGGACCAGCTCTCCTTCGCCAAGGCGGGGATCCCCGCCATCTACCTCCAGGCCGGGCGGGACTACGTGGAGGAGCTGGGCTTCGACCCGGCGGCGCACCGATTGGAGCGGTACCATCAGGTCACCGACCAGATCACCCCCGAGTGGAACTTCGCCGGAGTGGAGCGCGACATGCGCGTCTTCTTCGAGGTGGCGCTCCGGGTGGCCAACGCCGACGAAACGCCCCGGTGGGTCCCGGGGAACGAGTTTGAAGCGGCGTGGAGGGCGCTCTACGGGCGTTGACGTATCCTGGGAGGATGGGTCTTCCGGGGCCCATCCTCCCGCCGGGACCCCATCCTCCAGGAACCCCGCCTACCCCTGGGTTGGGGCCGGCGACCCCTCTGCCTCGAAGAGGGAGTGCCCCGAGGGGTCCTCATCGAACTTCCGGAAGAGGTGCACCCCCAGGTAGCAAAGGGGCGTATCCAGGGCGGCGGCCATGAACTTGAAGAGGTACGAGTTCACGATGAGGATGATGAGGGCCCCCACCCCGGTCACCGCGTCGCCGAGATTTCCGGAGAAGTAGAGGATGGTGAGGATGGCGGTGGAGTCCACGAGCTGGCTCACCATGGTGGAGGCGTTGTTCCGGAGCCAGAGGTGTTTCCCCTTCGTCACCTTCTTCCAGAAGTGGAAGAGGTGCACGTCGATGGTCTGGGCGGTGAGGTAGGCGATCATGCTGGCGATGGTGTTCCCCACCATGAAGCCGTAGACCCCCTCGAAGAGGCTGAGGCCGCCACTCACCCCGAAGGCGTCGGGGAGGAGGTGGTTCACCGACATGACCACCAGCATGAAGACGTTCATGGCGAACCCCACCCAGACCAGGAGCTGGGCCTTCTTACGCCCGAAGAGTTCGGAGACCAGGTCGGTGGCGAGGAAGGTGGCGGGAAAGGCGATGAGCCCCACCGGGACGATCATGCTCCAGGTGGCGCCGTCCCGCACCAGCTCCGGAACGAAGCGGAGCGCCCAGTCCGGGAAGGTGATGGAGATGAGGGTCACGAACTTCGTGGTCCCGATGATGTTCCCCATGACGAGCGCCGTCAGGAAGATGGCGCACAGGGTGAGGAAGAGGGCGTCGCGGCGGTAGCTCGGTCGCGCGTCTGCCATCGGGTTTCTCCTTCCGGGGAGGTGAGGTGCGTCGTCGGCTCGGTTAGATTGGGGTTTTCCCTCCGCGCGGACCACACCTGGCGGATCTGCGCAGCGCCTCCCGACCGGAACCTTCCGGAGGTCGAGCTTGATCGGAATTGCAGGAGCAGGGATCTCGGGACTCTCCCTCGGTGCCGAACTTCACCGGCGGGGGATCCCCTACCGGATCTTCGAGGGGTCGAGCCGGGTGGGTGGGGTCATCGGAACCCGGCGGGTGGATGGGTTCTCCCTGGAGCTGGGTCCCCAGCGCATCCGCCCCACCGAGGAGCTCATCCCGCTGGTAGAGGCCATCCCCGGCTGGGATGATCGCCCCCTCCCCACCTCCGAATTCGACGACCGGGTCTGGATTGCCCGCGGCGGGCGGCTCCACCCCGTCCCGAGATCCTTCCGGGAGGCGGTGACCGGCTCCATCCTCTCCTTCCCGGGGAAGTTCCGGATGGCGCTCGAACCGCTCTTCGCCCCGTCGCTGGCCGACCTCGAACTCTCCGCCGGGGAGTATCTCCGACGGCGCGCCGGAAACGAGGCGTACCGGGCCCTCCTGGGCCCCCTCTTCGGTGGGCTCTACGGGACGGACCCTGACGAGATGGATGCCCGACGCGCACTCTTCCCGGCCCTCCGAGAGGTAGGGGGAACGCACTTCCTCCTGGGGGTCCTCGCCGCGAGCCGGACCCGGGGAGCCATGCTCTCCGTACCTCCGGTGGTCCCCCCGGGAGGGATGGAGGCGCTCCCGAGGGCGATGGCGGAGGGGCAGGCGGACGCCATCGAATTGGAAACCCCTATCGACAAAGTGCGTCGGCGGGACGGGGGCGGGTGGATGCTGGTGACCCCCCGGAGCGAGGTGGAGGTGGACCGGGTGGTGCTCACCACCCCCCCCGATGTGACGGCGCGAATCCTGGCGGGGGTCGACCCCCATGCCGCGCAGGTGGTGGGAGGGCTCCGGACCAACGGGCTCGTCCTCGTCCACCTCCGGATGGAGCGCCTCCCCGGAGGGCTCGGGTTCCAGGTGGCCTTCGGCGAGAAGGGGCGGCTCCGGGGGATGACCTTCTCGGGGCATCTGGATGGCTCGGGGTGTACCGCCGTGGCCTTCCTCGGAGGGATGCGCGACCCGGGAGCGCTGGAGCTGGACGATCCCTCCCTCGCGGAGATCGCCGCCCGGGAAGCCGAGCGCTGGACGGGGATCCGGGGTGAGCCCCTCCTCGTTTCACGGACCCGGATGCCCGCCTGGGATCGAGGGTGGTCGGCGCTGGACGACCTCCACCTTCCCGAAGGGGTGGAACTCCTCACGAATTACACTGGGCGACCGGGGATCATCGGGCGGGTGCGGGAGGCCCGGAAGCTGGCCGACCACCTGGAGAAGGAGTCAGTGATCCCGGGTTGAGAGCTCCACGGTGTAGGCAAAATCACCCATCTGGGACTCGTCGTCGTCCCCCGCCACCGCAGACAGGTGGAAGAGGACCACCCCTCGCCCGGGGTCCACGGGCGCCCGCCACCGCACCCGCCACCGCGCCGTGTCCGGGGCTGCGAGGCGAATCCCGCCGAGGGTGTGGTGGACAAAGTGCACCCCTCGCTCCTGGAGGATGGACACCCGCCCCTCCTCGTCCCCGGGGACTTGGAACTCCCCGGCCTGCGCCGTGTCGGCGGCGAAACGGGACGCGAGCTGGAAACCGGCCACCTCCATCCCCCGACGCACCAGGGTCACCTCCAGATCGTACTCCCTCCCCGGCTCGTACCGATCGGGCGCCCCGGTGAGGGCCAATCGCCCCACCCCGTCATTCTCCTCCCCCCCCCAGTGGCACGCGAAGCAGGAATCTTCCCCGAACCCGCCGGAGACCCGCGCCGGCGGACCGTCCCGGAAGAGGGTCCCCCCGGGGGTGACGGCGAGCACCGCACCGCCCAGGGGCGCCAGGAGGAGGAGCGCCACAGCCAGGGCGGTCGCCCCTCCTCCCGAGGTGGAGTGGCGTGACATCAAGGGAGGAGCGAGCGGGTGGCGAGGCGCCCCACATTGTTGGCGTCGGTCCCGAACCACATGAAGCCGGTGCGCGCATCGAACATCATGTGGCGGATGTTGTGGCTCACCTCGTTCACCGAGAAGAAGGCCCGGGAGCGGGGGTCAAAGCCGGCCAGCCTCTTCTCCGGACCGGTCTGGGAGACCCAGAGGCGCTCCTGATCGTCCTTCGTGAGGGCGTAGGGGCGCGAGTCGTCCCCACCGGGCATGGGGAACTCGGCAACCTCGCCGGAAGCGACTTCGATGCGACCCAGGTACCCCCGGGGTTCATCCACATACCAGACCGCGCCATCGGTGGTCCACTCGATGCGTCGAGAGCGGGACTCCTCCGTCGCCTTCCGGAAGCGGGTCATCTCCATGGTGGTGGGGTCGATCCGCACGACATACGGGGTGTTGAAGAGTGCTACCCAGGGGTGCCCCTCGCCATCCATGACGATCCCGTAGGGGCGCGACGGCGTCTCGTACGGGGTGAGGAGACGCACTTCCCCGGTGGCCATGGTGAGGCGCCCGATGCGGTTGGACTGCTGGGAGGTGAACCAGATGTGCCCCTGACCATCGAAGATCAGGGTGTGGGGGTCCCGCGCATCTCCCGTCATGAAGATCTCGGCCTCGCCGGTGGCCGGATCCAGCTTTCCGATGCGCCCGTTCCGGTTGCCGGCATACCAGACCATCCCATCCTCGTCCACGATGAGGTTGTGGGGGTTGGTCCCGTCTTCGATCTCGTAGCGGCGGAACGACTCGTCCTCCGGATCGAAGTACGCGATGTAGTTCCCGGCCTGCCCGACAAACCAGACCTTCCCGTCGGGCGCGACGTACGGATCGCGGGAGCGACCACCCCATTCCACGGACCACTCCTGGAGTTCGTTGGAGCCGGAGGGGGGTGTCTGGGCATTGGCGTTCTCCGGGAGAAGGAGAATGGACCCGGTGAGGGCCACGAGGAAAAGGGTTCGCATTTCGGCGCTCCTGTTCTCGGGAGGTTGCATCCGCTTGTGGGGGAGGGAGAGGGAAGTCATACTCCGAGCGGCCTTTCAGGATCCGCCGGGCCCTATCGCCCGCACGGAGAGGCGGTTGCAGCGTTCACCGTCGACACCACGACGTCATCGATGGCCGTTCTCAGACGGAATCAGAGCCAGGTCACTCTCGAACGGGTGCGCGAACTCACCTTCGCGGATCCGGCCGAGGCTGCGCGCTACCTCCGCCACTGGAAGTCCCAGTCGGCCGAGATGACCATCCTCCGCGGACTGTACCGGGAGATGGAGGGCCATTCCCCCCGCCCCCTCTCCGACGAGGAGGTCATCCTCGGGTTGGCTCGCCACCTGGCCCGCGGGACTCTCCGGGTGCGCATCGACGACTCCTTCGCCCTCCCCACCCTTCTCCGGGCGGGCGCCCCCGAGGTGTCGGCCACGACGACGGCCTCGGTGCCCGCCGCCCTCCCCGCCTCGCCCCTTCTCCCTCGGCTGGAGATGGTCCAGATCGAGGGGGCCGACGTCCTCATCGAGGTGGAAGAGGCGCTCGAACAGATCGATCTCACCATCTCGGACATCGACCTGGCCTCCGCCTCCCTCGACCCCGCTCCCTCCGGGATCTCCGCCATCCAGTCGGGCCTTGCCGAAGCCACCGGTGACATCTCGGCCACCCTGGGAGAGCTGTGAAGACCGTCGCACGGGCACAGAGCGCCATCACCACCGGAGCACTGGAGGTGGCGGAGGCCGTCTCCACCGCCACAACCACCCTCCGAACCGAGATGATGGAGGGGGCCGCCGCCGTGGCGGATACGGTGGGGTCCGTCTCCGGACAGCTCTCCGAGGTGGTGAGCCACCTGGAGGGGATCGCTCCCCAGATCGATCCCGGGGAGCTCGCCGGTGAGCTGGCCGGCACGCTGGACGGGGTGTCGTCGGACCTTTCCACCATCCTCTCATCGCTTGAGGCCATGGGCCCCTCGCTGGCGGCGGCGTCCGGAGGGTTCAGCCGGATCCCCGGGGAGGTGGAGGGGGTGGGGCGGACCCTTGCAGGCCTCCCGGTGCGCCTGGGAGCGCTTCTTCCGGACCTCACCTCCCTCTCCGGACGACTTGAAGGCGCCCTGAGGATGGGAACGGGGCTCCTCGACCGAGCGAGGGGGACGCAGTCTCGCCTCCTCTCCGCCTCCTCGACCCTCCTCTCCCTCCAGAAGCGACTGTCGGCCGTTCGTTCCACCCCGGATCCGGAGGCGGTCACCGACGAGCTGCGGGAAACGGCGCGACAGGCGCTCCAGGGGGCGAGGGACGAGGTGGAATTCGCCCGGGAGGAGGTGACAAACTCGGTGGCCGACCTCGCCGCCGAGGTGGAGGCGGTGGAGGGGTTCCTCGCCGCCGCCGTCGACGACTTCGAGGGGGAGGCCAACGCCCTCGTGGTGGAATTCGACGCTCCGGTGGACACCCTCCTGGAGTCGGTGGACGAGGTGGTGGAAGAGCTCACCTCTCGGGTGGATGCACTGGTGGACGAGGGCGACCGCTTCAAGGCCCGCACAGGAGAGGTGACGGCCACCCTCTCCACCCCGCTGGACGAGCTGGACGCCTCCATCGACGAGGTCGCGGACCGGGTCCTCGCCGTCAGGGCGGTGGTGGAGGAGGTCCTCACCGCCATCTCCGGGGAGATCGACCGGCTGGAGCGGATGGTGGGGGCCATCAAGGGCGCCATCGACGAAGCGGTGGGAGCAGTGGACCGGGCCATCGACGAGCTGAAGGCCGCCATCTCGGAGATCGTGGGTGAGATCGACGAGGTGGAACGCACCCTCAAGGAACTCCCCGAGCGGCTCCGCCCCGTCACCGCCTCCATCGACGAAGCCCGATCCATTCTGGAGGGGATCCAGGGCGAGGTCCGGAGCTTCATGGACCGGACCGCGCGAACCCTCGACCAGGCCGATCGGGAGCTGGATCAGGCCGACGGTCGCTGCGACCGCGCCATCGCCCTCTGCGAGCGGTACGTCGGGCGGGCGCCCTCTCTCATGAGCGCCAAACTCCTCTTCCAGGGGGTGAAGGGGATGATCCCCGGGATCCGCACCACCCTCGCCTCGGCCCGAACGGCCGCCGAGACGGCGGGGACCACGGCGATCCAGCTCCTCGACGAGGGGATCGAGGCGGTGGAGGGGCTCCGGGAGGTGGTGAAGGAGGCCCAGGCGGAGCTCCTGGCCGCCATCGAGGAGGTGGTGACCGTCCTGGACCAGCTCCGTGAAGCGCTTCGGGAGGGGATCGCCGCCATGGAAGCCGCTTCCGCCGAGATGCACGCCGCGGCCGACACGGTGAAGGAGGGAATGGATCAGCTCCCCCGCACCGTCCGCGACCTCTACGACGAGTTCATCGAAGCCACCGAGCCCCTCTCGGCCATCGACACGGTGGAAGCTGAGGTCCGGGGGCTCAAGGACCAGGTCACCCGCCCCATCAGGGAGCGAATCCAGGAGATCGAGGACGAGGTCGTCGCCGCCATCGGTCGGGGACAGGACGCGGTCCGATCCCCCTTCGGGGAACTCAAGGGAGTGGCGGACACCCTCCGCTCCGAGGTGGAAGAACTCCGCACCCGCGCGCGGGAGGTGCCGGGAGAGGTGCGCGCCCTCCTGGACGAGGGAATCTCCCAGGTGGAGGGTCCCCTCGACGAACTGAAGGGGTTCGTGGAGGAGCAGGCGAAGGCGGCCCACGAGGTGCTGGACCACTACCTGGAGATGGTGGATCCGGAGTCGGACCTCTTCCGGGAGTTTCTCGGCGCTCGCGGCGCCCTCCAGGGGTACCTCTCCGAGGTGGTGGCCTCTACCGGTGTGGATCCGGAACTTGCCGCGGCACTCGGGAAGACCATCCGGGAAGCCAGGGGAGAGGTCACCCGCCTTCGGAAGGAGGCGTCGACCTGGGAGCGAGCCGCCCGCGATGCCCTGGCGGACCCGGTGAGCGCGGCCGTGGCGGTGGCCCGGGATTCGAAGGGAGCGGGGAAGGTGTTGGCGGAGGCAGCGAAGGCGCTCGCCGACGAGATGGCCCCGCCGGAACTCCGCATGGGTGTCGCGTCGCTGAAGGAGGAATTTGAGGCCATTCGGAAACGGGCTCAGGCCATGGGAGAGGAGGCGAAGGCGGAGTTCGGCCCCGTGCGCGCCGCCTTCGAGGAGGCCCGAAAGGAGGCATCCGCCTGGGTGTCGGAGATGGAGTCCGCCCTGGCTCCGGCGGCCGAGGCCGCCCGGGAGGTGGAGGCGGGGCTGAATGAGGAACTCGCGGCGCTCACCGCCGCCGTCTCCGGGCTGGGGGATGAGATCTCGGCCATAGAGGAGCGGGCCGCCGAAGCCATTTCCCAGGTCCGGCAGGAGGTCGAGGCGCGCCGGGATCAGGGGCAATCGCTCATCGATGAGGCCATGGCGCTGGCCGCCGCCGCGAAGAAGGCCACCGCGAAGGCCCGGAAGGACGTGGTGGCCGCCGAGGCCATCGTAGAGGCCGAGGTGGTGGCCAATGGGGGAGCCCCCCTTGAACGGGAGACGGAGGAGCCGGACGATACTGCCACCGAGGCGGACGAAGAGAGCCGGGAGGAGGCCACACCCGACTCCGCGGACGGAGGGGGAGCCGAAGACGAGGCAGAGGGCGGCGCGGAGGAGGAGGGGAGCGGCGATGCCGCCGGCGACGACGACGGGGAGGAGGAGGGTGCGGAGGCGGCAGATGAGGCGGCAACCGACGAGGAGTCCGACGAGGAGTCCGGCGCGGAAGCGCCCGCTGCGGACGAATCCACCGCCGAAGAGCCCGCCGCCGCCGAACCCGCCGCCGCTGAGCCGACCTCCGACGGCGATGACCCGGGACCCGCCGCCGGCGAGGAAGAAGCCGACGAGGCGGAAGAGCCCGTTGAGGCGGGAGTGGGGGCGGAGAAGGGCGCCGCTGACCTTGAAGCACCTTCCACCGCCGGAGAGACACCGGAAGGGGGCCTCCCCCGCGAGGGTCTTCCGGAGGAGAGTCTGCCGGAGAGGGGGCTTCCGGAGACGGATCTCCCCTCCGGCAAGGCGCCCACCGGGGATGCTCCGGCGATGGAGACACCCGCCGAGGTCGCTTCCGAGGAGGACGCCACCGGCGGAGACCCCGTCGCCGCGGAACCCACCGCCGAAGACCCCGCCGACAGAGACCCCGCCGACCATGATCCCGCTGAAGGGGACCTCCCGGATGGTCCTGAGCGACCGGATTCGGCCCCGTCGAAGCGAGGGATTTCGCTCCCGGACGAACTCCCCGACCCCTCCGGCGAGGAAGAGGAAGACGACTCCGGAATCCCGAAATCCCGGACGATGTCCGATCTTCTCCCGGATGACCCATCTTCCGGGAAGGACCCCACCTCCGGCGGCTGAGGACCGTCACGCCCCTCCCCATTCAGTCGTTCTCCAGAAGCAGCGGTACTCCTCGCGCTGCTATGTCGAATCTGGAGAGACCAATGAACCGATTGAAGGCGATATGCGGAGTTCCGGCGTTGGCGCTGACGGTTTTTGCAGCCCTGGGCTGCTCGGAACCTCAATCCCATCCCCTGGGTCCGGGAGACCCGCCCACCTCGCTCCAGCCAGGCGCCGCCCCCGTCGCAGCAGGCGCCCTGGTGTCCCTCGAACTCGAAGGGGACGAACCGGCTCCGGGAGAGGAGGCCCGCCTCCTTCTCCGGAACGGAGGAGCGGAGCAGGTGGGGTACAACCTCTGCTTCCACGATCTGGAGCAACGCGTGGGTTCGGCGTGGATCTCCCTCGCCCTCAGCCGGATCTGCACCACCGAAATTCGGTATCTGTCACCTGACGCCGCTGCGGACTTCGGTGTGGTCATCCCTGCGGCGCTCACCTCCGGGGACTACCGGTATCGGGTCGCGGTCTGGCTCGACGAGACCCGAACCCTCGTGGACGTCGCCTCTGCGCCCTTCACCGTGGAGTGAGTCCGAGCACTGGAAGGGCCCTCCCGGTGAACCGGAAACCGAGGGGCGGGGGTGGCGTACCGGCCACCACCGCCCTTCGTCGTTTCCGCAGCCCCCAGGATCTGTCACATTTGAGGGAGATGGATCGTTTTCAGGGAAAGCCGATGAAACGGAGGGGAGCCAGTAGGGAGAGTGTAGATGACCGGGAGCAGGAAGCGGTGACCTTCGAACAGCTATTCGATGAGGTCTACCCCCAACTTTACCGGTACTCCCTACGGATGTCCGGAGATGGTGACCTGGCGGAGGATGCCGCCCAGGAGGCCTTCGTACGCCTCCTGGACCGGGAAGTCACGGGAGAACCTTCCCGGCTTCGGGCCTGGCTCTTCACGGTGACCACTCACCTTCTCCGGGATCGGGCGCGACTCACCAACAACCGTGCGCGGCTCCTGGAAGAGAATCCGGTGCGCCCCACACCCCTCCCCTCCCCCGCCGAGGAGGTGGAACGACAGAGCAATGTGGAACAGGTGCGGCGGGCCCTCGACACCCTCAGCGAACGGGATCGGACGCTCCTCCTCCTCAAGGAAGAGGGGTTCTCATACCAGGAAATCGCGGAAGAAATCAGCGTGCAGCCGGGGTCGGTAGGCACACTTCTGGCCCGGGCGAGAAAGCGCCTGGTGGCGGCCCTGAACGGAGAAATGGAGTAATGGATCATCTCGATGACGGCACCCTTCAGGGGTACATGGATGGGGAGTTGGCCACCCCCACCGTCAACGGTGTGGAGCGGCACCTCCAGGATTGTGGAGAGTGCCGGGAAGCCCTCGCCGAGCTGGCGAAGGTGGGTCATGCGGTCTCAGGGGCCCTCCGCACCCTCGACCCTCAGGTGGATCTGGAGGCGGCCCGGTGGTCCCACCGGGTGCGCAGGGCGGATCGGCGGCGAGGGGGATCTCCACAGCGTTCCTGGCTGGCCGCCGCCGCAGTAGCCGTTCTCTTCCTCTCGGCGGGAGTCGCGTCGGCCCTCCCCGGTTCCCCCGTCCGCGGGTGGCTGGAAAGCCGATCCGGAGAGGGCGAGATCGTGGCTCCCTCCACCCTTGCCACGGACATCGAGTCCACCGGCGTCTTCACCTCGCCCCGGAATGGAGAGGTGGAGGTAGACGTTCTTGGGCTCGGGCCTTCCGAGTGGATCGAGGTGGTGGCGGTGGCCGGCAACCGGGCCGGTGCCTTCGCGGCTCCAGGCGCCGCATTCGAAAGTGGCGCAGGACGGATCCGCGTTGTGGCCCACCCGGGGACCGGAGGCGTGCGGATCGAGATCCCATCCTCCGTTCGGAGCGCGGTGGTGCGGTATGAGGGGCGTCCCATCCTCCACAGAACCGATAGTGGGTTCATGGTAAGCGACGGGGCTTCCGTAGAGGGGTCGGGAACCTCGGTTCGAGTACGCCCCCGGAACGGAGAGTGGGAATGAAGAGGGCGTTCTTCGCCTTCGTTCTCCTCCCCGCGCTCCTCCCCCTGCCGGCGGGAGGGGCGACACCCGAAGGTGCGCCCGGGAGCGAACCGGTCCCACAGGCGGATGCAGACTCTCTGGTCACCCTGGAGGGTTTCGTATGGGCCCCGGGGTACCGTGCCGACGGCGCCCTGCCAGGCGCGCTCGTCTGGGTGCGACAGGGGGAGCGAGTCCGGATCGCCGTCTCGGACACCCGGGGCAAGTACCGGCTGGAAGGACTCTCGGGTGGTGCGGCCCAACTCTCCGTCACCCACATCGCCACGAGCGGTCTTCAGCTCTCCGTGATCCTCCCCTCCAGCGGAAGTTTGACGCTGGATCTGGAGCTTGAAACCAGGATCCACCTTCTCGACCCCCTGTCGGCGCTGAGTGACCGCTCACGTCCCGGAGGCGGAGGGATGGATCCCCTCCCACCCATGGCGCCCGCCCGCTCCACCGTGGAGTTCCGGGCGCTGGAGGGCTCGACGGGAGCCGTGGAATCGGGGCTCACCCAGTTTGTCTCTCGTCGCGCGCCCGAGAACGGCGATACCGATCAGGATCGGGTGCTCTTCACCCGCGGGTCCACGGTGGATGCCAGAGCCGTGCTCCTGGACGGAGCTCCCATCCTCACTCCGTTCCATATCGCGGGGCTTCTCCCCGCCTTCGACGGAGGGCTCCTGGGGAGTGCCGATCTACATGTGGGCGGCGCACCTTCCCGATTCGACGGAGGGCTCTCCTACCTCCTGGACCTCTCCACCCGCGCCCCTCGGGAGGGCGGGATTCGCACCGAAGGCGCCGTGGACGGGGTCTCCATGCGGGGGGTTGTCGAGACCGCCGGTCGCCGGGGGGGGATCCTCCTGGGCGGACGGGCCCTTCACGGATTTCAGGAAACCCTCTCCGGCGTGGAGAACTTCCCCTACCACTATCACGACGCCCTCGTGCGGGGGCACTGGACTCCGGGAGAGGGGCACGAACTGCGCCTGACCGGATACACAAACCGGGAGGGGCTCCTCCTCGATCTGGATGGAGACTCGGAGACCTTCGCTGCATCGTCGGATGGTGCTCGCTGGGGGAATCGCGCCTTTTCGGTCGGCTACGGGTTTGACAGATCCCGAATCTCCATCCGGGGAATCGTGGCCGCCTCCCGCTATGAGTCCTCCATTCCCCTGGGATGGGTTGATCCCGTCGTGGCCACCGGCACCAATCAACGGGTGCGGGGAGGGGCAGAGGTTGCGTTCCCATCCTCCGGAGGAGAGTTCCGGCTGGGAGTTTCCGCAGAGAGGATGGATCTCTCCTATCGCCTGAACCCCGTGAGTTCCGTATTCACCGCCTCCGTCACGGACCCGGAGGAGTCGCTCCGAAGCACCGTCGCCGGAACCTTCGGGGAGTGGGAGGGGGAGATCGCCCAGGGAGCGCGGCTTCGCCTCGGGGTCCGGGCCGATCACTACACCGAGATCGAGCGGACCGTGCTCGGCCCTCGAGCCGAGCTCGCTCTCCTCCTTTCCGAGCGGGTACTCCTGACCGTCTCGGCGGGACGACACCACCAGGCGGTTCCCGTAACGGGGATCGACGCGGAGTTCGAGCAGAACCGCCTGGCAGTCGTCAGTTGGGATCCCGGAGTGGACGTGGCCTCAGCCACCCATCTGGTGGTGGGGCTGACCCAGGAGCTGGACGCCGACACTCGCCTTGATCTGAGCGGATTCATGCGGCGCTACGGGGGGTTGGACAGCAACCCCTTCCATGGGCTCCGAGCCTCGGGGACCGATCTCCGGGTCCTTCGGGAGGGAAACCGGCTCAGCGGATGGCTCGGCTACGCCCTGACCTGGTTCTGGGAGGAGTCGAGCCCGGGGCAGAGCAACCGATTTGAAGGGCGGCACCTGCTCTCCGCCGGTGCTGAAGCGTCTCTCCCCGCCGCCACCAATCTGGGCGTGTCGGTGAGCTTCGGATCCGGCCTCCCCCTCTCATCCGTCGATGTTGCACTGTCCGAACCCAATGCTCCTCCCCCCAACGTGTTTCGGAGCCCCGTCCGCCTCGATGGATCCCCCGTTCGGGCCCTGACCAGCGCGAGTGAATCCATCCCCCTGGATATCGCGCAGCAGGACGACTTCCTCAGAGTCGACGTGGAGTTCTCCTGGGATCTCGAGCCTTCCATCAGAGGGCGCCCCATGTCCCTCCGGCCCTATCTTCGGATCCTGAACGCCCTCGATCAGCGAGATGCCCTCTTCCACTATTTCGACCGGTGGCGGGACGAAGAACTTCGACCGGTGGCCAACCGTCCCCTCCTCCCTCTCGTTGGAGTGGAGTGGCGGTTCTGAGGAGCTGCTCGTCTCCGAAAAACGAAAAACGCCGCCGCAACCCACACGGGTCACGACGGCGATGCGCTGGGAACGGAGGCGGAGGGACTCGAACCGGAGTGGCGTGGCACGGAGATGCGTTGGCGCTGGCCCAACGGGCCGGTGACGACGCAACTCCACATCAACCACCGGCACGGAGATGCGTTGGCGCTGGCCCAACGGGCCGGTGACGACGCCACCCCCAAGAGGACCGAAGGTCCGGGGGTGAGAGGCCCTCCGGCCCCCCAAAACAAAAAACGCCGCCGCAACCCACACGGGTCACGACGGCGATGCGCTGGGAACGGAGGCGGAGGGACTCGAACCCCCAAGGGCTTGCGCCCGCCGCATTTCGAGTGCGGTGCCTTACCAGTTAGGACTACGCCTCCCGATACGATAGATCGTCGGTCAGAACGAGGGAGAATTCAATCGGGGCGCCCGGATTAGAGATCCGGTCGCGGTCTCTCCGGAACTGTTCAGCCGCCTCAACTCCCTAAGCTCGGGTACTTCTCACAATAATCGGGGCGCCCGGATTCGAACCGGGGACCTCTGCGACCCGAACGCAGCGCTCTACCGGACTGAGCCACGCCCCGGAAACCTGCCATCATCACGGACGGGGTGGGATGAGCTTCGCTTCGCTTCGCAGATCCCACCCGTATACCCGTTCAATCTTCGTCACGCGTACGGACGGGGTGGGATGAGCTTCGCTTCGCTTCGCAGATCCCACCCGTATACCCGTTCAGTCTTCGTCACGCGTACGGACGGGGTGGGATTCGAACCCACGCGGGCTTGCACCCACACGATTTCCAATCGTGCGCCTTAAGCCACTCGGCCACCCGTCCCAGTCCCTCAACCGGGAAGAAAAAAAGGGGTGGGATGAGCGATCCCACCCCTCCGTCACTGACTTCCCAAACTACTTTGGAGCAGGATTCGGAACCCCACCCACAGGTCCTATCGAACCTACCATCGTTACGGAGGGGGTGGGATTCGAACCCACGAGGGCCTTTCGGCCCAACGCCTTAGCAGGGCGCCGCCTTAAGCCACTCGGCCACCCCTCCAAGTTGCCCCTCCTGGGTTCGAACCAGGACTCTCCTGATCCAGAGTCAGGCGTGTTGCCAATTACACCAAGGGGCAGAAAACCTCGTTCAATCTACCGGGGGGGACTCGTGCGTCCAACCCTCGCAAGATGAGCAGGAGTTCAGAGCCACCAGTCGGACTCGAACCGACGACCCCGTCATTACGAATGACGTGCTCTACCAGCTGAGCTATGGTGGCTTGCCAGTGGAGCCGAGGGGAGTCGAACCCCTGACCTCTGCAG
>JBJHBD010000021.1:0-30708 GCA_050485305.1 Gemmatimonadota bacterium
GGGCCGCGACAGGTGCGATGGAATGGTCGGTGATCATCCGGATTCTCCGCGGTGGGTCGGGATGGTACCCATCACGGTAACCGAGAATGGTTCGGCGCACACCGAAGGATTCCTTCGACAAGGTATTTGTCCAGGGAGCGCCCGTGGCCGCCTCAACCGGTGGAGCGAGCCGAGGGCGAATAAATCCCGCACCGCCATTCCGACCTCAGAGGGACCCGCGCCATGGCATCCGGTACGAACACACATCGAGAGTACACCGCTCGTATCACCTGGACCGGAAATCGAGGAGAGGGCACCTCCGGGTATGCCGCCTATGGCCGGGACCATGTCATCTCCATCGATGGGAAGGTTGCCATCGAAGGGAGTGCCGAAGCGGCCTTTTGCGGAGATGCGGAGAAGCACAACCCCGAAGATCTCTTCCTCTCCGCACTGGGGAGCTGCCACATGCTCTTCTTCCTCTCCCTGGCGGCTCGAAGCGGCATTCGGATCACGGCGTACGAGGATCAGGTGCGGGGACGGATCGCCATCTCCCCGGAGGGTGGGGGGGCATTTGACGAGATCACCCTGTCCCCCGTCGTCACCGTGACCGAGGCCGGAATGATCGATGAGGCGCGAGAGCTTCACGCTTCAGCACACAAACGCTGCTTCATCGCCAACTCGTGCAGCGTTCCCGTCCACGTTGTTCCCCTCGTCCGCTCGACCTGACGGGTGGGTGAGCTTCCATGAATCCTGAACAGAAGGTGACGACCATGGTGGATCTCGCCATTCAGCTGGACAATCGCCCCGGTGCCCTCTCGGAGATGGGGCGTGCCCTGGGGGAAGCCGGTGTGAGTATCGAGGGAGGTGGTGCATGGGTGGTGGATGGGCGCGGGATCGCACACTTCCTCTTCCGGGACGGCCACTCCGCTCGCCGGGCTCTGGAAGGGGCGGGGATCCGGGTGCTGGCCGCGAAGGAGGTCACGGTACAGCGGCTCAAGCAGGGAGTCCCGGGGCAACTTGGAGAGCTGACCGGACGCATGGCGGAGGCGGGTGTCAACATCGAGGCGCAGTACAGCGACCATGACGGCCGGTTCATCCTGGTGGTGGATGACCCCTCCCGGGCGCGGGCCGTGTCGGAGGCTTGGGCGGCGGAGCAGGTTCCACCAGATCCCACAGATTCCCGTACAGGTCCCTGAAGACCGCGACGGTCCCGTAGTCGGCCTCGAGGGGTGGGCGGACAAACTCCACACCGCGCTCCCGCATGGACCGATAGTCCCGCCAGAAGTCATCCGTGCCGAGGAAGAAGGTGACTCGGCCACCGGTCTGATTCCCCACATAGGCGAACTGTTCCGGCGTCGAGGGGCGGGCGAGCAGAAGGGTGGTCCCTCCGGAACCAGGAGGGGCCACGAGGACCCATCGCTTGTCCTGCTCCGGGATGTAGCGGTCCTCCACCACCCGGAAGTTCAGGACCTCTCTGAAGAAGGCGATGGCCTCGTCGTAGTCTCGAACCACGAGTGCCACATGGAGGAGCGATTGGTTCATTTGACGGCGTGCGGGCCGGGTTCGAGGGGAGTGGGGTTCCCCAGTGGGGGTTGCGGATGGGGTGGAGTGCCTCTGTCTATGGCACAAGTTGGGCATCTTGAGGGCCCGTCCAGACCACATGCAGGAGGCAGTGGTCAGTGAGGCACGCTTCCGCGTGAGGAAGGTCGCCCGGTTGGAACCAATAGCTGAACGGACCCAGGGGCGGCGCCGATTCGACCTCCTCTTCCGGGCCCCAATGCTTCATGGTGCCGTGGAGCACCACGAGGTGGTAGTCGCTCGAATGGGAATGGAATGGGATCTGGCCACGGCGTAGTCGCATGAGCATGGCGGAGGGGCCGGTGGCAGGATCACCCCAGAGTAGAGCGATTTCCGGGGATTCCGGGGTGTCGGGCAGTACCGGGAAAAATTCCGCTTCGGCGAAGGGAACGACGATCATCTCCGAGGGCATGGATGATGGATCAACCGCCTCCTTCATGACACCGGCCCCCGCAGCCTCCTCCGGGGCGTGAGATCCCTCCGCGAAGCAGGCCGACGGAATGATCACGGTCAGGGTGAGGAGCGCCGCCCGACGGGTGTACGCGAGAAGGCGAATCATCGGCGCCTCACCGGCTCCGCATGGACCGTGGGGTGCGCGCCGGACGAGGAATCCATCGTGGCACCCTCTGTCGGTAGTCATCATATGAGGCTCCAAATCGGCGCTCGAGTCCGGGTTCTTCGGAGATCAGAAAGTAGAGGTGGTTCACCATGACGAAGATCAGGAACCATCCAGCCAGGGGCACCGACCGAAACACCAGTGCTTCGCCGAGAAGGATGGCGGCTACTCCGCTGATCATGGGGTTTCGTACATAGCGATAGGGGCCGGTCGTCACCAGTTCCTTGGTCGGATCCCACGGTGCGAGGGTGCCCCGTCCAATTCGGGCAAAGAGGGTGACGCACCAGGAGAAGAGAACCACCCCGCCGATGACGAGGAGCCCCCCGGCGCCCTGGGCCAGGAGTTCCACCAGGGTGCGAGGGGGGAGCGTCTCCAGGGTGGTTCGTGGGATCAGGATCCAGACGGGCACGACGATGACCACCCCGAAGGGGAGGAGGAGGACCGAGAGAAGGTGCCGCCAGAGGGAGGTCAGCATGACCGACGGGTACTCCCGACATGATCAGGAGTGCGGCGCCTCAGAATCGCACCCCGAGCCGGAAGACGAACTGGTTGTCTCCTCCATCCATGAACTCGTACCGCCCCTCGGCGTAGGCACCCATCACGAGGGCGCTCAGATTCAGCCCCGCGCCGAGTCCAATCCCTCCGGCCCGCACCTCCGATTCCGGGGTCTCGGCCCGGCGCATGACCACCCCCGCGGCGCCGTATGGCCTGAGGATGGGGGTGGGAAAGGCGAAGTGGACGTCGGCGGAGCCTCCCCAGAGGGAACAGTCGTCGCACCCGGGGAAGAAGTACTCCCCGGCGACCTGGAAGTCGATGGGGAGGAGTGGAAGCGTCAGCTGGAGACTTCCACCTACCCCGTTTACTCCGTCAAACGACTTCGTTGCATGGGCCAGGTGCACGCCGGGATTGAGCTGCGCCTGAGCCGT
The DNA here is from genome assembly GCA_050485305.1 of Gemmatimonadota bacterium. Taxonomy (GTDB): domain Bacteria; phylum Gemmatimonadota; class Gemmatimonadetes; order Longimicrobiales; family Gaopeijiaceae; genus JBJHBD01. The sequence goes on from JBJHBD010000021.1 coordinate 3,100, forward strand.
GAAGGGGAGCGCACAGGCGGCGGCACATGCCAGTACCGAGAGGAAGGATCTGGAGGTCATGGGGTCACCCTCGGAGTGAGGTAGGTAGCTGTACGTTTCTGGTCTGACCCGTAAATTCTTCACCGACCGGGTCGGATCTGTTCCAGGGCGCCCCCCCGCCACCCGACCTGCACTCGAACCGGAACATGCCATGAAACGCCCGGATCCCTTTGTGCAGGACTGCCTCGATCTCCTGAAGGTGGTGGCCCCGGTTCGCGCCCGCGCCATGTTCGGCGGGCATGGGATCTACAGGGGGGACAGAATGTTTGCCCTCATCGCCTACGAGCGCCTCTATCTCAAGGTGGATGCCGAGACGATCCCCGCCTTCAAAGCCGCCGGGTCCGGCCCCTTCATCTGGGAGGCCAACGACGGGAAAAAAATCGCCATGTCGTACTGGGAGCTCCCTGCCGAGGGGTGGGAGGATCCGGAGGAAACCCGTCGATGGGCCAAGCTGGCGCTGGAGGCCGCGGCCCGAAGCGGGAAGGGGAGAGGCAAGAAGGGGTGAGGGGTGGCGTCCAGGGGAACTCCCCGTTGTTCGCCACACATCCGGCTCACTCACCGGCGACTTCTGGCGCTCCGGGGTTCCACATATGGGCGGATGTCGGGGGAAGTTCTGCCATGGAGGGCTCGCCATACAGGATTCCCGCCATGTTGGTCAAAACGCCTTGTTCCCAAAGGTGATCTCGCGGTCGCTCATCAGGTGTCCCCAGTAGGGTTGCGTCGGAAGGTAAACCCGAATCGTCCTGGCGACAGGGTTGGAAAAAGGGGTGCTCCCGAGTTGAGAGTTGGTGCTCGTGGTGATTCCGAGAAGGCCGTTGACTACGGCGCGGATCATGAGGTGTTCACAGGCGTCCTGCCCCTTGAGAAACATGGACTTCCCACCTGAAACGGTGGGGATGCAGCACGCACAGAGGACGGTCTTTCCGTAATTCTTCGGGATCCCCATGATATGAAAGACTTCGGTACGACTCTTCCAGCGGTCGTTGGCGTCATCGGCGTACCCGACATAGGTGGAGTTCTCCGTCGAGTTGTGGATGATGTAGATGCAGGGATTGGTAAATGGGGCCGGGTTGTACGACGGATTTCCACATGCAGGACCCATGTTCCACACATCGGTGCTGAAATCGAAGGTCACGATAGCCATGCCGCGCGTTGTCCTCTGGGTAGGGGGGAGCTGAGATCAACGGAAACCGACCCGCGGGAAGGTTTCCTCTGCTGCAATTCGCACCCTGAGAGGGTCTTCGGCAACCCCCGGCGGATATCTTCCCCTCCCCAGCTCGGGGAGGCGCCGGCCCGCCACACGACGTAGCTTGCAGCGATGACCGATCCGTTCCGGGAGGATGGGTCCCCGCAGGCCCATCCTCCCACTCCCACTTCAGCCTGCCGGAGGCCTGCATGACCCGCGCTTCCCTCGTCCTCGCCACCACCCTCGGGGTGGGAGTCCTCCCCCTCTCTACACCCCTTCAGGGTGGGCCGGCATCCGTGTCCGGGTTGAACACGGAGGTCGTCCCCCGCTCCGCGCACCCCTCCCCCCTCCCGGCGGTGGTCCGGGCCCTGGGTGGTGATCCGTCTCCCGCCGAGCTCAAGGCCCGCATCGACGCCGAGGCCCTTCGCATCGAAGACCGGGTGATCGAGTGGCGGCGACACATCTATCAGAATCCCGAACTCTCCAACCGGGAGTACGAGACGGCCGCCTATGTGGCCCGTTTCCTGGAAGGGCTGGGGCTGGAGGTCCGAACGGGGATCGCTCATACCGGGGTGGTGGCCATCCTGGACACGGGGCGCCCCGGGCCGGTGGTGGCGCTCCGGGCCGACATGGACGCCCTCCCGGTGGAGGATCGGTCTCCGGTCCCCTTCCGCTCCACCGCCACCGGCGAGTATCGGGGGAGGGAGGTGCCGGTCATGCACGCCTGCGGGCACGACACCCATGTGGCCATGCTCATGGGGGCCGCGGAGATCCTCGTGGGGATGAAGGACGACCTCCGGGGGAAGGTGGTCTTCCTCTTTCAGCCCGCCGAGGAGGGGGCGCCCGAGGGGGAGGAGGGGGGCGCCGAACTCATGGTCCGGGAAGGGGTGCTGGAGGATCCCCAGGTGGACGCCATCTTTGGCCTCCACATCTCGTCCATGAACCCCTCGGGGGTCATCGCCTATCGCCCGGGGGGGATCATGGCCGCCTCGGATCGGTTCGAGATCGTGGTGCGGGGGCGCCAGACCCACGGATCCACCCCCTGGACCGGGGTGGACCCGGTGGTGACGGCAGCCCAGATCATCAACGGGCTCCAGACGGTGGTGAGCCGCCGCTCGGAGCTCACGAAGGAGGCGGTGGTGGTGTCGGTGGGGATCGTGGAGGGAGGGTCACGCCACAACATCATCCCCGAAGAGGTGACGCTCATCGGGACGATCCGCACCCTCGACACCGCCATGCAGGATCGGGTCCACGAAGAGATTCGGCGCACGGCGGAGTACACGGCCCGAAGCATGGGTGCCGCCGCCGAGGTGACGATCCACAGGGGGTACCCGGTGACGTACAACGATCCGGAGCTGACCCGGCGGATGGTTCCCACCCTGGAAGGGGTCATCGGGGCGGAGAATCTGCACCTGGTGGATGCGGTGACCGGAGCCGAGGACTTCTCCTTCTTCCAGCGCGAGGTTCCGGGGCTCTACATCTTCCTGGGAGGGATGCCCGAGGGAATCGATCCCGCTCACGCACCGCCCCACCACACCCCCGAGTTCCAGATCAACGAGGCGGTCCTGAAGGATGGAGTCCGGGCCCACGCCCACTTCGTGGTGGATTTCCTGTTGGGGGGGTGATCGGGGTGGGGGAGGAGGCCCCCTTTGCTTCTCAGAGGCGAAGCTGTGACCTGACCGCTCCCCAGTCCGCCGTGTCGTTGCGGAGCATACGGGTGACGGTGTGACCTGAAATCGCCTGACCGATCTCCACGATGGTATCGCCCATGGCGGTGCGGACCCGTTCCGGCGTCGTGGCGCCGGCCGCGATATGGAAGGCGTTCACCTCGCGGGCGTACCATCGGAAGAAGAGGATGAGTCCACCCACATGTTTCGGGTGGCCCGATGTCCACGGGAGCTGCTTTCCGCGATAGATGTCGGCGGTCTGCCCGGAGCCGGTCTTCCGGATCACCAGTCGGAACGGTTCGCCCTCGAGTCGGCGGATGAGTTCATCCGATATGCTCACATCGAAGTCATCCCCGGGGGCGAGCTGCGCCAGGTATTCGGCGAAGAGCTGAAGCTCGATGAAGGGTTGTAGCGTCTCCGATCCCACGAGGGGGAGTGCTCCCATCCCCCGGATGGATTCCCGGGTGAGATTGGAGAGTTGCGTGATCCGGTTGACGACGGCGGTGGTCACCAGCTCCGTGCGTGCTCCCGGGAGGGAGTTGGCAACCCCCTGAAAGAAGGTGGTGCTCTTGTCCGCCATGTCGGAGGGGGAGTCCCCGTAGGTCTCCATGATGGCCTCCGTGAACACCCCGATGAGGGCGTTGAGGGTGCCCTGCTTCGCAGCGTCGATGGTGTCGCGGATGGAGGTGGCCGACGAGATGGAGTTCCCGCTCACACCGAGACGGGTGAGATCCGTTCCCCAGTTCTTCACGGCGGCCAGCTTGGCGCTCGCCCTCGCCAGAGCCGGGATGTCCGAATTGAAGTAGACCTCCGACCCGAGCCTGCGGGTCTGGGAGATGGAGGTGTCCACATGCAGGACCCCAACGGCGGCCCCGCCGATCTTCCCCAGAACGGACACCGGGAAGGGGGCGTAGTCGGCGACGGCCGAGAAGAAGCTCTTTGCCAGTCCCAACTTTGCTTCGGTCTCCTTTCCTGCCGCCCGAAAAAAGGACTCGAATTCGGTGTACGCGCCGGTCGCCGCGATCTGGATGGACTCGATGTTGGAGAGGGACACACCGAGTTGCACGGTGAAGTCCGCAATGAGGCGCGTCTTGGCGTCGCTCCATGCCGTCTTGGCCGCCGCCACCGAGGTGAGCCCGCCGGCGACCTCCGTTCGGCGGAGCCCTTTTGCGGTGATGTTTCCCTCGAGAAGGCGGCGGGCATCTTCCGGGAGCACGACTTTCCGTCTGGGCGGCGGGGTGTAGCTCTTGACCACCTTAGCCCCGAAGATCTCCCGGAACGAGGTGTCGACCTCGATGAGTTGGGTGGCCAGCGCGGAGAGGGTAGCGCGGAGGTCTCCCTCCTTTCCCCGCCACATGGTTTCGAAGGCCGCATCGGTGGTCCGCGCGGGAAGGGGGAGCCCCTCGTACAGCGCCTTCAGGTCGGCGAGGAAGAGGATGGCCCGGGACATCTCGCGCCGGGATTCGCCGTTGCCGCCACCAAAGATCGATTCCGAGAGCTTCGAGCCGGTGGAAACCGAAAACCGGGTGCGGTCCGAGACCTCGCGGGCCTTTTCGGGGTCCAGGGCGTCGAAGACACCCACGAGCTTCTCCGACTGGAGAGAGGTGAGGTGTGCCGCGTCGAACCCCTGGCGCACCTTCCGCATTCGCTCCGCATGAACTTCCGAGTTCTTGGGCACAATGAACCTGTCGGCGCCGGGGCACGAATTCCGGGAAGGGGGGGTGCAGGAATCGGTATGGTCTTGGAGAAAGCGCCGAGAAAGTAGGGAGGAAGTCCCTGGAATCGCAAGAGTTGGTGCGGGCCTGCTTGGGATGGTTTTTGGGGGGGCGTCAGGCGGAGCTCAGGTCACGTCCGCCACGCGCCCCCACCCCGCTCCGTAGTCCTGCCACAGCGTCTCGATGAACTGGGCTATTCGACCCTGGTAGCGTTGGTCGAACACGAAGACGCCGTAATTCGGGTCGAAGAAGTAGACGCGATCTTGATTGCTGTACAGGCCGATGGCGTGACCCCAGGTGGCGCCTGCAAACCAACTTGTGAGCCAGCTGTTGTTTCCCGCGAGGCTCACATGAGCGTAGTACACCCTCGACCGCGCATAGAAGCGGATGATGTCATCGTTCGGCACGCCGTATACCCGGCTCCGGATCTCTCCCCAGTGATCGTTGGCACTCTGTACCGTCACCTCATTCTGGCGGGCAAGGGCACCGCCGGAGTGGCCGTGCACCATGGCATCATGGATGTTGGCCATGTGGGGAGCATGAAGGCCGTAGCGGTCCTGGGAACTCGCGATTCCGCCATACCCATGGGTTCCGAGCGCCCCTCGGAGAAGATGTCGGCCGAGTTCCTCCGGGGACTGTCCACCCTCAAAGCGGATCTCCATGAGCCACTGAACGACGAGAGCCATACAGAAGCCGCTGAAGTTGTACGGGTGCGTCCCTCGGGTCAGATTGCTCGCCAGCATCTGCCACATCTGCGCCCCGCCGTTTTCCGGGCTCAAGTAATCGCGAATGGGCATGGGAAAGCGTTGGAAGGAGTCAGAGGGTGTGTTCCCCGGCGCAGCTTAGGAAGGCGGGCGCGTAGATGTCAACAAAAAAAGAGGTCGGCTGGGAGCACACGACAAAAAGGCCCCGCGGACCGCTCGGGTCCGCGGGGCCTCGCCTCCGACAGCGGTCATCCTCGCCCGTGGGTCATAGGTTAAGACCGCGGGCGGGATAGGGAGGGGGTCAGGAAGCCCTGAGGTTGTTCACATGCTTCTGAAGCTGAGCCTTGGCCCGGGCCACCTTGTTGGGGTGGTGGAGCCGGGTGCGGGCGGCGCGGTCCAGGAGGGTGACGGCCTGGCGCAGACGGGTCTCGGCGGTCTCCGCATCCTCGGCCTGGCGTACCCGCTTGATGGCAGTGCGGAGACGGGCGCGGACCACCCGGTTGCGGGCCTGCCACTTCCGGCCCAGCTCCATCCGCTTCTTCGAGCTCTTGATGTTCGGCATTCGTACCTCGGATCCTGCGTCGGTTCCTGGGAAAGACTCCAATGAAGCTGGTAAAGCTAAGAGAAAGGCGGCGAAGGATCAACTGGACCAAACGGGGAACGAGGTGGGGAAGGGGACCCTCCCTCCGGACCCGCCGGTGACACCGGGGATCCCGCCCACTACCTTGTCACCTCTATGGTCCACCCACCCACCCTACCCGATGGGGCGTCCTCGCGGCATTCCGCACCCGGGGTTCCGGTTACTCCCCGCTCCCACCGGGTCGTCCCATCCCGATGAGCGCCCTCTCCACGCCGACCCTCGAGGGCGGCTTCGTCGTCGAGATCGAGCGCTTCCAGGGCCCCCTTGACCTCCTCCTGCACCTGATCCGGCAGCAGGACATCGATATCTTCGACATCCCCATCGCCCGGATCACCGAGCAATTTCTCCGGACCATCAAGGGGATCGAGGCCTCCGACCTGGACCAGGCGGGCGAGTTCCTGGAGATGGCCGCCACCCTGATCCGCATCAAGGCCCAGCTCCTCATCCCCCGCCCCGCCGACAGCGAGGACGAGGACCCGCGGGCGGAGCTGGTGCGTCGCCTCCTGGAGTACGAGCAGATCCGGGAGATCACCCGGAGAATGGAGGCGGCGGAGAGGGAGCGGGCGCGACGCTCCGCCAAGGGGTTTGTTCCCACCCGCCCGCCCCTCCCCGCGGAGGACGTCCCGCTGGAAACCACCTGGGAAGAGGTCTTCGAGGCGGCGCTGCGGGTGGAGATTCCCATCCCCCAGATTCGGGAACACCGGGTGACTCCCCGCACGGTGTCCATGGAAGAAAAGGCCGCCCTCATCCTCTCGGCGCTGGCGCGGACCACCGGGGTGGAGTTCCGATCGCTCCTGAACCCCTTCCGGGATCGGATGCACGGGGTCATGACCTTCCTGGCGGGGCTCGAGCTCACCCGCCGCCGCCGGGTGCGGCTCCGGCAGGTGGCCCCCTTCAGCGAGCTCTGGCTCTATCGGAGGGAGCGGAGCGAGTGGGCCGATGAAGAGGATGAGGACGAACCCACCCCACCGGAGGAGTCGTGAAGGTCGAGCAGATCGTGGAAGCCATCCTCTTCGCCAGCGACGCTCCCCTCCGGGCGGAGGAGATCGCCCGGGCGGACGAGTCGCTGGATGAAGATCGAGTGGAGGAGGCCATCCGGTTCCTCCGCCAGTTCTACCTGGAGACGGAGCGGGCCTACGAGGTCATGGAGGTGGCCGAGGGGTATCAGCTCCTCACACGCCCCGAGTTCTCCGGATACCTTGAGCGATTCGATACCATCCCCCGTCCGTCGCGCCTTTCGGGGCCCGCGCTGGAGACCCTCGCCATCATCGCCTACCGCCAGCCGCTGGGGCGCCTGGAGGTGGAGCATGTCCGAGGCGTCGGTTCGTCGGGGGTGATCCGCACCCTCCAGGACCGGGGGCTCATCGACGTCGTGGGGCGGGGGGAGGGGCTCGGCCGCCCCCTCCTCTACGGCACCACGCCGCGCTTCCTGGAGCACTTCGGCTTCCAGTCGCTGGACGACCTTCCCCGTCCGGACGAGCTCCCGGTGGTCCTCCGTGACCGCACCATCCCCCTCCATCCGCCGGAAGAGGGGGAGCCCATGGTGGATCCCAATCAGGAAAGTCTCCCTCTGGACGGGGCCCCGGTCACGGTGTCCGAGGCAGGCGAACCGGAACCCGGGGCACGTTCATGACGCCCTCCCGGGAGGGCCCGCGTCGGCCCCCAAAGGGGGGGAAGGGGAGGGGTGGGAAGGCACCCAGGGGGGATGGGGGTTCCGGCACCCCATCCTCCAGGGAAGGGGGAGAAGGACCCATGCGCCTCCAGAAGTTCCTCTCCCGGGCCGGGGTCGCGTCCCGGCGAGAGGCAGAGGGATGGATGCGGGATGGGCGGGTCACGGTGAATGGTGAGGCGGCCACCGAACCGGGGACCCAGGTGGACCCTCGCCGTGACCGGGTGGAGGTGGACGGGAAGGAGGTGCGGATCCAGAGGGTGGAGTGGATCCTCCTGAACAAGCCCCGAGGAACCATCACCACCCGGAAAGACCCCCGGGGGCGTCGCACCGTCTACGGACTCCTGGACCCGGGGCACCAGCACCTGAACTATGTGGGGCGACTGGATCGGGAGACGGAGGGGCTCCTCATCTTCACCAACGATGGGGAGGCCATCCACGGACTTCTCCACCCGTCATCGGAGGTGCCCCGAGAGTATCGCGCCTGGGTGGATGGGGATCCGGATCCCGATGTGGTGCGCAGGCTGGAGCAGGGTGTGACGCTGGAGGATGGGCCGGCTCGCGCCGAATCGGTGCGGGCGCTCCCTCCTCAGAAGGGGATGCCGCCCTGCCTTCGCCTCGTGGTGAGGGAGGGGCGAAACCATGAGGTCCGCCGCCTTCTGGAGGCGGTGGGGCTCCCGGTGCTCCGGCTTCGGCGGATCCGCTTTGGTCCCCTCGCACTGGATCGGACCCCCCGGGGGAAGTGGCGCCCCCTCACCACCGGTGAGATCGGAGAGCTCCGGTCGGCGGCGGGGCTCGCCCCGAAGAGGAAGGGGGGGTAAGTTTCGCGGGCTCCCCCCGCGTCGAACGTTCGTTCGATCGTTCCAGGGAGTCGGCAGGTCGGCTCAACTTCACCTTTAGGGAGACCATGGAACTTCAGGACCGGACGATCCTCATACTCGGCGGCGCGGGGCTGGTCGGGCAGGCGGTGGCCCGGCGGATGCTCGACTTCTCACCCGGGAGGATCGTCGTGGGATCCCTTCGTCGGGAAGAGGCGGAGGAGGCGGCGGAGGAGCTTTCCCGGGACCCCCGGGCAAAGGGGGTCCGGATCGACCCCTGCTGGGGCGACCTCTTCGTCCCTGAAGCCCATTCCCAGCGCCCGCGAGACGAGATCCTCTCCGACCCCGATGCCCTCTCGGGGCTGGTGGACGACACGTACGGCGAACTCACCGACGAGGTCTTCCGCCGCTCGTCTCTCGGAAGCCTCCTCCTCTCGGTTCGCCCCGACGTGGTGGTGGATTCGGTAAACACCGCCGGCGCGCTGGCCTACCAGGACGTCTTCCGATCCGCCAAGGATCTCCGGCGCACCGCCGAGGACGGGAAGGTGGATCTGACGGCGGTGGAGCGGCACCTCACCACCCTCTACCTCCCCCAGCTCATCCGGCACACCCAGATTGCCCTCGAGGGGATGAAGCGGGTGGGGACGGCCATGTACGTGAAGATCGGGACCGCCGGCACCGGGGGGATGGGGCTCAATATCCCCTTCACCCACTCGGAGGAGCGCCCCTCCCGGGTCCTCCTGGCGAAGGCCGGGCTCGCCGGAGCTCAGTCCCTCCTCCTCTTCCTCATGGCGCGGACCCCGGGGGCTCCGGCGGTGAAGGAGATCAAGCCCACCGCCGCCATCTCCTGGAAGTCCATGGCTACCGGGCCCATCCGTCGGGGAGGAAGCTTCGTTCCCCGCACCGACGCGCTTCGTCCGGTGACCATGGAGGAAGCGCTCACCGGGACGACCCCGGATGCCTGGACCACCCTGGACGCCCCGCTGGACGGGGTCTACCTGGACTCGGGGGAAAACGGGCTCTTCGCCGCCTCCGAGTTCGAGACGCTGACGGCGCTCGGGCTGATGGAGTTCGTCACCCCCGAAGAGATCGCCGAGAACGTCCTCCGGGAGATCCGGGGAATCCCCTCCGGGCGGGATGTGGTGGCGGCGCTGGACGGCGCCACCATGGGGCCCACCTATCGCGCCGGGATCCTGCGAGGGGAGGCGCTCGTCACCCTCGAGCGGATGGAGGAGGAGTACGGGGTCCAGGGTGTGGCGTACGAGATGCTCGGTCCCCCCCGCCTCTCCAAGCTCCTCTTCGAGGCCGCCATCCTGGGACGCCTCTACGGGAGCGTCGAGGGGGCAGCCGGACTCGATCCCGAGGAAACGGCCCGTCGCGCGCAGGCGTTGGTGGAGGAGGACTCCGATCTCCGGCAGCGGATCCTCTCCATCGGGCTCCCCATTCTCCTGACGGATGGAGTGAAGGTGCTCCGGGGGCCACGCCTGAAGGTGGTCCCCGACGTAGGGGAAGAGGTGGCCACCGAGGTGCTCCTGGACCGCGGATGGGTGGACCTCCGCGCCGGGAACTGGCGGCGGTGGCGGGAGCGCGTCAACGGGTACAGAGATGGGCTCATCGGGCGTCCGGGGCCGGAAGCCGGATCGCGGGCGGACGTAGAGTTCGGGGACCTCGGAGGCACGATTCGTCCGGGGAGACTGGCGGCGTGGATCCTCCGGTACGAAGATCAGGGGGAGCGCATCAAGCGGTAGCGGCCCCGGGGAGGTGGGTCCGAGCCCACCTTTCCGGCTTCCCTCTCTCCCTTCACCCCCCATCCGGGGGTTCCCTGCCATGGCCGAGACCTTCCCGACGCTGACGATCCTCGACCACCCGCTCATCCAGCACAAGGTGGGTGCGCTTCGCGCCCGGACCACGTCGAAGAAGCAGTTTCGCGAGCTGGTGGATGAGATCGCCACCCTCATGGCGTACGAGGTGACCCGCGAACTCCCCCTGGAGGAGTACGAGGTCCATACTCCGCTGGAAGCCATGGTGGGACGGCGGATCCGGGGGAAGAAGATGGTGGTGGTCCCCATCTTGAGAGCAGGGCTCGGGATGGTGGAGGGGATTCTTCGCCTCGTCCCGGGTGCCCGGGTGGGGCATGTGGGGCTCTACCGGGACGAGGAGACGCTGGAGCCGGTGGAGTACTACTTCAAGATCCCCTCCAATCCGAAGGGGCGGGACTTCATCGTGGTGGATCCCATGCTGGCCACCGGAGGATCGGCGGCGGCGGCGATCCGGCTCCTGAAGGAGCGAGGGGCCCGCTCCATCCGCTTCATGTGCCTGGTAGCCGCGCCGGAGGGGGTGCGTGCCCTCGCCGACGCGCACCCCGACGTACCCATTTTCACGGCGGCACTGGATCGTGAACTGAATGATCGGGGGTATATCCTTCCCGGGCTTGGTGACGCCGGTGACCGCCTCTTCGGCACCAGATAGGAGGCCGCTCCTCACACCACGCCCGATTTCAGAACCGTGGGCGCCGCACAAGGCCCCATCCGTCGACCGGAAGCCAAGGAGTCGCATGTTGACCCAATCGGAACTCATCGACCTCTATCGCACCCACCGCCACGACCGGGTCCTGAGCATCTATCTGGATGGCCGTACCACCGATTTTTCCCAGAGGAACCTCTGGCGGAAACACCTCGACGCGGCGGTCTCCGACGCCCGGAAACGGCTGGACGGGGAATCCGACAGAGGGGACTTTGAAGGGGCATTCGTACACCTTCAGAAGACGTTGAACGGGTACGACCAGTACCTCCCGGACCGGGGGTGGGTGGGGTTCGCCACCTCCCGAGGGCTCATCGAGGCGCATCCCTGCCGCGTCCCCATGCCGGACCTCGCTCGCTGGGAGGATGGGCTCCGGGTGGCCCCCTACGTCCGGGCGCTCAAGCAGGCCCGTGTGGTCATCACCGTCATCGTGGACTCCCGCCGGGCTCGCCTTTTCGAGTACCGGAACGGCGAGCTTCATGAACCGAAGGCGCTCAATGCCGACCGGGATCTGGGCGACATGAGCGACGTAAACGTGAGCAAGCGGGGGACCACGTACTCCGGTGTACGGGGGAAGACCGCCACCGATGCGGCCCAGCGGACGCTGGAGGTGGAGGCGGAACGCCTCTTCAAGCAGCTTCTCGGTGAAGTCTCGGAGCTCATGGGGAAGGATGGGCTGCTCATCCTGGGGGGGCCTGCCGAGGCGGTGGCCGCCGCTCGTGCCCACCTCCCCTCCGGACTTCAGGGGCGCGCTCAGGAGCGTACCTCTCTCCGGATGGAGATGTCCGAGGCCGAGGTGAAGGCCGAACTGGAGGCGGGGGCGTCCGAGCTGAACCAGGCGCTTCAGCGAACGCTCCTGGACGAGGTGGTGGAGCTGGCTCGCTCGGGGGGGCGGGGTGCGCTGGGGGTGGAGAAGGTGGAGGCGGCGCTCCGCGCCGGGCAGGTGGACACCCTCCTGCTGAGCCGTGCCTTCATCCGCTCGAACGCGGACTACGCCGACCACCTCGTGGGGGCCGCCTTCGAACACCATGGCGAGGTGGAGGAGCTCGCCTTCGAGGGTGGTGATCGCCTCGACGCCGTGGGAGAGGGGGTCGCGGCCAGGCTCCGCTACACGATATAGTTGTGGGGTCGGGTGAACCCCCGGATGGGGCCCGTAGCTCAGTCGGTTAGAGCAGTGGACTCATAATCCAACGGTCGCAGGTTCGAGTCCTGCCGGGCCCATGGCCCCTCGCCGCGTTGTCGGGGAGGGGTCATTTCCGTTTCTGCCGGCCTTGTCTCACCTCCCCGAGCCGCGCAAGTTCCCGGGATTCCTGTCACCCCTCCGGGTTCCCTCTCACCTCCGCCTCATGACCGAAGAGCCGAAGCGCCCCGTCGGCGATGGACGTCGGAAGGACGACATCGCCTCCCTCGTCCGGGACATCCATCAGGATGCGGTGCGTAAAGAAGAGATCCGATCCACCCCCATGGTGCGGCAGCGGGTGCGCTGGCCCTGGTATCTCGCCCTTGCCCTCGCCGCCGTGGGGAATGTGTACCTCTGGGTGGGGCAGCCCGCCTGGCTGGTGGGGGAGCGGGCGGCACCCATGACGCCGGAGCGGGAGGAGGGGATCCTCCGCTTCCAGATGTACGTCCAGGCGCAACGCATCGAAGCCTTCCGGACCCAGCACGGACGACTCCCCCAGACGCTGGAGGAGACGGGAGAACCCTTCCCCGGAATGAGCTATCGGGTGACCGGACCGGGGAGCTGGGAGCTCCTCGGAGTGAGCGACCGGGCTCGACTCGTCCTCCTCTCAAGTCAGCCCATCGAGGAGTTCCTGGGGAATTACCAGGAGGCATTGGAATCCCGCTGATGGGCCGTGGAAGGAGGAAGGGAGGGAGCCCCGTTCGAGGCGGGGGCATGGCGAACAGAAGAACGGAGTCCGGGGCCTCACTCCCGGGGTGCCTGGGCGTCCTCGTGGTGGGTTCCCTCATCCTCACCCTCTCCATTCCCCTCTCGCTGCGTCTCCATGCGAAGGGGGTGGCGGACGGGATCCTGGAGCGGGTCGACCAGGTGGCCGAAGCCGCGGAACGGTACCGGACCCTCCATGGCGAGTGGCCTCCCTCGTCCCGCTTCGGCGCCGCTCCCGGCGAGATCCGTGGCGACCTTCCCCTGGAGCTCCGTTTCACCTTTTCCGGCGGACGAATGGCGTGGCATGCCTTCCCCCTTCCGGAGGGGCTCCCCCGCCACCCCGAGCTGCGGGCCCTCGCCGGGGTTGCCGTGGAGGTGGATTCCGGTCGGGTGGGGAGGGCGCTTGCCGTCCGGGCTCAACATGAGGGGCGCCCCTTTTATCGAATGGGCGAGGTCTACACCTTCCTTCTGGAAGGTCCCTGACGTGCCGCCGGGACCGAGCGGGGCCCCGAGGGGTACCCCGCCCGATCGCCCCGCTGAACCGGAACCCATCCTCCCACACCTGACTCCATGACCCCCTGGGTACGACGACTCCTCATCGCCAACGTGGCCATGTTCCTGGTCATGCTGGCGCTTCCGGCGTGGGTGGTGAATCAACTCGTGCTGGTGCCGGCGCTGGTCCCCTGGCGTCCATGGACCATCATCACCTACCAGTTCCTTCATGCCGGCCTCTGGCACCTCCTCTTCAACATGGTGGGGCTCTTCTTCTTCGGACCACGCCTGGAGCTGCGACTGGGGAGTCGGAGCTTCCTCTACCTCTACCTCCTGAGCGGAATCGGCGGGGCTGCCCTTTCGGTCTTTACCCCCACGGTGGCCATCGTGGGCGCCTCCGGCGCGGTTTTCGGGGTGCTTCTGGGCTTCGCCCGCTACTGGCCCCGGGAGCGGATCTACATCTGGGGAGTCCTTCCGGTAGAGGCGCGGGTCCTGGTGGTGGGGCTCACCGTGCTCTCCATCTACGGCGGGATCTCGGGGGGCGGGAACATCGCCCACTTTGCCCACCTGGGCGGATTTGTGGGCGGGTGGCTGTACCTGCGCTGGGTGGAGCGGAGGTCTCCCGCCCGTCGCTTCCGGAAGGCGGTGGAAGAGGCGACCCTCGGTGCGGCCTCCCCGGGTCGAGGGGAGCTGAAGCGGTGGCGGGGAGTGCCGGTGAATCGCCTTCACCCCCTCAATCGGGAGGAGTTCGAGCGGATTCTCGACAAGGCGGAGAGCCAGGGGCCCGCGTCGCTGAGCCCCCAGGAGCGGGGGTTCATGGAGCGAATGGCGGGAGGGTGACGGCGTACCGCTAATCCCCGGACTTCGGCGGCCTTCGAAGCGCCTTCTTCTCTCCCTTCCGCCTCTTCTCCTCGAGACGCTTCCGCTTCTCGGAGGAGGGAACCTTCGTGGCAACGCGCTTCTTCCGCGTCCGTCGCCGTTCCCGGAGCGCCCTCCGGAGCCGTTCCAGCGCCAGACGCCGATTCCGGTGCTGGCTCCGTTCGTCCCGGGCGGTCACCACGATCCCGGTGGGGATGTGGGTGAGGCGCACCCCGCTCTCGGTGGTGTTCTGATGCTGTCCCCCCGCGCCCCCTGATCGGAAGGTGTCGACCCGGCACTCGGCCAAGAGGGTTTCGTCGGACTCGGGGACGGATCCTCGGCGGGGAGGTGGCTTCACCGGTGGGGGATTGCGATCAGGTCGGGGGGGAAGGGTGGCTCAGGAAGACGAGGACGGCTTCCAGGGCACCACCCCGTCGGGTCACCGGGTGGAGATCCAGGACCACCTGAAGGTGCTCTCCGGAGCGGGAGGGGAGCCCGGCACGGAGGGTTCGGTGCGCCACCTCCCACCCCGTAAATTCCTCTACGGTGCGGGCCACCTCCGCCTGATCCGCCACCTCGAAGAGTTCCCAGAGCGCCCGACTCCGAAGCGATTCGGCGTCGCTCCCCACCAGGGCGGCGAAGTGGGCGCTCACCGCCCGAACCTGACCTCCCGGCTCCACCAGGAGGACGGAGGTGGGGGCGTGATCCAGGAGGGTGCGGAAGGCGGCGGCATCGGCATCGGGAGCGCGCTCGGAAGGTCCGCCCTCCACCTCCTCCACCGATCCCTCCACATACTCCACACGTCCGGCGGGGCCGCGGTGGACCCGGGCGGTGTTTCGGACCCGGATGGGACGACCCCCGGAGGTGCGGAGTTCGGACTCGAAGCCGAGAACAACTCCATGGTCGTCCAGGATCTGCTGGAAGCGGATCCGGTCCAGGGACGAGACGAAGAAATTCCGGGCGTGGACCTCCCTGAGGGTGCGGCGATCCGGGTACTCCAGCATCCGGATGAGGGAGGGGTTCGCCTCCATGTAGTCTCCTTCGGCTGTGACTCGGTAGAGCCCCAGCGGGAGGTGGTCGAACATTCCCCGGTGCCGCTCCTCGCTCCGGCGAAGCTCTTCCTGCGCCCGGTGGCGTTCCACGGCGTACCGGATGGCCCGTTCCAGCGCCCAGGGGTCGTCGCCACCCTTCTGGAGGTAGTCCACCGCCCCCGCCCGCATGGCCTCCAGATCCACGTCCCGGCTCCCCTTTCCGGTGAGGAGGATCACCGGGGTGCGGACCCCGCGGGAGCGAGCCAGACGGAGGAGGTCGGTGCCGTTTCGATCCTCCAGGAAGTAGTCCAGGAGGCAGACGTCGTGGCGGACGTCGGTGAGACGGGCAAGCCCTTCCTCGAAGGAGGAGGCCCACTCCACCTCCATCTGCGTTCCCTCGATTCGCCCCAGGAGGGTGCGCGTCATGAGGTAGTCGGATTCCTCGTCGTCGATGAGGAGGATGCGGATGGAGGTGAGGGACATCGGCTCACGGGGTGGGGACCGTTCCGGCGGGGGCGGCAAACACCCCTCCGGTGAACGGGGCTGGTGGAAAGAAGCGCGGCGGAAAAAGTAGAGGGAGGGGTTCGGAGCCGAAAGACCGGGGGAGTGGCCCACTTCCTGCGGTTGCCGTAGACTGGAGGGACCACTTCACCCTCCCGGGCACGGCAGGTGGGGACCGACAGGGGTTCGAGGGTGGGGCGGAGGCGTGGTTTTCCGAAGGATCCATCGAAAATCGGAGGGCGGGGGCGGGATGACGGAGCGGAGCGACTGGGGGCCGGGAGCCCGATTCCTCCTGGTCATGGCGAGCGTGGTGGTGGTGGTGGCGGGGCTCCGGGCAGCGGCGCCCATCCTCCTCCCCTTCTCCCTGGCCCTCTTCCTGGCCATCCTCACCCTTCCCATCGTCTTCTCCCTCACGAAGAAGGGGGTGCCCACCCCGCTGGCTATCTTCCTGGCCGTCCTGGTGGACGTGGCGATCTTCGGCGTCATCGTCCTCCTCCTGAGCCAGTCGGTCACCGACTTCCAGGACCGCCTCCCCCGATACGCCGAACGGCTCCAGAACCTCTTCAACGCATGGGTCGAGAGGCTCCAGGAGCGGGGGATTCCCGCCGGGGAGTACGTCTCCACCGAATTGGTGAACTCCCGGGCCATCATGGATGTGGTGGGGGGGACGCTGTCGCGGGTGGCCTCCTTCCTCTCCAACGCCTTCATCGTGATCCTGGTCCTGGTCTTCATCCTGGCGGAGGCGTCGGTCTTCCCGGCCAAGTTCCGCGCCGTCCTCGGGAAGGAGGCGGAAGAGATGGGGCGCCTCTCCAAGATCACCGGGGAGGTGGTGGACTACCTCCTCATCAAGACGCTGGTGAGTCTTGCCACCGGGCTCTCCATCGGAATCTTCGCCTGGATCATGGGGCTGGACTTCCCCATCCTCCTGGGACTCATCGGGTTTGCCCTCAACTACGTTCCCACCATCGGCTCCATCATCGCCTCGGCCCCCGCCATCCTCCTGGCGCTCGTCCAGTTTGGCGGGATCGGTCCGGCCATCGTGGTGGCGGTGGGGTACCTGATCATCAACATCATCTTCGGGAACATCATCGAGCCTCAGCTTCTGGGGCGCCGCCTCGGGATGTCCACCCTGGTGGTGATCCTCTCCCTCATCTTCTGGGCCTGGGTATGGGGTCCGGTGGGTGCCCTCCTGGCGGTCCCCCTCACCATGGTGGTGAAGATCATGCTGGAGAACACCCAGGACCTGAAGTGGGTGGCGCTCCTCCTGGACAAGGAGCCTCCGGTTCCCTCGGCGGAGGCGTTGAGTCCGGCGGCCGTTGACCGGGACGAGGGGATCTGAGCTCCCTCATGTCGGACCCCTTCAGGACCCTCCCCGATTCGGCCCGCCTCTGGGTTTTCGGCACCTCCCGTCCCGTGGCCTCCGATGAGGTCCGACGCCTTCTCGCGGAGGTGGACGCCTTCATCGACCGGTGGAAGGCCCATGGCCACCCCCTGGCGGCGGCGCGGAGCTGGGTGGAGGAGCGATTTCTCCTGGTGGCGGTGGACGACCGGATCACCCCTCCTTCCGGGTGCTCCATCGACGCCCTCGTCCGGATCCTTCGGAGGATGGAGGGGGAGCTGGATCTGAAGCTCCTGGGAAACGACCCCATCTGGTATCGGGACGCCGCCACCGGGGAGATCCTCCGGGTGAGCCGCCCTGAGTTCCGGGAGGCGGTCGGACGAGGAGAGGTGACCGGGGACACCCGGGTTTTCGACCCCACCCTCACCCGGGTGGCCGAACTCCGGGAGGGGAAGCTGGAACTCCACCTCTCCGGGAGCTGGCACCGGGCCTTCCTCCCGAAATAGCCGGAGGCGTCGCTACCTACGGAGGAGCGCTCCCAGAAAGCGCGCCCCCTCCTCTTCGGCCCAGAACCGGGGGGCCCAGGGTCCCGCTCCCTCGATGAACCCCACATGCCCGCCCCGAGGGAGGAAGACGGGGGTGATCCAGGGGTGCCCCTCCACCTCCCGAAGGGGGAGGGCGGGCGGAGGGAGGAAGGGGTCGTCGGTGGCCTGGAGGAGGAGGGTGGGGACGCGGATGGCGGGGAGGAAGCGCTTCGAGGAGGATTCGCGGTAGTAGTGATCGGCGTCGGTGAAGCCGTGCAGGGGGGCGGTGGCGGCCTCGTCGAACTCCCGGAGGGTACGGGCCCGGAGGATGGGCTCCAGCTCCAGGTGGTTCCCCAGAAGCTCCGCCTTTCCGGTAGTTTTCCGACGGAGGGAGCGGATGAAGTATCCGCTGTAGACCTTCCCCATGAGCCCCAGTTCGATGGCCGCCGCCCCGGCCCGGAGGTCGAAGGGGACGGAGATGGTCACCGCCCCTTGCACCTCCGGCTCCCCCGCCGAGCCCACCTCGCCCAGATACTTGAGCAGGACGTTCCCCCCGAGGGAGAAGCCCAGCGCCCCGAAGGGGCGATCGGGGAAGCGGCTCCGCAGGGCGGCCAGGGCGAAGGCCAGGTCCCCGGTTTCTCCCGAATGGTAGAAGCGGGGCGTCCGGTTCAGCTCCCCGGAGCAGGAACGGAAGTTCATCCCCACCGGGCGAATCCCCTCCCGGAGGAGCCGGTTCATGGCCACCCGGACATACCCCCGGGCGGTGGACCCCTCCAGCCCGTGGAGAATGAGGACCACCGGCGCCCCCGGGGTGGGCTCGGGGGCGATGTCCAGGTCGAGAAAGTCTCCGTCCGGGGTGGAGAGCCGAAGCCGCTCCAGCCCCGGGTCCGGGGTGGGGCGGAGGAACTTCCCGGCCACCGTCTGGAGGTGGGGGGAGGGGAGCCAGGGCGCCGGTCGGAAGGGGCGCGGGGCAAACCCCGCCGGAAGGGGAGATGGGACGGGGGGGGTGGGCAGGTGCGTCACCCGACCAAGATGGGACCTTTCCACCGCCACGAGAAGTGACGAGGATAGGGGCCTTCCAACCCGGGGACCCATCCTCCCAGCCATGATCACTCCGGATGACCCGATCGCCCCCCCACCCCCCCATGTCTCCCGTCGGCATCCTCCTCCTGGCGGTGCTGGCCATGTCCTGGGCGGGTCCCCTCGTACGATTCACCGACGCACCGGCGCTGGCGGTGGCCTTCTGGCGCCTCGTCTTCACCATGGGGTGCCTGGGGGTGATCCTCCTCTTCTCCCCCACCTCCAGGGCGGCGCTGAGAGGGGTGACCGGGAGGGATCTGGCGGTGGCGCTGGGGGCGGGGGTCCTCCTCGCCACGCACTTCTGGTGGTGGATCGCCTCCATCCGGTACACCTCCGTCGCCTCATCGGTGGTCCTGGTCTCCACCCAGCCCCTCTGGGTGGCCCTCCTCTCCGCCCTCTTCCTGAGGGAACGCCCCCTCCGGGGAGAGTGGGCGGGGATGGGGGTGGCGATGTTGGGGGTGATCTGGATCGGAGGAGGGGACTGGAGAATGGGACCGGAGGCGCTCTTCGGGGACGCCCTCGCCCTCGGCGCCGCCGTGCTGGCGGCCGGGTACTACACCATCGGGCGCTCCCTCCGCCGACACCTCGACCTCTGGAGCTATGTGACGCTGGTGTACGGGTCCGCCACGGTGGTGCTCTTCGTGGGGGTCCTTTTCACCCCTGACACCCCCCTCGTGGGGGAGTACGGGCGCGGGGACTGGCTGGTCTTCCTCCTTCTCGCTCTCGGCCCCATGATGATGGGGCATACCGCGGTGAACTATGCTCTCCGGTATGTCCGGGCGTACATGGCGAATCTGGCCGTCCTCGGCGAACCCATCGGGGCCGCCCTCATCGCCTGGCTCCTCCCCGCCATCGGAGAACGCCCCTCGGCAACCACCCTGACCGGAGGTGCAGTCCTCCTTCTGGGGGTATGGCTGGCGCTCCGAGCGGGAGCGCGGGGGAGGCCGGTGAATCACCCGAAGGTGCGTTCCCCTTGAAAGAGGGAGGCGATTTGTCCCACCTTCCACGCCACCCGTGCCGATCCACCCCTTCCCACACCCCGGACGACGCTCCATGGGTCTTCCCGCCGACGGCATTCACCTTCCCGCTCTCCGCCATGGCCGGAGCGCGCTCCTCTTCCTCGCCCTCCCCCTCATCCTCTCCGGGTGTGGGGATCGCGCGCCGGAGTTTTCGGAGCCTGCGGAGCCGCCCTTCCCCCTCTATGAGCCGGCGGTGCGTCCTGGGGATGGGTTGCTGGACTCCGCAGCGCTTCAGGAGGTGGTGGAGGCCGGGCTTCGTCGGGACGCGGAGGCGCTCATCGCCTACTTCGGGGACGACGATGATGCCGTCCGTGCCCGAGCGGCCTTCGCAGCCGCCTCGATGCAGGACTCCACCCTCATCGGCCCTCTTTTCACCCTCCTGAACGATCCGGCGCCCACAGTGCGGAGAGACGCCGCCTTCGCGCTGGGGCACTTCTCCCTCCCGGACGGAGGGGACGCCCTCATCTCCATCCTCCCTCTGGAGCGGAACCGGGAGGTGCGCCACCACCTGATCGAGGCGCTGGGGAAGCAGGGGGACGAGGCCGCCCTGGCCCGCCTCCTGGATCTGGGAGTTGGGTCCCACGAAGAGGTGGTGCGAACCCTCGCCCTGGCCCGTTTTTTTGTCCGGGGAGTCGATCACCCCTACCTGACGGAGGCGCTCGTGCAGCGCCTCATGCTCACCGAGTGGACCGGGCGGGAGGCTGCGGCGTGGGCCTTTGCCAGGGCGGGGACACCCGACCGCTGGCGGGGGTACGTCGACGGATTGCGGGATGCCCTCGATCTGGGCTTTCCTGACGACGCCTCGGTTCCCCACCTTCTCACGGCGCTGGGACAGGCGGAAGATCGGGACGATCTGGAGCGGCTCAGGAGCCACCTCCAGGAGGGGGCGAATGCCCGGATCCGGGCGAATGCGGCCCGGGCTCTCGGCACCACTTTCTGGCTGGAGACGTCCGGGGTGCGGGAGGCGCTCATGGAGGCGGTGGAGTCGGACCCCTCCGAGCATGTGGCGGTGGCCGCCGCCGGCGCCCTCACCGGAGGGTTTCGGGTCCCTCCGCCGGTGCGTGAATTTGCCCGGGAATGGGTGGCCGGCCCTCCCAACCGGTGGCGCTCCCAGCTCCCCCTTCTGGCCACCCTGGTGCAGGAGGGGGAGGTGGACGTTCTCGTCCCATGGATTCGCCGCGTCGCCCCCCTCTCACCCCACGCCGCCGCCAGGGGGGTCACCCTACTGGCGGGGATCCCCGGGGAGGCGGCCCGGGACGCTCTCCTGGAGTGGGCGGGGGATCCCTCTCCGCGGATCCGAGGGGCGGCGCTCGCCGCGCTGGAGGACCGGATTTTCTCCGGTGACCTGGATGAGGAGGGGGTGAGGGGGCTCATGGAGCGCTTTGCCCGGGAGGCCGGGGAGGGGGAGGAGCTCCCCACCTTCGTGGCGATCCGTGCGCTCTCGAACCCGGTCTTCCTGGAGTTCGGGAGTCGAGGTGTCCTGGAGGAGGTGTTCGAGGTGCGGAGGGGCGCCGGTGATCCGTCCGTGCTCCAGGCGGTGCTGCAGGCATTC
Organism: Gemmatimonadota bacterium; assembly: GCA_050485305.1. Classification (GTDB taxonomy): domain Bacteria; phylum Gemmatimonadota; class Gemmatimonadetes; order Longimicrobiales; family Gaopeijiaceae; genus JBJHBD01. The sequence goes on from JBJHBD010000021.1 coordinate 24,339, forward strand.
GCCCGCACCGGAGACGCGGGGGTGCGCCCCCTCCTGGAGTCGCTTCGGGACGATCCCCGCCCCGAGATCCGGCGCGCCGGCGCCGAGGCGCTCTTCGCCCTGACCCGCCGCGAGGTGGACGGGGAGGCGTGGGGGCTGGATGGGTTGGAGTTCCCGGTGGAATGGGCCCTTCTCCGCCGGGTGGGTCCCGACCCTGAGATCCTCATCGAGACCGAGCGAGGAGGGATCCGGGTGCGCCTCGCCCCGGAGGTGGCGCCCCAGACCGTGTCCGCTCTCCTCACCCAGATCCTGGCGGGCGCCCATGACGAAGGGAGCTTCCATCGGGTCATCCCCAACTTCGTCATTCAGGGGGGGGACATCGGGGTGGGGGATGGGACCGGCGGACCTCCCTATCGCCTTCGCACCGAACTCACCGGGATCCCCTTCCAGCGAGGGGGCTTCGGGATGGCTTCGGCGGGGCGGGACACCGAGGGGTCCCAGTGGTTCCTCACCCACTCGTATCAACCCCACCTGGACAGCGGGTACACGGCGGCCGGGTGGGCCATGGAGGGGGCCGAAGTGCTGGACCGGATTCTGGAGGGAGAGTCGATTCTTCACGTTCAGATCGTGAGTTCCGTCACAATGTAATCACTGTTTACATGTACCCCGTTGACCTCTCCGTCGGGTTGGTTTACAGTGTTCACATGTCGGATCCCCGGGAACGTATCCTCGACCTGGCCTGCGAACTCTACCTGAAGGACGGGTTCGACGGCTTCTCCATGCGCAAGCTGGCCCGCGAGGTCGGGGTCACCGCGCCTGCGCTGTACCGGCACTTTCCCAGCAAGGAAGCGCTCCTGGTGGAGGTGGTGGGGGAGGGGTACAAGATCCTCCTCCAGTACCTGTCGAAGGCCCTCCGGGGTGAGACGGCGGAGGAGCGGTTCAGCCTCGCCGGGGAAGCGGAGCTGGACTTCTCGCTGGCCCATCCCCGCTACTTCCGGATGTTTGCGGGCTTCACCGCCGTCACCGAGGGCGGAGAGCTCCCCGAGGAACTCCGGGAGATGGCCACTTCGGTGCATCAGTTCTGGATGGATCGGGTGCGGGAAGCGATGGATGCGGGGATCCTGCGCCGCGATGACCCCGAGCGGGTGGGGCTCACCCTCTGGGCCCACGCCTCCGGCCTCCTCTTCCTCTACCTCCACGACGCGCTGGATATGGATGAGGAGACCTTTCGGGAGTTCTTCCGCTCCTCGTTCAGGAATCTCTTCCTGGGGATGGGAACCAGCGCCTTCTGCGAACGACTCGCCAGCGGCGACGGCGCATGCCAGGTGAGGGTCGATGACTGAAACATCCCCCCGATGGACCCGTACGGCGGGGAAGGCTGCCTCTCCCGCCCTTCTTCCACAAAGGCGCACTTCGTTCATGCTTCAGATACACCCCTTTCGGGCCCTCCTGGCCGTCCTCCTCCTCTCCCTGGGAGGATGGGTGGGATCTCCCTCACCCCTCCGGGCGCAGGCCGGCTCCGGAGAACCGCCCCGTCCCCTGACATTGGCCGAGGCGCTGGACCGCGCCCTGGAGGGGAATCGTGAACTCGGTCAGGCCCGCGCCGGGTTGGCCGAGGCCGATGGGCAGGTGCGGGAGGCGTGGGGGAACGTCTGGCCCAGGATCGAGCTCTCCACGAACTACTCGCGGAACCTCAAGACCTCGCCGACCTTCCTCCCCGCCATCCTCTTCGATCCTACCGCCCCCCCCGATGAGCTGGTGGCGGTGCGCTTTGGCGCGGACAACCTGTGGAACAACACCATCTCCGTCGAACAACCCCTCTTCGAAGCGCGGGCATTCATCGGGGTCGGTGCCGCCGCTCAGTTCCGCTCCCTTCAGGAAGAAACGGTACGAGGCGCATCGCTGGAGGTGGTGACGCGGATTCGCGTCCTCTTCTACGACCTTCTCCTCGTTCAGGAACAGGCTCGACTCACGGAACGGAGTCTGGCGCGGGTGCGGGAAGCGCTGGAAGAGAGCCGGGCCCTCAACCGGGCCGGGCTCGCCTCCGACTACGACGTACTTCGCCTGGAGGTGGAGCTGGCGAACCTGGAGCCCCAGCTTCGCCGCGCCCGCAACCAGGCCCTCCAGAAGGAGCGGGAGCTGGTCACCGAGCTCAACTTCCCCTCCGGGACGAAGGTGGAGGTGGTGGGATCCCTCGCCGAGATGCGTATCGAGGATCCCGCAGGAAACTCTCCGGAGAATCGGGAGCTTCTGGAGATGTTTGGTCCGCTCCCCTCCCTTTCCGGTGAGAACCCGGAGGTGGAGGCTCTCCTCGAGCGCGCGCGGGAGGGGAACTCCCGCTACCTCCAGAGCACCCTGATGGCGGATCTCCGTCGGGTGGAGCTCCGGGCCGAGCAGGCGGAATTCCTCCCGAAGCTCTCCCTCTTCGGGAATCACCAGGTGGTGGCCCAGCAGGACGGGTCTCCCCAGTTCTTTGGCACCTCCGATCGGCGAGGGACCGGGAGTCTCTTCGGGGTGCAGCTCACCCTCCCCATCTTCACGGGATTCCAGCGTATGGCTCGCGTGGACCAGCGCCGCGCCGGCGTTCGGATGGCGGAGCTGGAGGTGGAGCTTCAGGGGGACCGGCTCCGGGACGATCTCTTCACCTTCCTGGAGCAGGTGGAGGAGGCCCGACTCCGGGCTCGGGGGCAGGAGTTGGCGGTGGAGCACGCACGGCGAGGATACGACATCGCCAGCGCGCACTTCCGGGAGGGGATGGGGAGTCAGCTCGAGCTGACGGACGCCGAAGTGGCGCTTCGCCAGAGCGAATTCAACTACGCGGAAGCGGTTTTCGAATATCTCTCAGGTCGGGCTCGGCTCGACGAACTGGTGGGAGAGGTGTCGATCTCACTCCCGGTGAGGGGCCGATGATGGGCCGGAACCGGAGAGGGGGATCATCCATGAACGTGGACTCGCGGGAGGCGAGACGGATGAATATGGGAAAAGCGGGAGTCGTCCTCGGTGTTCCGGTACTCCTTCTGGGAGGGCTCGCCGGGTGTGGGAGCGATGAAGCACAGGCCGTGCAGGGAGAGGCCGAATTCCGACGCGTCATCAATGTGGAGGTGCAGGAGCTATCCGCCGAGCCCTTCGAGGAGCGGGTCCGGATCGTCGGGGTGGTGCAGGCGGCCGTTGATGTGACCATCTCCGCCGAAGAGGTGGGGGTCATCCGCGAACTCCCGGTGGAGCGGGGGACGGTGGTGCGGGAGGGGGACCTTCTGGCCCGCGTCGATGACCGCCTCCTCCAGGCCCAGCTCCAGGAGGCTCAGGCGGTCGCAGAGCTGGCCCGGGAGGTATGGGAGCGCCGCCAGCGCCTCTATGAGGGAGATCGGGTGGGAGCCGAACTCCCCTACCTGGAGGCGCGCTACTCCCACGAACAGGCCCAGGCGGCCCTGACCTCCCTCCAGGAGCGGCTCTCCAGAACGGAGATCCGTGCTCCCATGGATGGAATCCTGGAAGAGCGCCTGGTGGAGGTTGGGACCATGGTGACCTCCGGAACACCGGTCGCGCGGATGGTGCAGGTCGATCCGGTGAAGGTGGTGGGCGGAGTCCCCGAGCGGTTCGCTCCGGAGATCCGAACCGGCGCGGCGGCCCGAATCACCTTCGATGTCCTCCCCGGAGAGGTGTTCGACGGAAGGGTGGGCTTCGTGGGGGCCACGGTGAATCCGCACAACCGGACCTTCGACGTGGAGCTCCGAATCCCGAACCGGAACCGGGTCATCAAGCCCGAGATGGTGGCCAATGTGGAGGTCACCCGGCGCAACCTGGACGGGGCGCTGGTGGTGCCGCAGGACGCGGTGGTCCGGGTGGAGGAGGGGTTTGTCGCCTTCGTGGCGGTCCAGGGAGAAGGGGGAACCTTCGCGGAGGTTCGCCCGGTGGAGGTCTCCACCATCCAGCGGAACTTCGTCCTGGTGCGCTCCGGGCTCGAGGCAGGGGACCGCCTCATCGTGGTGGGGCAGAAGCAGGTCGCCCATGGGGACCGGATCCAGGTGGTCCGTGAACGAGAGACCCGGAACGGGGGAGGAAACCGGTGAGCGATTCATCCCGGGAGGGTGGGGAGGAGCGGTACCTCGGCCCCAACGATCCGACGCGGGCAAATCTGGCGTATATGGAGGGGGGAGGGCACAAAATCCCTGAAGATGACCCGGCTTTCCTGGCCCGCTTCAAGGAGTTCGGCATCACCTCCTTCGCGGTGGCCCACCGGACCAGCGTGGTCATGCTCTTCCTCATCGTCTCCTTCGCGGGACTGGTGGCGTACCGCACGATCCCGAAGGAGTCCATGCCGGCCATCGAGATCCCCATCGTGGCCATCAACACCATGTATCCGGGGGTTTCCCCGGCCGACATCGAGACGCTGGTGACCCGCCCCCTGGAAGAGGAGTTGAACACGATCTCGGAGGTGCGGGAGATGTTTTCCACCTCGGTGGAGGGGTACTCCTCCATCACGGTGGAATTCACCCTCAACACCGATCTGAACGAGGCGCTCCAGAAGGTCCGTGAACGGGTGGATCTCGCGAAGCCGAACCTCCCCTCGGACGCGGAGGAACCCACCATCGTGGAGTTCAACTTCGCCGAGTTCCCCATCATGCAGGTGAACCTGGCGGGGGAGTACGGGCTGGTGCGCCTCAAGGAGATCGGAGAGGAGATCCAGGACCGGATCGAGCAGATCCCCCAGATTCTCCGGGTCGACCTGCGCGGGGGGTTGGAGCGGGAGGTCCGGGTGGACGTGGACCTCCCCCGCCTCAAGTTTTACGGCCTCGCTCTCGGCGATGTGGTGGACGCCATCCGGAATGAGAATGTGAACATCCCCGGCGGGTCCATCGAGGTGGGTGCGGTGAACTACCTGGTCCGGGTGGACGGGGAGTTTGTGGACCCGGGGATCATCGAAGACCTGGTGGTGGGGACCTTCGACGGGCGCGCCGTCTACATCCGGGACGTGGCTCAGGTCGATTTCGGGTTTGCCGATCGAACGAGCTACGCCCGGTTGAACGGAAACCCGGTGGTGACGCTGGACATCGTGAAGCGGGGTGGGGAGAACATCATCGAGACCGCCGAGGCGGTGAAGGCCATCCTGGTGGACATGGAGCCGCGCTTCCCGCCCTCCACCGAGATCTCCATCACCGGAGATCAGTCCCGCGACATCTACATGATGGTGAGTTCGCTGGAGAACAACATCATCTCCGGACTCATCCTCATCCTGGCGGTGCTCCTCTTCTTCCTCGGAGTGCGGACGGCGGCCTTCGTGGCCCTCGCCATCCCCACCTCCATGCTCCTCTCCTTCGTGGTGCTCTCCCTTCTCGGGATCACCATGAACATGGTGGTGCTCTTCTCCCTCATCCTCGCCCTGGGGATGCTGGTGGACAACGCCATCGTCATCGTGGAGAACATCTATCGCTACATGGAGGAGGGGTGGAGTTCATCCATGGCGGCGCGGAAGGCCACCGGAGAGGTTGCCCTCCCGGTGGTGGCGGCCACCGCCACCACCCTGGCCGCCTTTGCACCCCTTCTCTTCTGGCCCGATGTGGTGGGGGAGTTCATGAAGTACCTCCCCCTCACCCTCATCGTGACCCTCTCCAGCTCGCTCTTCGTGGCGCTGGTCATCATCCCTACCCTCTGCTCCCTCCTCCTGAAGGTGGAGGGGACCCCGTCCCGCCCCCTCACTCCGGTAGCCAGATGGACGCTGGTGGGAGGAGGGGTCTTCGTGGCGCTCCTGGTGGCGCTCCGGAACCCTCTCACCGCTCTCCTTCTCCTGGTCACGGTGGCGGGGCTCATCGTTCTCTACCGAAAGGTGCTGGATCGGATCGGAAAGTGGTTCCGGGCGGAGGGAATGCCTGCCTTCGTGGTACGGTATGAACGGACGCTCCGGTACGCCCTCGATCACAGGTTCTGGGTGGTCGCCGGCTCCGTCGCGGTGTTCGTGGGGACCTTCTTCCTCTTCGGACGCTTCAACCACGGGGTGGAGTACTTCCCGGAATCCATCCCCCCGACGCAGATCCTCGCCGATGTGGAGGCACCGGTGGGAACCCGGGTGGGGTTCACCGACGATGTGGCTCGCATCCTTGAGGCACAGATCCGGGAAATCCCCGGCTTCGACGATGTGGAGTCCATGGTGACCACTTCCGGCGGGGCCGGAGGTAACATCCTCATGGGAGGAGGATCCTCGGCTGAGCATGAGGCGCGCATCACCCTTTCCATGGTGGAGTACCAGGAGCGGAGGCAGGATTCTTTCCGCACCCTGGCGCTCCTCCAGGAGAGGTTGGGGCGGGAAATCCCCGGAGTGGACATCCGGGTGGAGTCCTTGCAGGAAGGACCTCCCGGCGGAGCCCCGGTGGCCATCGAGATCATCGGGGAGGAC
>JBJHBD010000022.1:0-29819 GCA_050485305.1 Gemmatimonadota bacterium
CTGACGCCCCGTCGCCTCGAAGCGACTACGGCACCGCCTTCCCCAACTCCCGGAAGATCCATGTGGAGGGATCCCGGGGGATCCGGGTCCCCATGCGGGAGATCCACCTCTCCGGCGGCGAACCCCCCCTTCGTGTTCCCGACACGAGCGGCCCTCTCGGAACGGATGTCCATGAGGGGCTCCCCTCGGTGCGGGAAGACTGGATCCGGGCCCGCGGTGTAATGGAGACGGGGCGAAGCTACCAGCCCCCGCCGGGAGAAGCGACCCCCGACATCCCTGCCGGCCTTCGCCGCCCCACCCTCCGGGGCGCCGGCCCCGTCACCCAGATGCACTACGCCCGGAAGGGTGAGATCACCCCGGAGATGGAGTTCGTGGCGCTCCGGGAGGGGATGGATCCGGAGTTTGTCCGGAGCGAGGTGGCGCGGGGGCGCGCCATCATCCCCGCCAACGTCAACCATCCGGAGCTGGAGCCCACCATCATCGGGCGCAACTTCCGGGTGAAGATCAACGCCAACATCGGGAACTCGGTGGTGAAGTCTTCCATCGAGGACGAGGTGGAGAAGCTCCGATGGGCCACCCTCTGGGGGGCCGACACCGTCATGGACCTCTCCACCGGGCGCGACATCCACGAGACCCGGGAGTGGATCCTCCGGAACTCTCCCGTCCCCATCGGCACCGTCCCCATCTATCAGGCGCTGGAGAAGGTGGGCGGCGTCCCCGAGGAGCTCACCTGGGAGATCTACCGGGACACCCTCATCGAGCAGGCCGAGCAGGGAGTGGACTACTTCACCGTCCACGCCGGGGTGCTGCTGCGCTACATCCCCATGACGGCGAACCGGATGACGGGGATCGTGTCCCGGGGGGGGAGCATCATCGCCAAGTGGTGCCTGGCCCACCATCAGGAGAGCTTCCTCTACACCCGCTTCGGCGAGATCTGCGAGATCATGCGGGCCTACGACGTCTCCTTCTCCCTGGGGGATGGGCTTCGTCCGGGATCCATCTACGACGCCAACGACGAGGCGCAGTTCGCCGAACTGAAGACCCAGGGCGAGCTCACGAAGTTCGCGTGGGAAATGGAGGTGCAGACCATGTGCGAGGGGCCGGGGCACGTCCCCATGCACCGGATCCGGGAGAACATGGACAAGCAGCTCGAGTGGTGCCACGAGGCCCCCTTCTACACCCTGGGACCCCTCACCACCGACATCGCCCCCGGCTACGACCACATCACCAGCGCCATCGGGGCGGCGCAGATCGGGTGGTACGGAACCGCCATGCTCTGCTACGTGACCCCGAAGGAGCACCTGGGGCTCCCCAACCGGGACGATGTGAAGCAGGGGGTCATCGCCTACCGCATCGCCGCCCACGCCGCCGACCTGGCCAAGGGGCACCCCCACGCCCAGGCCTGGGACGACGCCCTCTCCAAGGCCCGCTTCGAGTTCCGCTGGCGCGACCAGTTCAACCTCTCGTTGGACCCCGAGACGGCGCTGGCCTATCACGACGAAACCCTCCCCGCCGAGGGGGCGAAGGTGGCCCACTTCTGCTCCATGTGCGGGCCGAAGTTCTGCTCCATGAAGATCACGCAGGACGTGCGGGAGTACGCGGCAAAGCACGGGCTGGACACCGAGGCCGCCCTCACCGAGGGGATGGCGGAGAAGTCCGGGGAGTTTCGCGAGGGAGGTGGTGAGATTTACCTGAGGCAATAGGGGAGCCGATACTTCAGGGGGAACACTTGCCCGGTTGCCTCGTTCCCGGAGACGCCGTAGCGTCCTTCCTTTAATGGCTCCGACACGCGGTCGTTGTTACGCACCTGCCCCCCCTGAAGGGAGGCCGGGTCCCACCCCACCTCGGGGCCCGGCACTTCGGCTCGTGCCGGTCGTCGGACTCCTCCTTCTCCTTCCCATCGCTCAGGAAGTGAAGGGGCAGAGCCAGAACATCCAGCGCCTGACCCGGGACGAAGGACTCCCCCAGAGCCAGATTCTCGCCTTTCATCAGGACCGCAGGGGGTTCGTCTGGGCGGGGACCTACGGGGGAGCCGCGCGCCTGGGGGGAGGATTCACCTACATCCTGACCACCGGGGAAGGACTGACCTCCAACGTGGTCACCGCCTTCGCCGAGGGCGAGGACGGCACTCTCTGGATGGGGACGCTGGGAGGGGGAATCTGCTCGCACTCGGGAAGACTCGTCTCCTGTTTCGGTGTGGAGAATGGGCTCCCCTCCAACACCATCAGGGCCCTCCTCCTCGAAGGAGACACCCTCTGGGCCGCCACCGACGGTGGGGTGGTGCGCATTGTCGATGGGGTGCCGGAACCCATACCCGTGGCTCCCGACATCACCCTCTCCTTCCCCTTTTCCCTGGCTCGTACCGCCGACGGAACCCTCTGGATGGGCACGAGAGGCGCGCTGACCCGCCTGCAGGAGGGCGAGTTCCGGGCCGTGAGGGGCCCCGGAGACCGGTATGGTGGTGTGAGTTGGATCCTCCCCACAGGGAATCGACTCCTCGTGATCCGGGAGCGTGGGATCTTTCTTCGCGAAGGGGACCGGGCCGATCCCATCCCTCTCCCGGGACTCCCTCCCGAAGCCCTCCTCCACCACGCCACATCGGGGGAAGACGGCGCATTCTGGGTGGCCGGCACACACGGTCTCCTTCACCTCGCTCCCCCATTCCCCAGCGACTCCGGGCCTCCCTTCGTGGTGGAGCTGGTGACCACCGCCCACGGTCTCCCTCGCGACGAAATGACCCGGGTCATGGTGGATCGGGAGGGGACCGTCTGGATGGGAACCGACGACGGTATCACCAAACTTCTCCCTGGCCCCTTCCGGGGCTTCAGCATTGACGAAGGACTCCCCAACCCCTTCGCGCGAGCGCTTGCCGTGGATGGGGACGAGCGCCTATGGGTCGGAACTCGCTCGGGCGCCGCGCGGTGGAGCCTCGCCGCCGGACGGTTTGAGACGGTGGTCCCCGGGAGCTGGTTCCCCGACCCCCGGATCTATGCCCTCGCTCCGCCGCCGGAAGGGGGGATGCTGGTGGGAAGCCGTTCCGGGCTACTTCATTGGGATGGTGGACGTTACCGCCTGTACACCGAGGAAGATGGCCTTCCTTCGGACTTTGTCCTCAGCCTTCTCTCCGACGGTGACACCGGGGTCTGGATCGGTACCGACCGCGGGGTTGCCCACTGGGACGGCGGGACCATCACCCCCTTCCCCGACGATCACCCCCTTTCGGGCGTGTTTGTCATTTCCCTCGAGATGGATGAAGAGGCGCGTCTGTGGGTAGGGTTGGCCGCCGGAGGTATCCGAATCCTGGATGGTGATTCGGTCCAGCTCCTGGATGCCTCCACCGGACTCACCGACCAGGTCATCTGGGCACTCCGACGCGACGCCGCGGGTGCCATCTGGATCGCCTCCAACGGCGACGGCGCGTTTCGTGTCTCGTCCGAAGGGATCCTCCGGATCACCGAAGCGGACGGGCTGCAGGATCCCTTCGTCTGGCAGGTCCTCCCCGACTCCCGAGGAGACGTCTGGTTCTACACCAGCAACGGACTCTATCGGTACCGTGGGGACCAACTTCACCACTTCGGTGCCGCCCACGGCCTCATCGATTCGGAGGGCGCGGCGGGAGCCGCGCTGGAAGATCCGGCCGGACGCCTCTGGTTCGGCACCGGACGTGGGGTCCAGTCCTTCTTCCCCCACCTCGAACGGCGGAACCTGACCCCCCCGCCGGTGGAGGTGATGGGAGTCACTCTCGGAACCGAGGCCATCGAACCGGGTGACAGATTCCTCTCGTCGGACGCCCCTCTCCAGATCCAGTTCGGGGCCCTCAGCTTCCGGGCCCCCAGCGCCATCCGGTATCGCTATCGACTCCTCCGGGGAGATCAAGCCACCGGACCCTGGTCGTCCCCCGCCACCACCACCTCGGTGACCTTCCTCGGCCTGTCCCCGGGGAGGTACACCTTCCAGGTGGAAGCCACCAATGAAGATGGGGTGGTCTCCTCCGCCCCGGGGACCTTCACCTTCACCGTCGACCCCAGAATCTGGCAGACCTGGTGGGCCCGGTTCGGCCTGGTCCTCGCCCTCATGGCCCTGACCGCCCTTCTGGTGCGGCGGCACCTCCGGAGGGGAGAAGAGGAGCGGCGCAGGCTGCAGGACCTGGTCCGGGAGCGGGAAAATCGCCTCCAGGAGATCGTGGAACACAGCACCATCGTCTTCTACTCCCACGACACCGGCCACAACATCACCTATATCAGCCCCCAGGTGGAGGCGATGCTCGGGGTCCCTGCCCATGAGGCCCCCCAACGGTGGACCGAGTTCGCCACGGACAACCCCCTGAACGCCGCCGGAGAAGAGATCACCGAAACCGCCTTCCGGACCGGAGAGCGTCAACCCCCGTACGAGTTGGAGCTGCGCCACATCGATGGTCGTCTGGTCAGGGTGCAGGTGACGGAGAGCCCGGTGGTGAAAAATGGATCGGTGGTGGGGATGGTGGGCTCCCTCACCGACATCACCGGGGTCCGGGAGGCTGAAGCCCATCGCAGAGAGCTGGAAGAGCGGCTCCAGACGGCCCAGCGTATGGAGGCCGTCGGACGCCTTGCGGGGGGGGTCGCCCATGACTTCAACAACCTCCTCACAACCATCCTGGGGCACACCAGCCTCATGGCGCTCGAACTCCCCTCCGGGCATCACCTCCAGAGCGACCTTCAGGAAGTCCAGGAGGCGTGTAGCCGGGCCGCCTCCCTCGTCTCCCAGCTCCTGGCCTTCGGGCGCAAGCAGATGATCCGCCCCACCCATCGAAACCTGGATCTGGATGTACAGTCCACCGTCGCCATGCTCCGCCGCATGCTCGGCCAGAACATCCTCCTCGAGACCGTCTCCTCGCAGCAGGAGCCCTGGGTCCTCATGGACCGAAGTCAGGTGGACCAGATTCTCCTGAACCTCGCGGTGAATGCCCGGGACGCCATGCCCCATGGAGGAACCCTCACGGTAGCCACCGCCCTCGTCACCCTGGACCGGATCCCGAGGCGATGGAGTGATCCCGACATGCCCACCGGCACCTACGTCCTTCTCCGGGTATCCGACACCGGCGCGGGGATGTCCCCGGAGACCGTCGCGCAGGTCTTCGAACCCTTCTTCACCACAAAGGGGATCGGTGAAGGGTCCGGTCTGGGGCTCGCCACCGTATGGGGAATCGTGAAGCAGAGCGGCGGGCATGTGGAGGTCCAGAGCGAACTCGGCACCGGAACCATCTTCGAGATCTATCTCCCCTACCACCCGCCTCCGCCGAAAGCCGCCGAATGAAGGCATATCGTGCTCTCCTCCCTGGAGGATGGGTTTGTCCTGATCCCATCCTCCTCGTCACCCTCCTCGTCCTCGCCCTCGCCGCCTGCGAGGGCGGGGTTTCCACCCGCACCCCCGAAATCCTTCGCGCCGTCCCCCACGACCCCGGCGCCTATACACAGGGGCTCGTGTACCACGATGGGCGCCTCTTCGAGAGCACCGGACAGTACGGTCGGTCCGAACTCCGGGAAGTTGACCCCGCCACCGGCGAGATCCTCCGCCGGGTGGCGCTGGACTCCATGTACTTCGGCGAGGGGCTCGCACGGGTGGAGGAGCGTCTCATCCAGCTCACCTGGCGAGAACGGACCGCCCTCGTCTGGGACCTGGAGAGCTTCGAGCTCCTCGACACCTTCACCTACGACACCGAGGGGTGGGGGCTCTGCTACGACGGGGAGTCCCTCTGGATGACCACCGGGAGCCACATGCTTTACCGACGGGACCCGGAGAGCTTCGAACTCCTCGGCGGGGTGGCGGTGACCCGCGACGGCATCCCGGAGCGGATGATCAATGAGCTGGCCTGCGTGGGACGGTACGTGTACGCCAACGTCTTCCTCACCGACCGCATCGTCCGCATCGACAAGCGAACCGGGAGGGTGGTGGAGGTCATCGACGCCTCCGGACTCATCCCCGAGGGAGGACGCCCACAGAGTACCGACGCCGTCCTGAACGGGATCGCCCACGACCCCTCGACGGACACCTTCTACCTCACCGGAAAGCTCTGGCCCACCATGTGGGAGGCCCGCCTCCGGTAGCGCTACTCCGCCTGCTTCCCTCCCCCCGTGGCCAGGTGATCGGCGAAGTCGTCGGGGAGGGTGCTCTTCCGGATCCCCTCCATGGCGCGGACGAGATCGTACTCCACCCGGTGAAAGACCACCTCCGGGACCTCCGGTCCGAACTCCACCGTGGCGTACCCCGCCCGCCAATCCCCGTCCTTTGGGCGCCCCACCGATCCGGTGTTCAGGAAGTGGATCCCCTCCACGGCGACGTGCCAGGGGAGGTGGGTGTGCCCGAAGGCGAGAAGGTCCCCGGCTTTCGCCCCCACCATCTCCGCCATCTTGAGACGGAAGGAGTCAGGGCGATCCTCCGTCCAGTAGAGCGTGTTCAGGGTGGGCGCCCCGTGGAAGAGGAAGAGGGTCCCCCCACTCCCATGCCCCCCTCCGGGGCGGAGATCCAGCCGGAAGGGGAGGGTGCCGAGCCACCGCTTCGTCTCCGGTGTGACCGCTTCCCGGGTCCACCTGTAGGAGAGGTGTGAGAGCTCCTCCTGTCGCGGATCTTCGTACCGGCATCCGCAGTGCTTGTAATCGGTGGCGGTGGTGGAGTCGTAGTTCCCGGCCACGCCGATGATCCCTCGCTCGCGGATGAGGGCCACCGTCTCGTTGGGCCATGGGGCGTACCCCACCAGATCCCCCAGGTGATAGACGGCGTCGGGGTGCACCACCGTATCCAGGTGGTGAAGGACCGCCTCCAGCGCCGGAAGGTTTGCGTGGATGTCCGAGATCAGGGCGATCTTCATCGTGCCGGCTCCGGAGCGAGGGTGTCATCCTGCGGGAAACGGTCCCTGGTGCGGTTGGCGACGCGAACCAGGTAGAGCATGACGGGGACCTCCACCAGAACCCCCACCACGGTGGCGAGCGCCGCACCCGAGTTCAGCCCGAAGAGGACGATGGCCGCCGCCACGGCGAGTTCGAAGAAGTTGCTGGCGCCGATGAGTGCCGCCGGAGCCGCCACCGAGTGTTTCACCTTCCAGAGCCGCGCCCACCCGTACGCCACCGCGAAGATGAAGAGGGTCTGGAGGGTGAGAGGGACGGCAATGAGCCCGATGTGGAGGGGGTTGCCGAGAATCACATCCCCCTGAAAGGAGAAGAGGAGAACGAGGGTCAGAAGGAGCCCCATCATGGTGACGGGGGCAAGGCGCTTCAGGAAGACGTTTGCGAACCACCCCATCCCCCTGGTGGCGAGGAGGTGGCGGCGCACCAGCACCCCGGCCACCAGAGGGATGACGATGTAGAGCACCACCGAGAGGAAGACGGTGTCGTAGGGTACCGTGATGTCGCCGAGCCCCAGGAGAAGGAGGACGATGGGGGCGAAGGCGAAGAGCATGATGACGTCGTTGAGCGCCACCTGTACCAGAGTGTACCCCGGATCTCCCCGGGTGAGGTAGCTCCAGACGAAGACCATGGCGGTGCAGGGAGCCGCTCCCAGGAGGATGGCCCCCGCCACGTACTCCCGGGCGAGCCCCGCTTCGATGAAGGGGGCAAAGAGCACCTGGAGAAAAAGCCAGGCGAAGAGGAACATGGTGAAGGGCTTGATGAGCCAGTTTGTCACCAGGGTGATGGTGATCCCCCGGGGCTGCTTCCGGACGTTCAGGAGGCTCCCGAAGTCGATCTGGACCATCATGGGGAAGATCATGGCCCAGATCAGAACGGCCACGGGGAGATTCACCTGGGCCACGGTGAAGTCCGCCAGCGTCTCCGGAACCATGGGAAAGATCTGCCCCAGCGCCACCCCCGCCACGATGCAGAGCGCAACCCAGAGGGTGAGATAACGTCCGAAGAGTCCCAGCTCCCTTCCGTCTCCCTCGGAGCGGTCGTGGGAGTCGGCGTGGAGGGTGCCCTCGGTCATAAGGTGTGCCCCCCCGCGGCGGGGGTCAGGGAGGTGAGCTGTTCCAGGAGAGCCCCCGCCTCCTGGATCCGCCCCTCATCCGCGCAGTAGCAGATGTGCGGCCCATCCACCTCTCCCCGAACGAACCCCACCTCCCGAAGCACCTTGAGATGCTGGGAGACGGTGGAGGGAGCCAGGGGAAGATGGTCGACGATGGCCCCGGCAAAGCACCCGGGCTGATTCAGGAGGAACCGGAGGATGCGGACCCGGGCAGGGTGCCCCAGCGCCTTGGCGAGAAGTGCCAGCGCCTCGTCGGGATCGGTGGGGAGCGGCACCAGGGGCGGGGGAAGATCGGAGGGGGCGCAGCAGGGCTCGGGAGCGTTCACGGGAAGGCCGGAGCGAAGGAGGGGTGCCGGGCCGGCGGCGCACCGGCCCGAAGCCGAGTACGGTAGGGGATGGCACCTGAGTCGACATCCGTCAATTCGTCATTCGACGAAATACGATGACCTTTCCCTCCCCTCGAGGCAACCCCTCTCCCCGTTTCCCCCTCCCTACTCCCCTGCCTCCATGACCCGTCCCTCCGGTTCCAACTCCGACGAATCCTCCGGGAAGTGCTTCTCCAGACAGTCCGGGCAGATCCCGTGGCTGAACCGGACTTCGGGGATGGAGGCCAGGTATTCCTCCAGCGTCCGCCAGTAGGAGCGGTCGTCCCGGACGTTTCGGCAGTAGGAGCAGATGGGGAGGAGCCCAAGCAACTCCTTCTCCCGGATCAGCGCCGCCTCCAGCTCCTCCACCCGGGCCGCCAGCCCGTCCTGGAGTTCGATGAGGCGAGCGCCGGTGCGGATCCGGGCCCGCAGCTCTCCGGCATGGAAGGGCTTCGTAAGGTAGTCGTCGGCGCCGGACTCGAGGGCGGCCACCACATCCTCCTTCCCCGCCCTGGAGGTGAGTACGAGAAGATAGATCCTCTCCCCGTCCGGTCGCTCCGAGCGCACCCGGCGACAGACCTCCACCCCCTCCACCCCGGGGAGCATCCAGTCCAGGATGGCCAGGTGCGGACCGGAGGGGTCCAGGAGGGCGGCGAGCGCACCCTCTCCGTCCAGGGCCACGACGGGCTCGTATCCCCACCCCTCAAGATGCCCGAGGAGGAGGGCGCGGGTGACCGGATCGTCCTCTGCGACGAGAATTCGCATGGTAAAGGGGCGGAAGGAGGGGAGGAGGGAAACCGAACGGGGCCGGCGGGGTCTCACGAAAGCTGTCGGAAGCCTCGGGGTGGAAGCAAGAAGGAGCCTCGAGCCTCGCCCATCTCCGGAGGTAATGAATGAGCCGTTCCCCTCGTATATCGCTCCCCTTCGGCGCAACCCTGATCGTTGCTGCGCTCTGGGTCCCCTTCACCCTCTCGGCCCAGCCCCTCCCCGCCGGCGCCGACAATGCCCTCGAACGCTTGAACGCCTCTCCCCGCCATGGGGAGTGGGTGACGTACGACGCCGGAGAGGGGGACGAGGTGAGGGCATGGGTCGTCTACCCGGAGCGCTCCGATCGAGCCCCGGTGGTGGTGGTCATCCATGAGATCTTCGGACTCACCGACTGGATCCGCGGGGTGGCCGACCAGCTCGCCGCCGACGGATACATCGCCATCGCCCCCGACCTCCTGAGCGGGATGGGCCCCGGGGGAGGTGGCACCGAATCGGTGGATCAGCAGGGGGCCACCGCCCTCATCCGGACGCTGGAGCGCCCCGACGCCAATCGCCGTATCCGGGCCGCCGGGGAGTACGCCATGGCCCTCCCCGCCGCTCTCCCCCGTGTGGCCACCCTGGGATTCTGCTGGGGGGGGACCGCCTCCTTCATCATGGCCACCGAGTGGGCCGATCTGGATGCGGCGGTCATCTACTATGGGAGTTCCCCCGCCGACGAAGCGGTAGCACGGGTCCAGGTCCCCCTCCTCGGGCTCTACGCAGGAGACGACGCCCGGGTGAACGTCACCATCGAGCCCGCGCAGGCGGTGCTCAACGGTCTTGGGCGGCGCTTCGAGGTGGAGATCTACCCCGGCTCGGGGCACGGCTTCCTCCGCCAGCAGGATGGGCGGGACGGAGCCAACCTCCGGGCCACCGAAGGAGCATGGCCCCGAACCGTCACCTTCCTCCGGGAGGTTCTGGGAGGGTGAGCATGGGTTCGTCGCCGCGTCCCTGGATCCTCGAAGAGACCTCGTGGAGCGCGGCCAGGGACGGAGGGTGGGAGGTGGCCGTTCTCCCCTGGGGGGCCACCGAGCCTCACAATCTCCACCTCCCCTACGGCACCGACTCGGTGGAGTCCGGGGCCATCGCGGCGGAGGCGGCCCGCATCGCCTGGGAGAGCGGGGCCCGGGTCATGGTGCTCCCCACCGTCCCCTTCGGGGTCCAGACCGGACAGCTCGACCTCCCCTTCACCCTCAACCTGAACCCCAGCACCCAGCGCCTCGTGGTGGACGATCTTGCCCGCTCACTGGACGGGCAGGGGGTACGCAAGCTCGTCATCCTGAACGGGCACGGCGGAAACGACTTTCGTCCCATCATCCGGGAGCTTCAGCCGAAGGTGAAGATCTTCCTGACCCTGGTGGATTGGTTCCGGGTCCTTCCGGGGCACAAATGGTTCCAGGACCCGGGGGACCACGCCGGCGAGCTGGAAACCAGCCTCATGCTCCACCTGGCACCGGGACACGTTCGACCCCTCTCCGAGGCAGGACCCGGGCAGGCCCGGTCGGCCTCCCTCCGGGCATTCCGCGAAGGATGGGCGTGGGCTCCCCGCCCCTGGACACAGGTCACCGACGACACCGGGGTGGGAGATCCGGCACCGGCCACCGCTGAGAAGGGGGAGGCGTACTTCCGGGAACTCACCGGTCTGCTCGGCACCTTTCTGACGGAGCTCGCCGCGACGGATCCGGAAGCGCTCTACCGCTGGGCCCGCACGTAGGCGACGATGGCATTTGCGTGGCCGTGACCCAGCCCGTGCTCGGTCTTCAGGACATTGACGATCTCCATGTGCTTCATGTGGCTGAGGTCCCGAGCAATCGCCTGCCAGTGCTCAATGGGCCGGCCGTACTTCTTCTCGATGGAGGGGAAGTAGGATGCAGGCCCCTTGGGCTTGTCGTCGCGAGTCATGCGCTATCTGCCTATCCTTGAGTAAGGTCATTGGTGTATGATCGTCCACAGCGTTCCGAATCTGTCGCGAAGCTGAGCAAAGCGGGACGCGAAGAAGGTGTCCGCCATCGGCATCCCGATCTGGCCTCCCTCGGCCAGGAGGGCGTATATCTCGTCGGCCGCTTCCGGTGAGTCGACCGCCAGGTACAGGTAGGAGCTGCGGATCGGCTCGAAATAATCTGACGGCACGTCGTTTCCGATCAGCTCCACGCCGGCGATACTCATTCGGGCGTGAATGACCGCGTTCTCGAAGCCGGGGGGCGCCTCGACATGCGACGGCATCTCACTACCCTTCAACATCATGGTGATTTTGCCGCCGAGATGCTCTTCGTAGAAGCGAAACGCCTCTTCGCAGTTGCCGCCGAAGTTCAGATGGGTGTACAGCGTCATTGCATTCCTCCGTGTTGCCGTCAAATCGATCTGCCGGCTCCTACCCGGCTCTCATGGACGTTAGACGTCCTCCGACAGGAGAACTCATCGGTCGTGCGTGAACCCATGGAATCCGAGGCAACGCTCGTTGCAGCCGCCGGCGCCGGTGACGAAGGTGCCTTTCGCCAGATGGTGGATCCGGTCCGGCATGACCTGCAGTTGCTCTGCTATCGCATGCTGGGATCGTTTCACGATGCGGAAGAGGTGCTGCAGGATGCCCTGATGAAGGCGTGGAACGGCCTCCGGTCGTATGACGAACGCGCGACCTTTCGCACCTGGATCTACAGGGTAACGACCAACGCCTGTCTCGACGCGTTGAGAGCGCGGCGCAGGCGTGTGCTCCCGCAGGATGTCGACGGCGCCAGAGATCCGGCGAAGGGACTTGGCGAGCAGCGGCACGACATTCCCTGGCTCGAGCCCTATCCGGACTCGCAGCTTCCCGGCCACGCCGACCCCGCCGCGATCATGGAGCTACGGGAAAGCGTACGGCTGGCGTTTGTGCGGGCGCTGCAGATTCTCCCGCCCCGACAACGCGCCGTGTTGATCCTCCGGGATGTCCTCGGCTGGACTGCGAGCGACGTCGCCGCGACCCTCGACACGTCGGTGGCGGCCGCAAACAGTTTGCTGCAGCGGGCCCGCACCACGACCGCTCAACACCGCCCCATGGAGGCCGACGGGCCGCCGCAGAGCATAGGTGAAACGCAGTATGCCGCCATGGCGGCCCGGTATGTCCGAGCCTGGGAGGAAGGCGACATGGAGGCCATCGTCGCCATGCTGACGACCGATGCCACCCATGCCATGCCTCCGTGGCCGGCGTGGTTCGTCGGGAGAGAGGCGCTCGGGGTCGTGTACCGCGGGTACGAGGTGTGGGGAGCAACGCCCGGTCCCGGGGTTTTCCGGATCCTCCCGACATCCCTGAACGGCGAGTTGGCCTTTGCCGAGTACTGCCGGACGCAATCCCGTGGCCCCTATCACGCCTTGGCCCTCACCGTTGCCACCCTTGACCCATCGGGAACTCAAATCCGGGACAAGGTGAGCTTTGTCAGCGCCGATCTGATGGTGAAGATGGGATTTCCGAGCACGCTGGCGTAGGAATGGCGCGAAGGCAGGTGTAGAATTGCAAGGCGCAGACAAACAAGAAACCCCCCGGACCTCACGCGGTCCGGGGGGTTCTTTTTTCGCCGGCGAATTCGGAGCCGTCTTGACAGGAGACGCCCACGTGAGGGCGACCGGCTCTTCTTTCTTCCCCTCGTCGCGTGGTCCGCGACTCAGGCGCCCCGTAGCTCCCGGGGCTACGATGGAGACCAGCGACTCCTCCATCGGCGATCCGGACTCCTGTGCCCGTCTCGCTGCCACCGCATCGGCGTCCCGTCCGGTGACTCGATCTTCGGAACCTTTCAGGGGTGGCCATCGCCACCTGACCGAAGGGCCACTTCCGAAGCGTGAGTGTAGTCTACACGGGCTCCCGAAGGATGTCAAGAACTTTTTTTTCGGGGGGTGAACCGGGTCCGCCCGACTCGCGAAAAAGCCCTTCCGGCACGAAAAAATGGGTCACGCTGATGGCCGGATTGTACCCTGTGGTGGGCGGATACGGGTACACCGTCCGACTTCGCACCGAGAAGGCTTCCGCCCGGAGATACCCTCCGGCTTCGGCACACTCCGTCCAGCTCGCCCTCCGTACCCCCTCCAGCGCCGATGGAGGGGCCTGAGAGGCGGGACGGAGCCCCTGCCCACTCCGCTCGTGGACATATCGAAACCCGGCGTGATAGGTGTTCCAGGCCGTCTCCAGGAGGTCGTCGGTGGAGAGGGAGGTCTCTTCGGTGAAGAGGAGGACGATCCCCGCGTCGCCGTACGCCCGGAAGATCCCCGCCATCTCTTCGTCTGTGACGTCCCGGGCTTCGTGGAAGCCGTTCCCCACCAGCATCACGCTCCCCCGGGGATCGAGCCCCCATTCGTTCAACGCCTTCAGGAGGGTCTCCGGCTTTCCGATGTCCGCTCCCCGGACGAAGCGCATCCCCGAAGGGAGGTGCCCCTCTCGCTGCTCCTCCAGCGCCGCGTCGATGGCGGCATCCTCCAGATCGGCTCCCACATAGACGATTTCGGTGTCGCCACTCCGCTCGTACCGCTGGCGGGTGGCCTCTCCCCGACCCATGGCGTGCTCGATGAAGAGAGTGTAGCGGAACCCGGTGGCGGCCACGAACCGGTCCAGCGCATCGTTCGCCACCTGGAAGCTCTTCCGATTGGCGAGCTGGCTCGCCGCCACATTGGCGGAGCGCCGCACCCAAGCCCCCTTCCCCGCCTCCCCGAGGATCCTGGGGAGCTCTTCGAGATAGGGGTGGTACGCCTCGATGATCCCCATAGGGCCCGGCCCCCGCTCCAGGACCCGCGCCCCCACCGCCGAGAAGCGGCCGTCGGCCTCGGTGACGCCGGCCACCCTGAGGATGTGTGCCGCCTCCTCCCCGACCTCCTCGGCTCCGGCTCTCCCCTCCTCCAGGAGCCCCGGGATCCGCTCCGCCGCCTGGAGCCCCACCACCAGTGGAGTCAGATGGAACCCCACCTCGATCTCCTCAGGGGTGGCGCTCCAGAACCCTGGAACCCGCTGCCTCTCGTCCGGGAGGGACGCGGCGGCCCGCCGTAGCGGCTCCCTCTCGTCAAAGGAGAGCTCACGGCAAATCTCCCTGGCCCAGAGCGCGGCCATCCCGGCGGGCCCCGCGGGGCGCCGCGTCACCTCGGCGAAGACCCTCCTGCTGTGCTCGTCCCCGGCCAGCCGATACCCGTCCCCCGAGCGAAGGAGGTACCCTCGAGCGAGGAGGAAGCGGAGATCCACCTGAAGGGCGCCCGGCACCCATCCTCCCGGAGCATCACCGTCGGTACCAACCACCTCTCCCGCCAGGAGACGCTCCGAGACCCCCAGCTCCGCCAGCGTCCCCAGGACCCACCGGAGGAGCCACAGGTCCGGAGGAGCGGTGATGGCCGCGGTGTGAACCACCTGGCGCACCACTCGGGCCGCGTCATCCACCCCGTCGAGAGCGGTGTTCTCCACCCCGGGAGCGCCCCGGGCCAGCACGCGGATCCGCTCCACATCGGCGAGGACCGCCGCCCCCGCACCCAGGATGTGGGGAACCCAGTCCCGGAATCGGACCCAGGCGGGGGCCATGAGGTAGGGGTACCCCGCCGAGGTGCGCCCGGTGGGTCGGGTCATGATGAGGGCCAGCTCCCGCGCCGACGCGGAGCGGGACACCTCCGGGTGGGAGAGGAGGTGTTCGAGGAGCGGATCGTCGGGGAGGGCGGACATGGCGGGGAGTGGTCCGGGGTGGTTCGTGGGCTGGGATCAGGGGCGCCGGAGCACCCTCCCCGGTCGAAGATCGGTGAACGCCCCGTCGGCCACCACCGCCACACCGTTCACGAAGACCCAGGGGATCCCGGAGGGGTGTCGGTGGGGGTCCTGGAAGGTGGCTTCGTCGCGGATGGCGCCGGGGTCGAAGAGGACCAGGTCGGCCCGCATCCCCTCGGCGATGCGCCCTCTGTCGGCGAACCCCAACCGCTCCGCTGGGAGGGAGGTCATCTTCCGCACCCCCTCTTCCAGCGAAATCACCCCCCGCTCCCGGACATAGTGCCCCAGCACCCGGGGAAAGGTCCCGTAGGCGCGGGGGTGGGGGTGCCCCACTCCAGGCTCCGAGAGGCGCCCGTCGCTGGCGATGGCCACCTGCGGGTGGGCCATGATCCGCTCCACGTCACCCTCGTCCAGGACGTGGAAAATGACGTTGGCACCACCCCGCCCCATGGCCTCCAGGACGAGGTCGACCCCCGTCTCCATGGTGGGCTCCACCCCCTTCCGCTGGGCCCAATCCCGCAGCGTCCCTCCTTCCAGCGATGGGTCCCAGCTCACCCGGGCAAACTGGACCCGCGCCAGGTCGTTCCCTCCCCGGTCGTTCACCAGGTTCCACCGGATCCCCGCTCGAATGCTGTCCCGGAGGATGGGATCGTCGAGACGTCGGATCAGCGCCTCCGTCCCCCCCGCCTGCGCCCACTGGGGGACGAGGATCCCGATCCCGGTGTGGGTGGCGGTGTAGGGGTACTGGTCGGCCATGACCTCGATCCCGGCGGCCCGCGCCGAATCCATGAGGGCGAGGGTCCGCTCGCTCGCCCCCCACATGGGGGCCCCGACGACCTTGTGGTGGGTGAGGACCACCGGGATCCCCGCCTCGGCCCCGATGTGGATCCCCTCGGTGACTCCGGCCAGAAGATCGAGCCCTTCGTCCCGGAGGTGGGAGGTGTAGATCCCCCCGTGGCGGGCGGCCACCCGGGCCAGGGCGATGACCTCGTCGGTGTCGGCATAAGCGCCGGGGATGTAGATGAGCCCGGTGGAGAGGCCGAAGGCCCCCTCCTCCATTCCCCGGGCCACCAGCGCCTCCATGGCGGCCAGCTCCTCGGGGGTGGGAGCGCGATCCGCCGTCCCCATGACCTCCCGACGCACCGTGTTGTGCCCCACCAGGTAGGCCACGTTGAGCCCCACCCCCTCCGCCTCCCGCTCCGCCAGGTAGGGAGCGAGAGGCCAGGGACCCGATCCGTCCGGGCCGCCGAGCGCGGTGGTGACCCCCTGGCGCACATGGCTCTCGGCGCCGGGGAGCTCGGGGAGGGGCTCCAGGTGGGCGTGGAGGTCGATGAACCCGGGGGCGAGGGTGAGCCCGTCGGCCTCCACCACCTGCCGCGCCTCCGTCGGATTCAGCGGTCGCCGGGACACCCGGGCGATGACCCCCTCCCGCACCCCCACGTCGCCGGTGAACCCCGGGGCTCCGGTACCATCCACGATGGTGGCCCCGGTAATGAGGAGATCCCACGGCTCGGGGTCGGGGGCGCACCCGGCGAGAGGGAGGAGCGCGGCAAGGAAGACGAGAAAGAAGACCCATCCTCCAGGACCGCATCGGCGGGTGTGCCTCATACTCCGAACTGGGTCAGGTGGTGGTCCAGGTGTTTGTAGAGGAGGTTGTTCCACTCCCCGGAGGTGAGGGGACCGAAGGAGGGAGATGGGCGCCCCTCGAAGTACCGAGCGCCCTCCTGGGCCGTCCGCTCCACATACCCGATGAGGCGCTCGCGCTCCCGGTGGAAGTCCTGGTCCGGGGCCACCTTGAAGGCCGGGGCGGTGGGGCTCCCCTTTCGGTAGGGTTTTTCGTTCACCACCCCCTTTTTCACGAAGGTGCGGAGGACCCAGCGAAGGAGGGGGCCTGCGGGGCGGTGTTTGTCCTCGAAGGCCATCTCGTAGGGCACCGAACAGTGGGCCAGCATCTGTCCCACATTCATCTTCCCCCAGTGGGGGCGGGTTTCGGGGGTGAGAGCGTTGAGCCGCGCTACCAGCTCGGCGGCGACTTCGGAGTCATATACGTTCTTCATGACGATGACCATGTTCGGATGGCCTCCATGTATGGTATTTGGATGGGGATCCCGCTCCCGGCCTTCGAACCGCACATCATCCTTGCGCTCCCGCGCGTCCCGGGCAACCCGCCGCCCCTTCCCTCTCGCGACCTCGCCTCTCTTCACGTCCGAAAATGGCGAGCCGATGGGCCTTCGGGTTGCTACCCTTGTTCATCGCCTCGTCCATCCGAACCGTCGAGACATCTGGCCATGACCCTCACCTCCGACGCCTGCTACCGTGCACTGAGCGCCCGCGATCCGCGCTTTGACGGGGTCTTCTTCGTGGGAGTGGATTCCACAGGGATCTACTGCCGACCCATCTGCCCGGCACAGCTCCCGGCGCGAGCGGGGTGTCGGTTCTACCCGAGTGCTGCGGCGGCTGAGGAAGGGGGGTTCCGACCCTGCCTCCGGTGCCGCCCTGAACGGGCGCCGGGGCGAGCCCTCGCCGATGCCCATGACCGGCTGGCCCAGGCGGCCTTCCACCGGATCCAGGGGGGAGCGCTCAACGCCGGAAGTGTGGACGACCTGGCCCGCTCCCTCTTCACGAGCCCCCGCCACCTTCGCCGGGCGCTCCGGGAGAGCTATGGTGCGAGTCCGGTGCAGCTTGCCCAGACCCGGAGGCTTCTCCTGGCGAAGCAGCTTCTCACCGACTCCGACCTGGACGTCTCGCGGGTGGCCATGGCTGCCGGGTTCGGGAGCCTCCGGAGGATGAATGCCCTCTTCCGGGAGCGGTACCGGATGAGTCCATCCACACTGCGGAAATCGGCCCGGCGCTCCGATCCCCGCACCGACTCCGGTGAGTTCCGACTCACCCTTACCTTCCGTCCCCCCTTCGACGGAACGGCGCTCCTCCGGTTTCTCGCCGGTCGAGCGGTCCCCGGCGTGGAGCGAGTCGTCGGAGATCGGTACCTGCGCACCGTAAGGCTCGGGGAGCACCGGGGGTGGGTGGAGCTCGCCCTCCCCCGCCCCGGAGGGACCGCGGTGGAGGTCCGGGCCGCCATCGAGCTCCTCCCCGCCCTCCTCCCCCTTACCACCGCCCTTCGACGCCTCCTGGATCTGGACGCCGAACCCCACCGCATCCGGGAGCACCTCGACCGGGATCCGCGCCTCGCCCCCCTTGTCGCCCGCCGGCCCGGACTCCGCCTCCCCGGGGCATTCGATCCCTTCGAGATCGCCCTCCGGGCCATTCTCGGGCAGCAGGTCACGGTGGCCGCCGCGACGACGCTGACGGGGAGGGTGGCGGAGCGCTTCGGGGATGCTGCGGAGGGGCCGGACCCATCCTTCGTTCGTCACACCCCCACCCCAGAAACCCTCGCCGCCGCGGACCCCGACGAGGTGGCCCGCCTCGGAATGCCCCGGGCCCGGGCCCGCACCGTGGTGGCGTTGAGTCGGGCGGTGGCCGAGGGCGCGGTCCGACTGGAGCCGGGAACCGACCCCGACCCCACCCTGGAGCGCCTTCTGGAGATCCCGGGGATCGGCCCCTGGACCGCCGAATACATCGCCCTTCGAGCCCTTCACTGGCCGGACGCCTTCCCCGCCGGAGATCTGGGGCTCCGCACCGCCCTCGACCGGATCCCCGCCGCCGAGCTTCGTACCCTCGCCGAGCCCTGGCGCCCCTGGCGGGGGTACGCCGCCATCCACCTCTGGGAGAGCCTCGGCGACCCCGCTCCCGACACCTCACCCACCTCCCACCCTCCCTCGGAGTCCCCATGACCCGGACCACCTGCTACACCCGCGTCCCCAGCCCCATCGGTTCCCTTCTCCTCGTCTCCGACGGAGAGGCGCTCACCGGGCTTCATATGGAGGGGTCCCGCGACGTTCCTGCCTCTCTGGAAGGATGGGTCCCGGACCCCGCCCCCTTCGCGGAGGTCGGAAGGCAGCTCGCCGCCTACTTCGGTGGGGAGCTGGAGCGCTTCGACCTCATGCTCCGCCCCCAGGGCACCCCCTTTCAGCGCCGGGTGTGGGATCAGCTCCTGACCATCCCCACGGGGGAAACCGTCACGTACCGGGAGCTGGCCCATCGGGTGGGGTCACCGAAAGGAGCACGGGCGGCGGGGGCCGCCACCGGTCGAAATCCCATCGCCGTCGTCATCCCCTGCCACCGGGTGGTGGGGTCGAACGGGGCGCTGGTGGGATTCGGAGGAGGGCTCCCCCGGAAGCGATACCTCCTGGAGCTGGAGGGGGGGATGAGGGGGTAACCTCCAACCTCGGAAGCCACCCCCTCCCCCTCCGGCGTTCGATCAGAAGCGGACGCCCAGCGACAGGCTCACCACCGCCTTCGACTCTTCCCGGGTGGTCTTGGATACCCCTCCGGTGAAGAACATCTGACCGAAGACGAGGGTCGCGCCGCCCCGCACGTAGAACTCCGTCTCGCTGTCCGTCTCGGTGAAGCGGTCCGATCCCATGGAGAGGTCCATGCGGACACGGTCGTAGAGAATTCCCCCCTCCGCATGCGGGATCAGGTAGGTCGATCCGGCCTCACCGACCCGCCCCCCGACGGCGAATCCCACCGGGATGGAGATGATGGAGATATCGGCGTCGATCCCTGCGAACCGATCCCCCCACCATCCGTACCCCACGCCGAAGACGGGGCAGAGAGACACCCCCTCCACCCCCAGCTCGTAGGCGGCGCCGGCGGCAAGCTCCTTCAGGTTGGTATCCACATTGTCCACATCCAGGATCCCGAACGAACCGCGGATGGCCAGGGGACCGGCCAGATTGGTTCCCACCGCGGCGCCGTAACCGGTCGCTCCGTCGGCGAAAGAAACCGTCCCCTGCACTCCGACCTCGCCGGGAGAGAGGGGGCTTCCGACGCAGTACTGGGCTGCGAGAGAGGCGGGCACGAGGGCAACGAAGGCGAGGGCCCCCACAAGTGTGAAGGCGCGAAGATGGGTGTGGAAGGGCATCACGTATGGCTCCTGAAGAAGGAATTCCTGAGTTTCCGAGGGTTCGAAACTATCCCCACTCCGAGCACCCGACGCAAGATCCGTCGTGCCGTTCAGGGCTCGTCGGCGCTGGGGCCGTACACCTGGGGAACGGTGGATCCCATGGGACGCAGATAGGTCGTGATCTGCCCCCGGTGGTGGATGATGTCGAAGAGGAAACTCCAGGCCATCGCCGAGGCTGAACGCCGCGATCCGAAGAACTCCATCTCCCCATTCCAACGGTCCAAGGGGATGGCTCTCCAGCGCTCCGGCAGGGTGACCGCCTGCGCTTCATACGCCTGGAGGACCTCCGCCATGGAGTCCGGCATGGGGAGCGGTTCCCACTTCATGATTCCTCTCTCTACCGCCTCGATGATGATGGTTTCTTCACAATAGATTTGCCACGCAATTTCCTGCGCGGTTCGTGATTTGGGGTCCGGACGATAGTCGGAGCCCTCCGGGATCCGGCTCAGCACCTTTTTAGTGGTCTCGGACTCCTCGGTCCAGAACTTCGTGAACAGTTCTTTCTCGTTCATGGGTTTCCCGAACTCCGCGTAGTTGAAAGGGTTTTACGATTGAGTCGCGCACCATGGGATAAAATCGACATTCGAAAGCCGACTGCTTGACCACACACCCTGGCTTTGCGGCCCTGCACCGGCCTCCACCCGGGAATTTTTCCCGGATCCCCACTCCCGCTCCTCCTACCACCCCGGCGCCAGGAGAACCGCAAGTGATTGTCCCACTGCATCATGGGACGACACGCTCCAAATGGCATGCCCATTGCTCCTATCAGGAGGCGAAGGTTCATCGCAGCATCGACCAAATCGTCCCGTCGATGCAATTCAGATCCTGATCTCAACCTGGAGTACAGCCATGCTCAAGGCCCACTTCCTCAGCGCCGCCGTTGTCGGCTCCTTCGCGCTTTTCGCCCTGACCACTCCCCCGACCGACCCGGTCGCCTCCGATCTCGAATGCACTCTTTCCTTCGATCCGTCCAGTGTGACGGCAGGGGGCGAGACGACGCAGGTGCGCCTCATCCCCTCCGAGGAGGTGGAGGGTGTGGATGCCGCGTCGGTCGCCGACGACAGCCGGCTGGTGGTGTCCTTCAACCCCGCCCGTCCCCTTCTTCTCACCGTGAACCCCGCCGAGGCCCGAGTCGGGTCCTGGAATGTGACCCTCCATGCGGGGGAGACTGCGGTGTGCACGGGCGCCCTCACCGTTGAGGAACCTGCGGTACGCTGACTCGGAGCCGTCGGGTCGCCTCAACGAGCCCCGGTGGAGGAATTCCCCCTCCATCGGGGCTGAGTGCGTCATGGGTGCGCCGGGAAGTGCTCCCGGATGTGCTCCCGGACCGCCGGGGCAACGATGTCCCTCTCGATGACGATGACGAAGTGCCCACCTCCCTCGAACTCCATCAACCGGGCCCCCGGAATGGTTCGGGCAGCAAAAAGAGCGTTTTCGAACAACTGGAGGGTGTCGTCTCTGGCATGCACCACGAGGGTGGGTGCCCCGATCCCGGAAATCCGATCCCCGGGAAGGGGGGTCAGATTGTCCAGCACCACCCCCGGAAACCGCCGCGACACCGGGTTCATGTAGTCGATGATCCGGTGGATCCATTCCCGTTCTTCGGGATCCAGCCCGGCGACGACCTCCCCCTCCGCTCCCATCAGCCCCATCACCTGGCGCCGAAAGAGCCTGGTGACCGTCCAGTACGCCAGATCGTTCCGGGAAAGACGCACCCACATCTTCCCCTTGGCGTCGGCATCGGCCTGATCTTCCGTGGTGACGGGGGCCACCCCAGCCGAGAGGAGGGTCAGCGACGACACCCGATCCGGATATCTCAGGGCGAAGGTGAGCCCCGCCCCTCCACCCGCCGACATGGCCACCACCGCCACCGTCCCCACTCCCAGATGATCCAGAAGCCAGGCGAGGGCATCGGCCTGATCGTCGTGGCTCGCCCCTTCCGGCGCACCGGATCCCAGATATCCGAATCTGGAGGGGGTGATGGCGTCAAACCCATCCCCCAGCACCGCTTCGGCGATGAGTTCTCCCTGATCGAACCCTCCCCCGGCGCCATGAATGACCAGCACCGGGGCCCCTTCCCCGCTCCGGCTGAACTGAATGGGGCCGAAGGGCGATTCGACGATCGATGCTCCGCCCTCGATCCGCTCCCGGGCCTCCGCCATCTCCCACCGATAGATCAGGAGGCCCACCACCAGGAGGAGTGCCAGAAGCCCGAGAACGGCCGCGACTACACCGGAGCCGGCTCCGGACATGGATTCCACGGCTCCTGGGTGCGGAACTGCACTTCTCGGGTCAGTGCAGCGGTGCCCTTGCGGTGAAGCTCCGTCCATCCATCGTCCCATTGACCTCGGTCTCGTTCTCGGCGAGGAAGGCGCGCCAGCGAAGGGTCAGGTCGCGCACCACACCATCGTCCGTCTCCGCGAGGAGTTCCGCAACGGCCTCCCCGTCGGGGTTGAGCAGAACCGTTCCCGAGACTGCCAGGTCCTCCACGAATCGAACCCCTTCCAGGGTAATGGTGCGAAGCTGGGGATCCCACCGCATCTCCCCTCCCCGTACTCCTCGCGTGTCCCGCGGACGGAGAACTCGATCAAAGGGGTTTCTCCGCGCCACCCCATCCGCCGCGGTGGCGAAGGTGGCGGCCACCAGCATCCGATCGCCTTCGGCGAGGTCTTCGGTGATCGCCGGGGGAAGCTCGGCCATGGTGCGGGGAAAGGAGCCCACCGCCCGGTAGTTGTCCCCACTGCATCCGCCGGGGTCGTCGGGTGCCTGGACGGCCATGGGATGGCGCGGCTCCATGAAGAAGGATCTCATGAATCCGCGCACGCACTCGCTGAAGGTCCACTGTCCCAGCGCCACAGCGTGCCCCCCCATTCGGACTTCGAGCACCGTGCGGGAGGGGAACCGGTCTGTCGCCTTCCTCACATCGGTGAGGCTCCATATGTCGGTGTCGGACTGGGCCACCAGGACCGGAACCGAAGGGAGGGTGGCGGTGGGGGGAACGGGGGGATCGTTCCCGGGGGTCGGCCAGTGGATACAGAGGTCCGTCCAATTCACGAATCCCCACTCCGGGAGTTCCGATCTTCGCAGGGGCCTGTAGGGCTGATCCACCTCATAGAAGCGGTCCAGTTGTCTCCTCCGCTCCCCGGGAGGGGCGCCCCGCTCAAAGGGGAAATTCTTGTCGGAGCAGGTGATGGCGAGCGTTCCCGCATCGTCGGGTTCGGTGATCCAGCTCCCCTCGCGAAACCCCTCCGTCAGCCGGTGAAGCGGCGCGACGTCCCCATCCAGATAGGCGACCGTCGCTGCTGTCACCTCGCGGGTGCCCACCACATTGACCCCCTGCACCAGGACGCGGAAGGTCCAGATGGGGACCAGCGGATCCGGTTCCGCCCTCAGCCGGTCGAGGAGTTCCTCCACCGTCGTGGTGGGTGTGCCGGGAAGGGCGGCGCAGGAGGGGGAGCGGGAGCAGATGGCTTCGACGGCATCCAGCGGAGAACGCCAGGCCCCGGAGACCCATCCTCCCTCATCGAGGGGGACGACGCTGTCGAGGTAGATGGCGGAGAGGCGTTGGGGGAATCGTGCAGCGTACGCCTGCGCGAAGACGGTGCCGTATGAATTCCCGTAGAAGGAGATGCGTGGCACCCCGAGAGCGTCCCGAACCGCATCCAGGTCCCGCACGATCTGCGATGTGGTGAAAAAGCGGATCTGAGGACCGAGCTCGGCGGCACAGCCGGCGATGGCGCGAGGGTCGCCGAAGTCGAGTTCCGGACAGATGAGCGAGGTCGAATCGCCCGTCCCACGCGGGTCCACCAGAAGTAGGTTCTGGTGGTCCAGTACGGGGCCCAGCACCCGCAGGAACACCGGGGCCGAACGGATGACCGCCCCCGGCCCTCCAATATTCCCGAGAATTGTCCCCGTTGCCGGTTGGGTGGTGTCGCTTCGCGGAATCCAGGCGAAGGCAACGGAGATCTCGCCCGCACCGGGGTTGTCCCAGTCCAACGGCACCTGGATCACCCCATCACACCGCTCCGTTGCCGTAGCGCAGGGGTGGAGTTCCGACGAGGGTGCAGGGTGGTTCCGTCCCTCCCCGAAGGTGCCGGCGCCGGGTGGAGTCGCCTGCGCCTGGCCCACGCCCGGACTGAGGGGGCATGCGGCTAAGGCGAGGAGAACCAGGGTCGGTACCGTCCGCAGGGTGGAAAGGGATGGGCCAATTCTTCGCACCGTCGTCATCCTCGTTCCACCATTTGTACCCTCCTCCGCCCCGGGACCGGTTTCCCTTCTCGCTGATCAGGAACCAGTCTGTGCCCGGACACACCCTATTGCAACGATTCTCCCTCCCCTGACGGAAAAGCCTTACCGCACCTTCACATCGACGCTCATGGCGCTTGGCTACTTCAGCCTCTCCAACCCACCCTTCCGTTTCGCCAGATTTCGGTAGTCCCACTGCACCTCGACGGCCTTCTCGAGCCACCGCCGAAGGTCCGACGTGGAGACCTCCTCGACGTCGGTGTAGAAGATCGACGCATCCTTGAACTTCTTCCCCACCACGTTCAGCTCCGCCTCGCCAAAATCCGCACCGCTCCAGAACATCAACCGAATCCCCGGCTTCTGCTTGCTGTACCCCACGATGGGATTGCCATCCAGGAACCATACGGGGTGAGCGTGCCACACCTTGTTCTCGGCGTTCGGCAATCCGCGGTCGATCTCCCGGGCAAGGAGATCACAGATCTCCCTGTCCCCGGGTTCCCGCCCTTCATTGTATTTCAGCGTGTCCGGATGCACTGGGGTTTCTCCGTTTCCGCAACGTCCCGGTGGGGAGCCGACCGGCTCCCACCGACTCCCGTTTATGGCCGACGGCGCTCTTCTTCTCTCTCGTAGCCGGGCCCTACCACGCCCACGCTGCGGAGTTCCACGCCCACGAGAATGAGCCAGATCGCCTGCACCAGCATGACGGCGCCAAACCCATGTACGTCCATCACGAGGTGACCCGAGAACAGGGCCATCAACGTGAGTACGCCAATTCCGCAGCCCAGGAAACCAACCGCTCGCCGCATCGCTTCCGTGCGTACCACCTGCGCGGACCACAGCGCGATGGCAATCGAGGACGTCGCGACCAACACCTTCGCAAAGGACTGGTTCAGGGTATGGTTGTAGGACGTCATTCCGATGGCTGTCAAACCGGACTCCGTGCCAAGCTCCGCCGCGCGCGCGACCAGAGCCGGCGCCATCAATCCGCTCGCGGTGGCCGCCAGCAGACCGGCTACCGTGGACATGCCATAGAAGGTGA
This sequence comes from Gemmatimonadota bacterium, assembly GCA_050485305.1. Taxonomy (GTDB): domain Bacteria; phylum Gemmatimonadota; class Gemmatimonadetes; order Longimicrobiales; family Gaopeijiaceae; genus JBJHBD01. The sequence goes on from JBJHBD010000022.1 coordinate 25,179, forward strand.
GTGCCAGTTCCGGAAGCGGACCACGAGCCGACAGATATCGCGTGAGGACCCAGCCGCCGTAGAGAGTCAGGGGGAGCGCCGACAGCCCGACGGCATGGACGCTCAGCACGAGAAGGGGGCGATCGGTCCCGGTCGGGTGAAACGCCATGGTAACCAGCCCCAGGACTGCCCCCGTGATCATGCACCATCCGCCCAGTTTTTCACGTCGCATTGGCAGCTCCAGGTAAGGGTCGTATCGTGTCGATGAAAAACGTAGGCGTTCGAGCCCAGCGATGTCATCTCAACGGAGCCAATCCTGAACGAGCGACCGGGAAATGTTCGGAAAACGAAGGAGGATCGGCGTGTCCTGCGTACACGACGGGCACTCGGCATTGCTTTGGTGGAGCTCATGCTCGGGCAGGATTTTGATGACATCACCGTCCAGCAGGTCCTTCACCGGGCACGGGTCGGGCGCACGACGTTCTACGCGCACTTTCGCAACAAGAACGACCTGCTGTTGAGCGACGCCGAGAGGTACCTGGAGTTCCTCGAAAGGGGATTCGTCGCGACGTCCGGTTCCTCGATGCGCCTCGCTCCCGTAACGGAGCTTTTCAGTCATGTGGCGGAGTACCACCACTTTCAGGATGCACTGGAGCGGTCCCCCATGCGCGAGCCCGTTCTCGACCTCCTCACCGGCCATCTGGCGGGACTCATCGAGCGGCGCCTCGCGGTAATCACGCCCTCCACCTCGGCCACGGCCCTACCACGGAGTGCTATGGCGCGTATCTTCGCTGCAGCCCTGGTGGAGTTGATGCGATGGTGGCTCTCCCATCGTGATCATGCCGACGCCGGAGAAATGGATGCCCGGTTTCACCGCATTGCGTGGAGCGGTCTCACCGGGGTGGCGCGTCACCGTCCTTTCCTTCGCTCCGCGGGCGGATAGTCCTGGAGGTTCGTCAACGTGGTTCAGGTCGTTACCTACGACAGGCATTGGCCGGATGCATTCAGCGTGGAAGCTGCCCGTCTCAGGGCCGTCTTCGAAGCTGAACCCGTATCAATCCATCACATCGGAAGCACCAGCGTGCCAGGACTTTGTGCCAAGCCGGTGATCGATATCCTCGTTGAAGTCACCGACCTCGGAGTGATCGATGGTGTCACACCCGAGTTGGAACGTCGAGGGTACCTGGCCAGGGGAGAATACGGCATACCCGGTCGTCGATATTTTTCCCGCCCAGCTACGAGCACTGAATGGAAGGTCCACATCCATGCCTTCCTTCAGGGAAGTCCCCACGTGGCCAGGCACCTCCGGTTTCGAGACCGCCTACGGGGTGATGCGGCGCTTGCCGCTCGGTACTGCGCACTGAAACAGCGTCTCGCCGCGGAAGGTGGCAGGGATGCGAACGCCTACCAAGCCGGAAAAGAACACTTCATCAGGAGCATTGAGTCGGAGGGGGGTACGTCACCTCACCTCGCTCATTAACGCGAGGAGGTTCCCGTCCGGATCCCTGAAGAAGGCCATCCAGAGTTCATGGTCCGGCATCGTCGCAATCATATGCGGCTCTGCCTCGAATCGGATTCATCCGTAGCCGCTCTCCCGTTGCGATACTCCCCGCCTCAAACATGACTCGGACGGTTCCCGCGTCGCGCAACCCTGCTCGCCACCTGCTACTCCTCCGTCAACGCCTCATCCAACCGCAGCCGGTTCCCGAACGGATCGATCAACTCCATGCACCGCGATCCCCAGGGGGTTCGCTCCATGCCGGGACCGAGGTAGGAATACTGCTTCTCCGAGAGTTCCTTGTGGTAGGAGGGGAGATCCTCCACGGAGACATATATCGTGCTCCCGGGAGTGGCGTCTCCGTAATGCTCGGACAGGTGAAGGACCAACCCCTCCCTCGAGACCTGCATGTAGACGGGTGAGCGTTCATCGAAACGATGCTCCCAGTCCACCTCGAACCCCAGATAGTGTCGATAGAACTCCAGCGCCTTCGCCACATCGAAGATTCGGAATATGGGAATGGTGCTATTCACCTTCATGACGGCCTCACTCTCGTCTCATTCGGTGGGTGGTGATGGTACCGGGAGGTCGAAATCGAGTGCGGGTGCCTTCCGGTTCCCGAACTCTCCCCCGGTCAGTACTGCCAGAATCCGTGGTCATTCCCTCCCAGGTAGTAGATGGCGAACCATCCGTGCCCCGGAATTTCCAACGGAGGATGGGCAACCTGGCCTCCGGCCCGCACCGCGGACTCGACTGCCTCGGGGATGTCAGGTACGAGCCAGTAGGGGCGCACGATGGGGTTCTCATCGGGTCGCAGAGGTGCCCGCACCCCCAGGAGTCCCTCGCCGGCCATGGTTGCGGTGCGCGCCCCACCAAGGGCGGCCACCGGCTCACTGAACGCCAGGTCCAGCGCCGAGGAATAGGCGGCGACGACCCCATCCACGTCCCGAGTCACGATCTCGAGGTACGGAAGGTGGGGTGTGCGTACGTCCTCGGCTGCCGCCGACGCGAAGGGCACGTTCGCCCCAAGACCCCCCAACAGAACGCCGAAGGCGAGCATCCCCAAACCGAAGATCGGATTCCGCTTCATGTGTGGCTCCATACGTCTTGATGGTGAAGTGGTGGAACGTCGGGTCCTCTCATGGACCGCACAGGGAAATGGAACAACGAGGGGTAGAAGTCCGATCGCCTCCCGAGGCAGACCCACGCCCCCCTCCGACGATCGGATCGATGCCAGACGCCCCCGCCCCGGCCCGTACACCCCGCATCCTCTCCACAGCCATCGGGACCCACACCCAGGCCTTCGGCCTCGCGGAATGGGCCCTCTTCCTCTCCGTCGGCCTCATTTGGGGCGCCTCCTTCCTCTTCATGGATGTGGGGCTCGACGCCTTCCACCCCGGTCTCGTCACCTGGTCGAGGGTGGCGCTCGGCGCCATGGTCCTCTGGCTCGTACCCCGAGCTCGCCGACCGGTCGAACGGGAAGACTGGCCGCGACTGATAACGCTTTCGGTGACCTGGGTGGCCCTCCCCTTCACCCTCTTCCCCATCGCCCAGCAGTGGATCAACTCCGCCGTAGCCGGGATGCTGAACGGCGGGCTCCCCATCTTCGCCGCCACCATCGCGGCGCTCATGCTCAGGCGCCTTCCGCGGGGGGCGCAGCTCCTGGGACTCGCGGTGGGGTTCGCCGGGGTCGTAGCCATCGGTCTCCCATCGATGGGAAAGGGTGAAGCACAGGCTCTCGGTGTAGCCCTGGTGGTACTGGCCACCATGTGTTACGGCCTCGCGGTGAACATCGCAGTCCCCCTACTCCAGCGCTACGGCTCGCTGCCGGTCATGGCCCGCATGCTCGCTCTCAGCACGCTCTGGACCGCACCCTTCGGGGCGTTGGGGCTCTCCCGCTCCACCTTCCTCTGGACCTCGACCCTCGCAGTTGCCGTCCTCGGAGTGATGGGCACCGGGCTGGCGTACGCCCTCGCCGGATCCCTTGCCAGGCGGGTCGGAGCCACCCGGAGTTCCTTCATCACCTATGTGATTCCGGTGGTGGCTCTTGTCCTCGGGGTCGTCTTCCGAGGCGACCAGGTGACCGCCCTCGCCGTATCCGGCGTGGTCCTGGTGCTGGGCGGTGCCGTTCTTGCATCCCGGCGCGAGGGGTAGACCGGGCCCGCGAGAGCCGACACGTCGCCCACCCATCCTCACCTGAAGTCGAACAAGGTCAGGGGAATTCGACACCGCGATTTCAGGTCCGAATTCGGCCAGACACCCTCCCCACCCTCTCCGTAGCTTCCCAGGTGCCGGTGCGTCCCACTGGAGACGCAGGCCGATCGGTCATGGCACTCCCCACTCGAATCGTCCACCGAGACGAAAGGAGGCTGCTGTGAGATCCAGATATCTGTTTGCACTTGCTGTTGGGGCGGGGGCCCTCTCCGCGTGTACCACCCCCGCGGAACCCCACCCCTCGGCGTCGGATGTGGACCCCACCCCCTCCCTCGCCGCGTCCGCCAGGACCTTTGACGTGGTGCCCCTCCCTTTCATGGATGGTGGGGTGACCCAGGGGCGGAGCGTGACGAACAACGGGTTGATCGCCGGATTCTCCGTGCATCCCGAAGGTGGAACGCAGCAGGCCGCCGTCTGGCGGGACGGGGTGATGACGGAGTTGGGGACGCTGGGCGGCCCCAACAGCAGCGTCGTCTGGCCGGGCCAGAACCAGTCCGGAATGGTGGTGGGGATTTCCGAAACCGCCGACCTCGACCCGGAGGGGCAGAACTTCAGTTGCTTCTTTTTCTTCCCCGGCTTCCCCATCCACTCGGGGCACATCTGCCGTGGCTTCGTCTGGGATGCCGGCGGGATGCGCGAGCTTTCCACCCTCGGTGGGAACAACAGCTTCGCCACCGGCGTCAACATTCGGGGCCAGATTGTGGGGTGGGCCGAAAACACCGTTCGGGACCCCACCTGCCTCCCCGGAAGTCAGGTATTCCAGTTCCGCGCCGTGATCTGGGGTCCCGACGGAAGCGTGGTTCAGGAGCTGCCGCCCGTGGCGGGAGATTCGGTCTCCGCCGCCACCGCCATCAACAACCGAGGGCAGGTGGTGGGAATCTCGGGTGACTGCGATCAGGCCGTGGGGCGCCTCAGCGCGCGACACGCGGTCCTCTGGGACCGGGGGAATG